>DATEIR010000035.1:0-30289 GCA_035278885.1 Gemmatimonadales bacterium | reverse complement strand
GGCCGCGGCATCTCCCACGCCCCGCATCAGGGCCACCAGCGCGCCCTCCGGCGCCGACGCCGGCAGGGTCACGGCGGCGAGCAGCCCGGCGGGCTCTGCTCCTTCCGCCGCGAGGTCGGAGAGCGCCGCCGCCGCCGCGCGCCAGCCGACCTCCTCGTGGCTCATCCAGTCGAGCCGGAAGTGCACTCCCTCGACGCTGACGTCGGTGGAGACGACGAGCGTGTCCGCCCGTCCGGCGATCAGGCCGCAGTCGTCCCCCAGCCCCGCCGCCCGTGGTCCGAGCGCGGACGCGATGGCGCGGATGCGGTCGAACTCGGCCCCACCGCCCAGCGCCGGACCTTCACTCACGGGCGGATCGCGTCGAGGCGGAACCGAACCAGCCCCCCGTCCGTGGCCACCCAGAGATAGGTCTCGTCCACCGCGAGATCGCGGGTGAATCCCGGCAGGTCGCCTTCATGCAGCACCAGCAGCGCCGGCCCGTTGAGCCGCGCGTACCCGACGCCGCGCTCACCAGCCACCCACAGCCCCGACCGGTCGGCCACGAACCGTCGCAACCGCCCGAGTACGCCCGAGAGCGGCGGGCCGAGGCTCCACTGGCCGCCGGGATTCCGCCAGAGCAGCTGGTCCCGACCGAGTCCCACCAGCGTGTCCGCCAGAGCCACGAGGCCGAGCACCGGCTGCTGCAGCCCCGCGCTGGCCATGCCCGACGGCTGCTGCAGGTCGGGCTGGTTCGGCACCGCGAGAAGCACACCGCGCGAGGTCCCGACCCAGACCGAGTCGCCGTCCGGGTACACCGCGTATGCCGGCTCGACGAAGCGGGGCGCGATCCGTTCGACCTGCAGCCGGTCGCCGACCCGGGCGACACCGTGGGCGGTGCCGACCGTCACCCGCCCCTGGCGGGTGGACAGGTCGTAGACCCGGGGATCCGGGAGGCCGCGCGTCTCGTCCACCAGCTCGATCCGCCCCTCGGCCGGGTTCACCCGTGCCACCCCTCGATCGGTCGCCGCCCAGACGGCGGCCCCCTCCCCGCCCAGGTCGAGAATCCGGGTGAACGGCGTTCCCGACGCGGGCGGCCCCTGCAGGGTGCGGAACTCGCGCAGCTCGGAATCGACGTAGGTCAGCGTCGCATCGGCTAACGAGGTCCGATCGGTCCCGACCCAGACGCCGCCCGGCCAGCTAGCCACCGCGCCGGCATAGAGCGAGGGGAGCCCGAAGGACAACCGGTCGGGAAGCGCCGCCCCGTCGGGCAGGTAGAGGAGCCCGACGCCCGAGGTGCCCAGATACCACCCCAGGTTGTCGAAGCTGCGCGCCGCCGCGGTATAGCGAGCCTGACGCATCCGGCTGTCCATGAGGATCTGGGCGGCGTTGGTCTGCAGCGTCAGGCTCTGCCGCAGGACCTCGTCCACACTGACCGGTGTGCGAGGCCTGCCGGGGGGCCGGCTGGGCGTCGCGATGGAGGAGCCCCTCGGAACCAGCTGCCATCCGCCGCGGGTGCGGACATAAAGGCCCGACCCGGGATCGGCCTCGTCGAACGCCATGGTCACCACGCCGCCCGACACCAGCCCCTGATCCCAGATCTGCAGCTCGGGCTGGAAGTGCACCCAGCCGTTGGTGCGCACCAGCCAGAGCGACTGGTCCACCGGATCGACCATCGCGCCGAACACGCCCGCGAGGGAGATGCCCTCGCTCGGGTCGTAGGGGCCTTCCCAGGTGTGGAACTGCGGGTGCCAGATCAGCAGGGCCGTCGGCGAAGTGACGTACACCCGGTCGAGCGCCGCGGCGACAGCGGTGATTCGGGTGAAGTCGCCGATGACGGTGCGGTCGGCGGGCCGCCAGTCCCGGGAGGGACTCTGGGCCAGGGCCGGTGTGGCGACGAGGCCGACGAGCAGCGCCGCGGCGAAGGTGCGCATGGACACAATGTATCTCCGCACCCGGTGAGCGCGGACGCTCAGAGGGTCTGAGGTCGGGTAAGCTCGAGCAGTATGGGCGGGCGTGGAGGGCTGGGCGCGCGATGCAGCAGGTCCCACTCGCGCCAGAGCTCGGGCAACGCGGCGACGACATCCATCGGGCGCAGCCCGCGGGCAGATACCCGGCGCGCCGCGAGGTCCGCCGCACGGCCGAGCAGCTGGGCCCCCAGGGCGGCGGCCGCCGGTCCGGCGACGCCCTGCGCCAGCGCGGTTCCGATGAGCCCGCTGAGGACGTCGCCGCTCCCACCGGTCGCGAGACCGGGGTTACCGGCCGCAACGGCGAGGGTGGTGGTCCCCGGGCTCGCCACCACCGTGGGCACGCCCTTGAGCAGCACCACCGCGGCGACTTCCTCCGCGGCGCGGGAGGCGGCGGCCCACGGGTCTACCTCGCGCTCCGCCGCCAGCGCCGGAAAGAGGGTTCGGAATTCGCCGGGATGCGGGGTGAGAACCACCGTCCGGTCAGCGGCCAACGCACGCAGCTCGGCCACCGAGCCCTGAAAGGCGACCAGTGCGTCCGCATCGAGAACGACCGCCCGGGCCTGCCTCGCCAGCGCAACCACCAGCTCCCGTCGCCCCGCTTCGCGGCCGAGACCGGGGCCGATCACCAGGGCGTCGGCCTTGGACACCAGGTCCAGCGTCGCCGGCTCGAGCGGCCGGTCGAAGGCCTGCGCGAGGGTCTGAAGATCGGGCTCCGCCTGCACCAGGGCCGCGACGGTGTCGGGCGGGGCCACGGCATGGACCAGTCCCGCACCGGCCGCAAACGCCGATCGGCCAGCCATCCGGACCGCGCCGGTCATTCCGACGTCCCCGCCCACCACGACGACCCGGCCGCGCCGCCCCTTGTGATCGCGCGCGCCGAGGCGGCGGAGCCAGCCGGCGGCGTCGGGGTCACTCACCAGAGTTGGCCAGGCCGGGTCGGCCTTGGGATGGCCGATGTCCACCACCACCACGTCGCCCACCTCGTCCCGCGCGAGCAGATGGCCTCGGCGCAGGCCGCCGAACGTCACCGTCAGCTCGGCCCGGGGCGTGCCGTGGACCGTCCCGGTCCGGAGGTCCACACCGGTCGGTCCGTCGATCGCGACGAGGGGCAGCTCGAGGTCGAGCATACGCTCGAGCAGCAGCGCCATCGGCGGGCGCGGCGGTCCGGAGGCGCCGGTTCCGAGGAGCGCGTCCACCAGGATTCCCACCCGGGGCCAGGGCCCGTCGGGTGCCACCTCGCGGACCCCGTCGCTGCGCGCGAGGCGCGCCATCTGCTCGCGGAGCGGAGCTCCCTCGCCCGGCGTCGGGGTGACCCAGACCGATACGCCGAGGCGGTGGAGGGCGCGGGCCAGCACCCAGCCGTCACCGCCATTGTGGCCGGGACCGACCGCGATGAGGACTCCGTCGGCCAGGCGAGTGGGATAGCGGGCGGCGATCACGGCGGCGACCGCGCGGCCCGCCGTTTCCATGAGGGTAGCGAGCGCGATGCCGGCTTGGCCCGCCGCGTTATCCCAGGCGGCCGACTGCTCGGGGGTGAGGATGGGAAGCATGGGAGGAGGGCGCCGGCCGGCGGTGCTCAGGGGTGCCCGCCGGCGCCTCCGCGGATCACTTGTAGCTCTGGCCGATCGCTCGCCCGAAGCTGATCTCGCCGTTGTCGATCCGCAGGTTGAAGCCGCACTCGGGGTTGGTGCAGACCCACGCCTTGTAGGTGATCGGGGCCCCTTCGCGACCGTAGTCGGAGAGGGGGATGAGGGTGCCCTTCGAGCACTTCAGGCATGCCGGCCACTCGATTCGCTCCATGCTCCCTCCGCTGACGATCGGATTCCGGTCAGGCGCCGCGCACTCCCTGCCAAGGGTAGACCTCGCCGAAGGCGTCGGCGAAGTCGTAGACCGCCTCGAAGTCGGATTCGGCGTCGCCCGGCTGGGTGACCAGCAGGCCGACATCCACCAGGGTGAACACGATCCGTCCGAAGTCCTCGGTCCGGCCGATGCCCCAGTGCGCGAGCACGTGGGGCGCGAGGAGCCCGAACTGCTCCCGGGCGAAGTCGCGGCAGGCCCAGGCCAGTTCGGCGCCGGTCACATGGCGCCGGGCCTCGAGCCTCGACTGGAGATATTCGATCGTCGCGAGCACGAAGAGATACGCGCGCTCGTTGTACTGCCCGCCTCGGGCCCGGATCCGGGCCAGGACGTCCTCAGCGAACTGCAGCTGGCTCACTGCGACCTGCTCCCGCGCGTCGTCGCCGGCATTCAGGCGGTCCGCCGGACCCGGGCCGAGGCAGACCGGGGCTGGTACAGCGGAAAGGATGCGGTCAGCTCGCCGACCTCCTCCCGCACCCGTGCCAGGGTGGCCTCGTCCTGCCGCGTCAGCGCCCGGTCGATCAGCTCGGCCACGCGCTCCATCTCGCCCCGTCCCATGCCGCGGGTGGTGAGCGCCGGCGTCCCCAGCCGAATGCCGCTGGTGACGAACGGCGACTGCGGGTCGTCCGGAATGGTGTTCTTGTTGACCGTGATGCCGGCCTGGTCGAGCAGCTTCTCCGCGGCCTTGCCGGTCAGATTCTTGGGCCGCAGGTCCACCAGCATGAGGTGGGTGTCGGTACCGCCCGAGACGATGGCGAACCCGCGCTCGATCAGCGCCGAGGCCAGTGCCTGAGCGTTCTCCACCACCCGGCGGCTGTAGGTCTTGAACTCGTCGGTGAGCGCCTCGCCGAAGGCTACCGCCTTGGCCGCGATCACGTGCTCCAGCGGGCCGCCCTGGGTGCCGGGGAAGACCGACTTGTCGATCGCCTTGGCCAGCTCGGCCGTGGACAGGATGAGCCCCGCCCGGGGACCGCGGAGCGTCTTGTGGGTGGTGCTGGTGACGATCGGGGCGTGGGGGACGGGCGAGGGATACACCCCGCCGGCCACCAGGCCGGCGAAGTGCGCCATGTCGACCAGGAAGATCGCGTCCACCTCGTCCGCGATCGAGCGGAAGGCCGCGAAGTCGATGATCCGGGCGTACGCGCTTCCGCCGGCGATGATGAGCCTCGGCCGCTCGGCCTTGGCCTGCTGTCGCAGGACGTCGTAGTCGATCCGTCCGGTAGCGGGGTTGACGCCGTAGTGCACCGCCTTCCACACCACGCCGCTGTGGTTGACCGCCGCCCCGTGGGAGAGGTGTCCCCCATGCGGGAGCGACATGCCCATGATCTTCTCGCCCGGCGGGATCACGGCCATGAAGGCGGCGAAGTTGGCCTGTGCGCCCGAATGCGGCTGCACGTTGGCGTGCTCGGCGCCGAAGATCTGCTTGAGCCGGTCGATGGCGAGCTGCTCGATCTCGTCGATGACCTCGCAGCCCCCGTAGTAGCGCCGTCCAGGGTAGCCCTCGGCGTACTTGTTGGTGAGCGGGGTGCCCATGGCATCGATCACCGCGCGGCTGGCGAAGTTCTCGCTCGCGATCAGCTCGAGGCCGTGGCGCTGCCGCCCCAGCTCCCGGTCGATCAGATGGGCCACCAGCGGATCGGCGTCCCGCAACGCGGCGTTATGGTCGAGGCTCATTCGTACTCCTGTCGATTTTGGCGATTCGCCGGGCATGGCGGCCGCCGGCAAAATCCGTCGTCAGCCAGGTCTTGAGTATCTCCACGCCGTCCTCCGGGCTCACGAAACGCGCCGGCAGGACCAGGACGTTCGCGTCGTTGTGCTCCCGGGCGAGCCGGGCCACTTCCGGGCTCCATGCCACCGCCGCACGGACGCCGGGGTGGCGGTTGGCGGCGTAGGCCATGCCCAACCCGGTCCCGCACAGCAGCACGCCGCGCTCCGCGTCGTGCTGCTCCACCCGCGCGGCCACCTCGTGCGCGTAGTCGGGGTAGTCGGTGGATTCCGTCGAGTGGGTGCCCAGGTCGAGCGGCTCGTACCCGAGACGACGGAGCTCTGCTATCAGGCGCTCCTTGAGCGCAAAGCCGGCGTGATCGGCGCCGATCGGAATCACTTCGGGCATCGGGTTTCTAATGTATGTGAGGGTGCGGGGCGGGCGCTACCGCCCTACCGCCTCCCTCCCATCCACATCCGGTCCAGCCCCGCGACCGCCGCGATCCGCTGCTCCGCCAGGCGATCGGCGGCGCGATACGTGGGGATCTTCTCCCGCTTGGCGATGTCGAAGATCCGGAGCAGCGTCTCGTAGATCTCGCCGGCCTTTTTCTGCGACCGCTCGGCAGGCCAGCGGTGGACCTCGCCATAGACGTTGATGACGCCGCCGCCGTTGATGACGTAGTCGGGGGCATACAGGATCCCCCGGCCTTCCAGCAGGTCGCCGTGACGTTCCTCGGCCAGCTGGTTGTTGGCCCCACCGGCGATGATCTCCACCTTGAGCCGCGGCAGGGTGGCGTCGTTCACGGTGGCCCCGAGCGCGCAGGGGGCGTACACGTCGGCGGCCTGGTCGTAGATGGCGTCGGGCGCGACGGTGGTCGCGCCCATCTCCCGCACCACCCGGCCGACCTTCTCCTGATCGATGTCGGTGACGATGAGCTTGACCCCCTCCTTATTGAGGTGCTGGCACAGGTAGTACGCCACCTTGCCGGCTCCCTGCACCGCCACCGTCTTGCCGCTCAAGGCATCGCTGCCCCAGCGCACCTTGGCCGCCGCCTTCATGCCGACGTAGACGCCGTAGGCGGTCACCGGGGAGGGATCGCCCGAGAGACCCAGCAGCCCGGCCACGTGGTCGGTCTCGAGCTTGATGTACTCCATGTCCGCGGGGCTGGTGCCGACATCCTCCGCGGTGATGTAGCGGCCGTTCAGGGTCTCGATGAAGCGCCCGTGCGCCCGGAACAGCGCCTCCCGGTCGGTGCGCTTGTTGTCGCCCACGATCACCGACTTGCCGCCGCCGAGATTGATTCCGGCCACCGCCGCCTTGTAGGTCATGCCGCGGGCGAGCCGCAGGGCGTCCGTCAGCGCCTCGTCCGTGCTGGCGTACTGCCAGAACCGCGTCCCGCCGAGCGCGGGCCCCAGCGTGGTATCGTGGATGGCGATGATGCCGAGATATCCGCACGAGGGATCGTGGGAGATGAGCAGCTGCTCGTGGCCGAAGGCCTGCATCGACTTGAAGATGTCCATGAGTGGTCGGACCGGATGAAGTGAGAGTGGCGCTCAGAAGCCGGGGAAAGGGGAAGGAGGAAAGGGGAAGTCGGTCAGCCAGCCTTCCCCTTTCCTCCTTCCCCCTTCCCTCCGTACTCGTAGAATCCCTTCCCCGTCTTCCGCCCCAGGTCGCCCGCCGCCACCATCCGGCGGAGCAGCGGGGCGGCGCGGTACTTGTCGTCGCCCAGGCCACGGTGCAGCACCTCGAGGATGGCGAGGCAGACGTCGAGGCCGATGAAGTCGGCCAGGGCCAGTGGCCCCATCGGGTGCGCCATCCCGAGCTTCATGACCGTATCGATCGCATCCGGGGTCGCCACGCCTTCCATGACGCAGAAGATCGCCTCGTTGATCATGGGCAGCAGCACCCGGTTGGAGACGAATCCGGGATAATCGTTGACCTCGACCGGGGTCTTGCCCAGCGAGCGCGCCGTCTCCATGACGCGGGCGGTGGTGGCGTCGCTGGTGGCGTGGCCCCGGATCACCTCCACCAGCTGCATGACCGGCACCGGGTTCATGAAGTGCATCCCGATCACCTGCCCCGGCCGACGCGTCCGCGCCGCGATCTCGGTGATCGAGATCGAGCTGGTATTCGAGGCCAGGATCGCCTCCGGCGGGGCCAGCCGGTCGAGCTGCTCGAAGAGCGTGAACTTGACCGCCGGGTTCTCGCTCGCGGCCTCGACCACAAGGCTCGCCTCCCGCACCGCCTCGAGCCCGGTGTCCGGATGAATGCGGCCCAGGATGGCGCCGGGCGCATCGGCCGGCAGGGTGCCCTTCTTCACCTGCCGGTCGAGATTGCTCCGGATCGTCGCCGTGGCCTTCTCCAGGGCGGCCGGCGCGCTGTCGACCAGGGCGACGTCCCACTCGTGCTGCGCCAGCACATGCGCGATCCCGTTGCCCATCGTGCCTGCCCCGATCACGGCGGCCCGGCTCATATCGTATCCTTTCCGGCCCATCGGAGGGCCAGGACGATTCCCACGGTCATGGCCACCGTCGCCGCCAGACCGCCCTCCGGTCCAAACCCGCCCCCGGTGAGCCACGCGGGTCCCCCGGGGCGATAGTCCAGCAGCGGGATGCGGAAGGGAACTCCGCTGACCGGTGTATCGAGGCAGGCCAGCAGGGCGTTCCAACCCAGGTGCACCCCGGTCGCCGTCCAGATCCCCCCGGGCGCGTAGAACGCGAGACCGAGCAGCACACCCGCCAACGCGATGTTGCCCAGTCCGAGCGCGGTCACGTTCGGGTTGCCGATGTGAGCGAGCGCGAAGCCGATCGCCACCGCCACGACTGCGGTGCCGCGACCGGTGACGGCGGCGAGCAGGACCAGTGGCACCCCCCGGAACACCAGCTCCTCGCCCAGCGCCGACGGCGCCAGGACCAGAATCGTCCTGGCCGCGGTTCCGGCGTATTGGGCCCCCGTGCCGGCGTCAGGAATCCAGCGCGCGTGCCCCGCGAGGACCGAGAGCGCGAGGGCGATACCGGCAATGACGCAGCCGGCCAGGACCCCGTAGCCGAACCCGGACCCGCCGGGCGGTGCAGTCCAGCGGAGGTCGGCCGGGGTGAGCCCGAGCACCCGCATGCCGATGACCCAGGTGAAAAGCAGGCTGCAGCCGATCGTGGTTGCGGCCTGGAGCAGCATCGGGCCGGCCGTCACCTGCTGCAGCCACGCCAGTCCGCCGGGCATGGAGCCGGCCACGAGCGCGGCGACGCCGAGGCCGACCAGCGACGCGAGCAGGATGGTAAGTACGACGAAGGCGACCGACCATCCGATCGCCTTCGGTAGCGAGGGCCGGCTCGGCGACGGCGTCGCGGTCAAAGGAGACCGCGAAGCCGGGGGCCGAGGACAGCGATGAGACCGGCGGCGAGGCCGACCTTGAGGAGGTCGCCGGTGAAGAAGGGCACGAAACCCATGTGGAATGCGGAGGCCGGATCGAGCCCCAGGGCAGCGAGCTGCGCCAGTCCGCCGGCATGGATCAGCACCAGGCCTACGGTACAGCCGGCCAGTGCGCGAAGGAGCGAGGTTCGTCCATCGGCCCGAGGAGCGGCGATCGCCCCGGCCACCGCGGCCGCGGCAGGAAACGCGAGGAGGTACCCGCCGGTGGGTCCCAGCACGTGGATCAGCCCCGCACCGCCTCCGGCGAACACCGGCAGTCCGAGCAGTCCGAGTCCGAGGTACAAGGCGAGCGCCGCGGCTCCCCCCGCCGCGCCGAGCACGCCGCCCACCGCCAGCACGGCGAGCGGCTGGAGCGTCATCGGGACCGGGCTGAAAGGCACGGGAACCACGACCTGGGCGGAGGCGGCGACGACCGCCGCGCCCAACGCCACCCCGAACGCGCGACGCAGCATGCGCCCGCGGGCGGGCGCGAGCGCCGCCGGAGCCTGCAGCCGGGCGCCCATCAGACCAGCTCCACGCTGAGTGCGACCGCGTTCCCGCCGCCCAGGCAGAGGGTCGCGAGGCCGGTCGACCCGCCGCGATCGCGGAGCGCATGCAGCAGCGTGGTCAGCACCCGCGCGCCGCTGGCCCCGATCGGGTGCCCCAACGCGACGGCGCCGCCGTTGACGTTGACCCGGCTCCAGTCCCATCCCAGCTCTCGCCCATCGGCGAGGGCCTGGACCGCGAATGCCTCGTTGGCCTCGATGAGATCGTAGTCGCCGATGACCGTGTCGGTCTTGCTCAGCAGGCTGCGGACGGCGAGGACCGGGGCGAAGAAGATCTCGCGCGGCTCGACGCCGCCGGTGGCGTACCCGGTTATCCGCGCCATCGGGGTGAGCCCATGCGCCTTGGCGAAAGCGAGCGAGGCGACCACCAGGGCGCTGGAGCCGTCGTTGAGCCCGGGCGCGTTGCCCGCCGTGACCGTTCCGCCGTCCTTCCGGAACGCCGGCTTGAGCTTGGCGAGCGTCTCGACGCTGGTGTCTTTGCGGGGCGACTCGTCAGCGGAGAGGGTGGTCGGCCCGCCCTTCCCCGGCACCGGGACCGGCACGATCTCGGCCTTGAACTTCCCGGCCTCGGTCGCGGCCACCGCCTTCCGGTGACTCTCGTAGGCGAACTCGTCCTGGTCGGCCCGCGTCACCCCCGCCTTTTCCGCGGTGTACTCGGCGTACTCGCCCATATGGCAGCAGCCGAACGAGTCCCAGAGGCCGTCGTGGATCATCCCGTCCACCATGGTCTGGTTACCCGCCTTGATCCCGTTCCGCATGCCGTAGACGTAGTGCGGGGCGCTCGACATCGCTTCCTGACCACCGGCCACGATGCATTCGGCATCGCCGGCCTTCACGGCCTGCGCGGCGAGCATCACGGCCTTGAGGCCGGAGCCGCAGACCTTGTTGATGGTGAGCGCGGGCACCGAGGCAGGCAGTCCGGCGTGGATCAGCGCCTGGCGAGCGGGGGCCTGGCCGCTGCCGCCCTGCACCACCTGGCCCATGATCACTTCTTCGACGAGGCCGGCATCCACGCCGGCGCGACGCACCGCCTCGCGAATGACCATGGCCCCGAGCTGGGGAGCGGTAAACGATGACAGTCCGCCGAGATAGCGGCCGATCGGCGTCCGCACGGCGGAAAGGATGACGGGCGTGGTGCTGTCGCTCACGAAGTCCGGTCCGGTGAAAGCCGAGGGCAAGTTAGGTGGAAGGTGGCTAGGTGGCTAGGTGGCTTGCCGAAGCCGCGGGCTCTGGTCTAGGGGACCAGGGCCCGCGTGCGTACTTCCTCGGTTACCCGCTGGAGGAACGCGTCGACCGGCATCACCTCCTGCTTCTTCCCCGCCCCGCGGACCCGGAGCGCCAGGCTGTCGCTCTCCGCCTCCCGCTGCCCCACGACCGCCATATAGGGGACCTTCCAGACTTCACCTTCGCGAATCCGGTAGTTGAGCGTCTCGTTCCGGTCGTCCACGTGGACTCGGAGACCGGCGGCTTCCAGGCGCTCGGCCACCTTCCTGGCCGCGTCCGTCTGCGCGTCGGAGATGGGGATCACCCGCACCTGCTCCGGCGCGATCCACACCGGAAACGCCCCCGCGAAATGCTCGATCAGAATCGCCAGGAACCGCTCGAACGACCCCGCCATCGCCCGGTGGATCACCACCGGCCGGTGCTCGGCGTTGTCTTCCCCGACGTAGGTGAGGTCGAAGCGCTCCGGCGCGTTGTAGTCCAGCTGGATGGTGCCCAGCTGCCACTTGCGGCCGATCGAGTCGGAGACGTCGAAGTCGATCTTGGGTCCGTAGAAGGCGCCGTCCCCCGGCTTGAGCTCGTACGGCCGGCCGGTGGCCTCCAGCGCGGCCCGAAGATCGGCCTCCGCCTGGTCCCACAGCTCGTCGCTGCCGATCCGCTGCTCCGGCCGAGTGGCGAACTTGAGCGTGGCGGTGAGCCCGAAGGTGTCGTACACCCCGAGGATCATGTCCGTGATCTTCTTGACCTCGGCCGGCACCTGCGCGGGGGTGAGATAGATGTGACAGTCGTCCTGCTGGAACTGGCGCACCCGGGTGAGGCCGCCCAGCGCGCCGGACACCTCGTTGCGGTGCAGCACGTCGAACGTGGCGTAGCCGACCGGAAGCTCCCGGTAGCTGTGCTTCCGGGTCCCGAAGTAGAGATGGTGCGAGGGACAGTTCATCGGCTTGAGCGAGAAGTCGTGCTCGCCGGTCTCATTGTCCAGCACCAGGAACATGTTCTCCCGGTACTTGCCCCAGTGGCCGCTGATCTCCCACAGCCCCTTGTTGAACAGGAGCGGGGTCTTGATCTCCTGGTACCCGGCCCGGTGGTTCACCTCGCGGATGTAATCGTTGATGACCCGGATGATCGTGGTGCCGCGGTCGGTGTAGAAGGGGGCGCCCGGGGCGAACGGGTGGAACATGAAGAGGTCCAGCTCCCTGCCCAGCCGGCGGTGATCCCGCTTGCGGGCCTCCTCGAGCCGATGGAGATAGGCGTCGAGGTCCTCCTTCTTGAACCAGGCGGTGCCGTAGATCCGCTGCAGCATCTGCCGCTTCTCGTCGCCGCGCCAATAGGCGCCGGCGGCGTGCAGCAGCTTGAAGTGCTTGAGGCGGCCGGTGCCGGGAACGTGCGGACCGCGGCAGAGATCGGTGAACGGGCCGTCGGTGTAGACCGTGATGGTCTCGCCGTCGCCCAGCTCGCTGATCCGCTCCAGCTTGAGTGGGTCGTCGGCGAACCGCCGATTGGCCTCCGGCCGGTCCACTACCTCGCGCACGAACGGGTAGTCGGACCTGGCCACCTCCCCCATCTTCGCTTCGATCTTTTCCAGGTCTTCCGGCGTGAACGGCCGAGGCACCTCGAAGTCGTAGTAGAACCCGTCCTCGATCGGCGGCCCGAAGCCGATCCCGGCGCCGGGGAAGACGTCGCGTACCGCGGTCGCCAGCACGTGCGCCGCCGAATGGCGCAGGACGTCGAGCGCCTCGGGGTCGCGCTCGGTCAGGATGGCGAGCCGGGCGTCGCCCTCGAGCGGCCGGTCGAGGTCGCGCACCGTCCCGTCCACCTTGGCGGCCACCGCCGCGCGGGCGAGCCCGGGACCGATCGCCTCGGCCACCGCGCGCGGCGTGCTCCCCGACGGCATCTCGCGGACGCTGCCGTCCGGCAGGGTGACTTTGATCGTCGCGCTCATGGGGCGTCTCGGGACGCCGGCGGCGCCACGGCCGGGGTCCGGGCGGCGTACCCGAAGTAGAGCACGATCCCGATGACAATCAGGGCGAAGACCAGCAGCCAACGGCCCACGCGGGTGCCGCCGGATGCAGGAGGACGTTCGGTCATGCGAGCCTTGAGCGTTCGGATTTCCCTGCGCAACCACCGTGAAGCGATTAACTTAATGAGGTCGAGAATCCCATCGTAAGAGGACGCCCGTGCGCCACGACGACGACCGGTTGAATGCAGGAGAGGCGCTGTTGTGGGCCGCGCTGGGGACCGGTGCGGGTCTGCTGGCGGGCATCACGCTGAGTGCGTGGGTCGGCGGCGTGAGCCCGGGTCGGGTGCGCCGCGCCGCCAACCGGCTGCGCGAAGCGACCGCGCCTCAGCTGACCATCGGCGCCTCGGTGCAGGCGGTCCGGGTGGCCCTGCAGGCCGAGCCCCGGCTCGGCGGGCTCGGCATCCAGGCGGTGCCGGTGAGCCGGGGCGTGGTGGAGCTCCGGGGCTGGGTGCCCAGCCGCCTGGCCCGGACGGTGGCCGGCCGGACCGCGCTGGCGGTCCCCGGCATCGAGAGCGTCATCAACAGCATCCTGGTGCGGGGCGAGGACGATCAGGCCCTGTCCGAGGAGCCACGGGCCAACGATCAGACCGCATGACCGAGCCGCTCGCGCCTCAGTACGACCCCGCTCAGATCGAAGCTCCCCTCTACGCCTGGTGGCAGGCCCGGGGACTCTTCCGCCCCGAGCACGCTCCCGCCGGCCCCAGCGCCGAGCCCTACGTGATCATGATGCCGCCCCCCAACGTGACGGCGGAGCTCCACGTGGGTCACGGCCTCAACAACACGGTCCAGGACGTGCTGGTCCGGTTCGAGCGGATGCGGGGACGCCGCACGCTCTGGCTCCCGGGGACCGACCATGCCGGCATCGCCACCCAGAACGTGGTCGAGCGGCTCCTGGCGAAGGAGGGGATCACTCGCTTCGACCTGGGCCGGGACGCGTTCGTCGAGCGGGTGTGGTCCTACGTGCGTGCCACCGGGGCCAGGATCCTCGAGCAGCTCAAGGCCATCGGTTGCTCGGCCGACTGGTCACGGACCTACTTCACCCTGGACGAGGGGCTGTCCCGCGCGGTGCGGGAGACCTTCGTGCGGTTGTACGAGGAGGGGCTGGTCTACCGCGGGTACTACATCATCAACTGGTGCCCTCGCTGTCTGACCGCCCTCTCCAACGAGGAAGCGGAAAAGGAGGAGACCGAGGGGAAGCTCTGGCACCTGCGCTACCCGATGGCCGACGGCAGCGGCAGCGTGGTGGTGGCCACCACCCGACCCGAGACCATGCTCGGCGACACCGCGGTCGCGGTGCATCCGGATGACGAGCGCTATCGGGGGCTGATCGGGCGCGAGCTCCGGCTGCCGCTGGTGGATCGGCTGATTCCCATCGTGGCCGACGAGGCGGTGGATCCGTCGTTCGGCTCGGGCGCGGTGAAGGTCACGCCCGCCCACGACCCGGCCGACTTCGAGATCGGCCGCCGGCACCGGCTGCCCAGCATCGACGTCATGACCCCCGAGGCGCGGATGAGCCTGGCCGCGCCCGAGCGATTCCAGGGACTCGATCGCCTGGAGGCGCGGCGGCAGGTCGTGGCGGAGTTCGAGACCGCGGGACTGCTGGTCAAGGTCGAGCCGCACCGGCACGCGGTCGGCCACTGCTACCGCTGCGGAACGGTGATCGAGCCTCGCCTCTCCGAGCAGTGGTTCGTGAAGATGGAGCCGCTCGCCCGCCCCGCCCTGGAGCGCTACCGCGACGGCACCCTGCAGTTCATCCCGGAGCGCCGCGGCGAGGACTACGCCCGCTGGCTCGAGGGCATCCGCGACTGGTGCATCTCCCGCCAGCTCTGGTGGGGACACCGCATTCCGGTCTGGTATTGCGATGGCCCCGGCTGCGGGCGCACCAGCGTGAGCCGCACCGACCTGGAGCACTGCCCGGGGTGCGGCGGCCCCGTGCGGCAGGACGAGGACGTGCTCGACACCTGGTTCAGCTCCTGGCTGGTGCCCTTTTCCAGCCTGGGCTGGCCGGACCGGACCCCCGACCTCCGCACCTACTATCCCGGCCACACGCTGGTGTCGGCGCCGGAGATCCTCTTCTTCTGGGTGGCCCGGATGATCATGTCCGGCATCCACATGATGGGCGAGGTGCCGTACACCCGGATGTACCTGCACGGCACCGTGCGGGACACCCAGCACCGGAAGATGTCCAAGTCGCTGGGCAACGGGATCGACCCGCTGCAGGTGGTCGAGCGCTACGGCGCCGACGCGCTGCGCTACTCGCTGATCTCCGGCATGTCGGTGGGCACCGACGTCATCCTCGACCCCAACGATCTGGAGTCGAGCTTCGGTCCGGCCCGGAACTTCGCCAACAAGCTCTGGAACGCCGGGCGCTTCATCCTGTCGAACCTCGAAGGCCCGCCCCGCCCGTTGGCCGGCCGACCTTCCGCGGTGCGCCGGGACGAGTTGACCCTGGCCGACCGCTGGATCATCGCGCGCTGCGAGGTGACCGTCCGGGAAGCGACCGAGGCGTACGAGCGGTTCCGGCTGAACGAGGCCGCCGCCGCGGTCTACCGCTTCATCTGGAGCGACCTCGCCGACTGGTACATCGAGCAGATCAAGCCTCGGCTGTACGGCGATGTCCCCGGCGGGGACGTGGCCCGGGCCGTCGCGACCCAGACCTTCGACGTGGCGCTCAGGCTGTTGCACCCGGTCATGCCGTTCATCACCGAAGCGCTCTGGCGCCGCTTTCCCGGACGCCCCGCGGAGGCCTCGATCTCGGTGGCGCCCTGGCCCCGGGCCGACGGACGGGCCGAGGATCCCGCGGCGCTCCGCGAGTTCGGCCTGGTGCAGGAGCTGGTCGGCGCCATCCGCGGCATCCGCGCCGAGTACGGCGTGCAGCCGGGGCAGCCGGTGCGCGTGGTGGTGAGCCGGGACGGCGGTGCTCCCGACCCCGCCCTGGCGCGGGAGCGAGCCACCGTGTCCCGTCTCGCCAAGGTCTCCGAGCTGACCTTCGGCGAGCCGGCGGAGCGGGCCGGCGGCCACGCGGTACTGTCCGACGGGACCGCCGTCTTCGTGCCTCTGGGCGATGCGATCGACGTCGGCCGGGAGTGCGGCCGGTTGAGCGGCGAAGTCGACCGACTGGGTCAGCTCGTGGCGTCACAGGAGAAGAAGCTGGGCAACGAGCAGTTCGTCTCCCGCGCCCCCGCCGAGGTGGTGGACCGCGAGCGGCAGAAGCTGGCCGGCTGGCGCGAACAGCGCGAAGTGCTGGTCCGGAAGCGGGAGCTCCTGGGGTGCGGGTGAGGGGGGCGCGGCGGTCCGTCGGCCTCATCTTCATCGCTCTCATCGCCTGCGCCCGCATGGAGCCGCCGCCGGGCGGACCTCCCGACGCCGAGCCGCCCCAGCTGATCGGCACCGTTCCCGACTCCCTCGCTCAGCTGCCCGGCTATCACGGGGACGTGGAGTTCCGTTTCGACGAGGTGATCTCCGAAGGGTCCACCCCGAACACGGGCACCGGCACCGGCGACCTGGAGAAGCTCATCATCCTGTCTCCCACCACCCGGGTGCCGGACGTGAACTGGCGCCGCTCCCGTATCACGGTGCGCCCCAACGAGGGGTGGCGCGACAATCGGGTATACCGGGTGGAGCTCCTGCCGGGAGTAACCGACCTGCGCCGCAACCGCAGCGAGCAGGGCAAGGTGGTGACCTTCACCACCGGTGGACCGCCGCCGTCCACGACCCTGCAGGGGACGATCGTCGACTGGACCTCGGCCCGGCCCGCCTCGGAGGCGCTGGTCGTGGCCCTGCTGATGCCCGACAGTCTGCCCTACCGCGCGCTCGCCGACTCGTCCGGCCATTTCACCCTGGGCCCGCTCCCCGCAGGGGACTACGTCGTCTCCGGCGTCCTGGATCAGAACAGCAACCATCAGGCGGACGCCCGCGAGGCGTTCGACAGCGTTCGCCTGGCGCGGGGGCGCACCGACGCCGGTGAGCTCTGGGCCTTCGTCCACGACACCACGCCGCCGCGCATCCGCACCGTGACGGTCGGCGACAGCGTGAGCGCCACGATCGAGCTGAGCCAGCCGACCGACCCGCGCACCCGCCTCGCGGCCGGCGCGGCCATCGTGGCGCTGCTGCCCGACTCGACCCGCGTCCCGGTCGTGTCGCTGCTACCCAAGGCCGTGGACGACAGCCTGCATGCCGCGGCGGCCAGACCCGACACCCTGCGGCCGGATTCTCTTCAGGCCGACACGCTCCAGGCCGACACCGCGGCTGCCCCGGGCCCGGGCCAGCGGCTGCGAGGTCGGGCGGCGGTGCAGAACCAGCCGCTCACCAGCCGACCGCCGCTGGCGGATCATCTGGTGGTACGGGTCGGCCGACCCTGGACCCCCGGGGCGAAATACGCGATCACCCTGCGCGGGCTGCGGAACGTGACCGGGGTTGCCGCCGATGCGGTGGGGACGCTGGTGGTCCCCGAGCGGCAGGCGGTGGACAGCGCAGCGGCCGACTCGCTGCGCGCCCACCCCGACTCGCTGGGCCCGCCCAGAGGCAAGTCCAAAGGCAAGTACCCGCCTGGCGCTACCCCCAAGCCGCGCACGCCGGCCGCACCGTCCTCGCCGTGACCGACCGCCGACGCACGCTGCCCTCGGTCGATCGCGTCCTCAACGATCCCGAGGTGGCCGCCCTCCTCGCGCATCTGCCCCGGGCGGTGGTGGTGGACGCCGTGCGCGAATCGCTCGCCGCCGCCCGCACCCGGCGCGCGGGGGTGCCGGACAGCTGGGGCGCCGAGGTCCGCGAGCGCGTGGCCGCCAGGAGCCGCGCGGGACTGCGCCCCGTGCTCAACGCCACCGGCGTCGTGCTCCACACCAACCTCGGCCGGGCGCCGCTCGCGCCGGAAGCGCTGGCCGCGGTGGCTCAGGTCGCCGGAGGCTACAGCAATCTCGAGTTCGACCTCCACGCCGGCATCCGGGGCAGCCGTCACGACCACTGTCGCGCCCTGCTGCGCGAGGTCACCGGCGCGGAGGACGCGGTCGCCGTCAACAACGCGGCCGGCGCGCTGGTGCTCGCCCTCAACGCGCACGCCGCCGGGCGCGAGGTGCTGATCTCGCGCGGCGAGCTGATCGAGATCGGTGGCTCGTTCCGGATTCCCGATATCCTGGAGCGGAGCGGCGCTCGACTTCGCGAGGTGGGCACCACCAACCGCACCCACCTGGAGGACTATCGCGCGGCGCTGGGACCGGCCGTGGCGGCCATCCTCACGGTCCACCGCTCGAACTTCGAGCAGCGCGGGTTCGTGACCTCACCCGAGCCGGCGGAGCTGGCGCGTCTCGCGGCCGAGGCCGGCCTCCCGTATCTGATCGATGTGGGCAGCGGACTGCTGGCCGACCTGGGTCCCTGGGGACTCACCGGTGAGCCCCGCGTCGCCGATGGTCTGGAGGCCGGGGCGACCCTGGTCCTCTTCAGCGGCGACAAGCTTCTCGGCGGGCCACAGGCGGGATGTCTGGTCGGACGGGCCGACGCGGTAGACCGCTGCCGCCGCAACCCGCTGGCGCGGGCGCTGAGAGCGGACAAGATGACGCTGGCGGCCCTGGAGGCCACGCTGGCGCTCTACCGGGACCCTGAGGCCGCGGTGCGCCGGATCCCGGTGCTTCGGATGCTCACGCTCGACCCGGCATCGCTGGAGCGACGCGCCACGGAGCTGGCCGCGGCCTGCCCACCGGAGCTGCACCCGGCCACGGCGCCCGGCCTGTCCGCCGTCGGCGGCGGTGCCTTCCCCATGGCCAGGCTTCCCACCACGCTCGTCACCCTGGACCCGGGCCCGCTCGGCGCCGACGGCCTCGCGCTCCGACTGCGCCTCGGCGAGCCCGTCCTGGTCGCCCGGGTTGCCGACGGCCGCGTCGTGCTCGATCCACGCACCCTCGAGCCGGGGAGCGAGCCCACGGTTGCCGGCGCCGTGGCCGCGGCCCTGCGCGAGTGAGCGACGCGGCCCGCGCGGCCGTCTTCCTCGACCGCGACGGCACCATCATCGAGGACGTCGGCTATCTCGGCGACCCCGAGCGGGTGCGCCTCCTGCCCGGCGCCGCCGAGGCGATCCGCCGCCTCAATCAGGCGGGACTGCTGGCCGTGGTGGTGACCAACCAATCGGGGATCGCCCGGGGCCTGTTCGACGAGGACGCCTACGAGGCCACCCGGCACCGGCTGGACCGGCTGCTGGCGGCGCGGGGCGCCCGGCTCGACGCCCAATACCACTGTCCCCACCACCCCGAGGTCACCGGCCCCTGCGACTGCCGCAAACCGGGGGTTCGGCTCTACCGGCAGGCCGCCGAGGAGCTGGCGATCGATCTCACGGCCAGCTGGTGGATCGGCGATCGCCTGCGCGACGTTCAGCCGGCGACGGCGCTCAACGGGCACGGCATCGTACTCGGGCCGTCCGCGGGGGCGCCGTTCGTCGCCGCGCCCGACCTGGCGGCGGCCGTAACTGGGATTCTGGCTTCACGATGAACCGGCGCGCCCCGCTGCCCCGTGGGGCTGCGAGCCATTACTTTCACCGCCCATGACCATGCGAGTGGCGGTCGCCGCCTCGGGACGCGGCAGCAATCTCGAAGCGCTGCTCCGATCGCTGGGTCCCGGGGCGCCCGCCGGCGTGGTCCTCGTACTGAGCGATCGCCCGGGTGCCGGCGCGCTGACCCTGGGGCGCGCCCACGGCGTCGCCACCCACGTCCTTGGCGACCCGGCCAGTGCCGGCGAATGGCTCGACCAGCTCGAGCGCGCGGCCGCCGACCTGGTGGTCCTTGCCGGCTACCTCAAGCTGGTCCCCGCCGGTGTGATCGAGCGGTACCGCGGCCGCATCGTCAACATTCATCCGGCCCTTCTGCCGGCGTTCGGCGGCCGAGGGATGTACGGTCACCGGGTGCACGAGGCCGTGCTCGCGAGCGGGGCGCGCGAGAGCGGCGCCAGCGTGCACCTGGTCGACGAGGTCTACGACCGGGGAGAGGTCCTGGCCAGGGCACGAGTACCGGTCCTGCCGGGCGACGACGCCGACCGGCTCGCGGCCCGGGTGCTCGACGTCGAGCACCGGCTTCTCCCCGCCGTCGTCCTCGCCGCCGCCCGGGCCGGACACCCCATCCCGCTCCCAGAACCCGTGGAGTCTCACCTGTGATCGTTCCGGCATGCCTCGCGCGCTGATCTCGGTCAGCGACAAGCGCGGGATCGTCGCCTTCGCGCAGGGCCTGGTCCAGCTCGGCTCGGAGATCATCTCCACCGGCGGCACCGCCGCGGCGCTTCGAAGCGCCGGCGTCGAGGTCCTGGCGGTGGATGCGGTGACCGGCTTCCCCGAGCTGCTGGACGGGCGGGTCAAGACGCTCCATCCGGCGATCCACGGGGCCCTGCTGGCCCGGCGGGACCTGCCGGCGCACATGACCGCGATCGGGCAGCACGGCATCGTGCCGATCGAGCTGGTGGCCGTCAATCTGTATCCCTTCCAGATGACGATCTCGCGCCAGGGCGTGTCCTTCGAGGACGCCGTGGAGAACATCGACGTCGGCGGCCCGTCCATGCTCCGCTCGGCGGCCAAGAATCACGAGTACGTGCTGCCGGTGGTCGATCCGACCGACTACGGCAAGGTGCTCGAGCTGCTGCGCCGCGGGCCGATCGATCCGGCGCTGCGCCGCGAGTTCGCCGCCAAGGTCTTCGCCCACACCGCCGACTACGACGCCGCCATCGCCGGGTTCCTCACGGCCAAGGAAGACGGCTTGCCCCAGCGTCTCGGGATCTCGATGGAGCGGCTGCAGACGCTCCGCTACGGCGAGAACCCCGGGCAGCGGGCCGCCCTGTACGTGACCGAGGAGCCGCGCGGCATGCGCGACCTTTCCCAGCGACAGGGCAAGGAGCTCTCGTTCAACAACCTGCTCGACCTCGACGCGGCGATGGCGGCGGTGGCCTCCTGGCCCAACCGGCCGGCCTGCAGCGTGATCAAGCACACCACCCCCTGCGGCATCGCGGTCGCGAACTCCGCGCTCGAGGCCTTCCGCAAGGCTCGGGCGACCGATCCGGTCTCCGCCTTCGGGTCGGTGGTGGCATTCAATACCGTGGTGGACCGGGCGACCGCCCAGGCGATGGGCGATCTCTTCGTGGAAGTAGTGGTCGCGCCGTCCTTTCACGACGAGGCGATGGAGCAGCTCGCCGCCAAGAAGCAGCTGCGCGTGGTGGAGCTCCCGGTGAGCCGAGGCGCTGGCGCGCTGGACTTCAAGCGGGTCCGGGGCGGCTTCCTGGTGCAGGACCAGTTCGAGTTCGATCCCTCCGACCAGGAGTGGTCCGTCGCCACCGACCGCCAGCCGACCGAGAAGGAGTGGAACGACCTTCGCTTCGCCTGGGCTGCCGTCGCGGTGGTCAAGTCGAACGCGATCCTGATCGCCCGGGACGAGATGGCCATCGGCATCGGCGCCGGCCAGATGAGCCGGGTGGACAGCGTCTTCCTCGCCGTGCACAAGGCCCGGCAGCAGGGGCACGATCCGGCCGCCAGCGTGCTGGCCTCGGACGCCTACTTTCCCTTTCCCGACGGCGTCGAGCAGGCCGCCGCCGCCGGCGTGACCGCGATCATCCAGCCCGGCGGCTCCATCCGCGACGCGCTGGTGATCGAGGCGGCCAATCGCCACGGTATGGCCATGGTGATGACCGGCCGCCGGCAGTTCCGCCACTGACCCCGGACCTATGACCGACATGCCGCAGGAGAGGTCGCCCTACCTGGGCGCGCTCGCGACGTTCATCGTCGTGCTCCTCATCTACGTCGTCACCCTCGCGCCGACCACCGCCTTCTGGGACGCGTCCGAGTACATCGCCGCGGCCCGGGTGCTGGGCATCCCCCATCCGCCCGGCAACCCGCTCTTCGTGATCATGGCCCACACCTTCGGCCTGCTGCCGCTGGCCGCCGAGTACGCCGCCAGGATCAACCTCTTCGCGGCCACCACCAGCGCCGGCGCGTCCGCGTTCTGGTTCCTGGTCGCGGAGCGATGGTTGCGGGGCATCGTGCCCCACCGGTGGGCTCGCTACGGCGCCGCCTTCGGCGGCGTCCTGGCCGGGGCCACCTCGTGGACGGTGTGGAACCAGTCGGTGGTGAACGAGAAGGTGTACACCGTCTCGCTCCTGTCGATCGCGGTGGTGATGTACCTGGTGGTGCGCTGGGGCGACGACGAGCCCGGTCCGCATCGTGACCGTTGGCTCGTGCTCATCGCCTACGTGCTCGCCCTCACCGCAACCAACCACTTGATGGGATTCCTGGCGCTGCCCGCGCTGGCGATCTACGTGCTGTGGACCGACTGGCGGGTGGCGATCCGACCGTGGGCCATCGTGACCTTCTACTTTCTGCTGCTCGCGGTGAGCGGCAAGTGGCTGGACATGTTCCACGGCGGCGACGCCTCCGGCCCGATTCTCCTCCTCGTCACTGCCGGCGTACTCGGCTACGCCCTCT
This sequence comes from Gemmatimonadales bacterium, assembly GCA_035278885.1. Taxonomy (GTDB): domain Bacteria; phylum Gemmatimonadota; class Gemmatimonadetes; order Gemmatimonadales; family GWC2-71-9; genus CAVVWJ01. The sequence goes on along the minus strand of DATEIR010000035.1, from coordinate 8,124 downwards.
GGCGATCGCCCCGCGATCCGCTGGTCTACCTCGGCATCCTGGCCGTCGTCGTGGGCATTTCCCTCAATTACGTCTGGCTCCCCATGCGGGCGGGGCAATATCCCCCGATCAACGAGGGCGAGCCGGTCGGCTTCTTCAGCCAGGCTCTGCAGGACGTGCTCAATCGGGTGCAGTACGGGAAACCGAGTCTGTTCGACCGTCAGACCTGCACCGGGGCGCAGTGGCCGTTCTGCGGCTTCTCCGCCCAGCTGGGAACCTTCCTGCAGTACTTCAGCTGGCAGTTCGCCAGAGACTGGGGCGCCCTGTCCCGGCTCGCCACCTTCATCTTCACCCTGCTCGGGCTTGGCGGCCTCTTCTCGCTCTGGAAGCATGACCGGCGCGCCGGCCTCGCGGCCGCCGCGCTCCTCGGCGTGCTCACCGTCGGGCTCGTCTATTACATGAATTTCAAGTACGGCTACTCCCAGGCATTGGGCCAGGCCAATCTGCCAAGGGAGGTGCGCGAGCGGGACTACTTCTTCATGGGGTCCTTTTCGGCCTACGGTGTGTTCGTGGCCTTGGGCCTTGGAGCGCTGCTCGAGATCGTAGTGGATTTCCTGGGAGATCGCGTCCCACTGCCGAGCCGCTGGACCGCCGCGTCGCCGGTGCTCATCCTGGCCCTCATTCCGCTCTTCGGCAACCGCGGCTCGGCGAGCCGAGCCGGCGAGACGATGGCCCGCGACTTCGCCTACGACATCCTCCAGTCGGTCGAGCCCTACGGCATCCTCATCACCGCCGGCGACAACGATACCTTCCCGCTCTGGTACGCCCAGGAGGTCGAGGGGATCCGCAAGGACGTCACCCTGGCCAACCTGTCGCTGATGAATACCGAGTGGCACCTGCGGCAGCTCCGCCGGCGGGAAACCCCGGCGTTCGACCCGGCCGAGGCGGCCAACCTGTGGAAGCGGGTGACCGTGCCGCCCCGGCCGACCACCCCGGTGCTGAGCCTGGACTACCACGAGATCGACAGCCTGCCCGAGGCCATGCGCACCCCCAGCGAGAACGGGATCGACCTGCACGGCCTGCACCTTCAGTTCGGTCAGGACGTGCTGCTGCGTCAGGATCTCGCGACGATCTTCCTGATCCGCGACAACCTGGGCAAGCGACCGATCTTCTTCAGCTGGAGCGACGGCGGATATCCGGATCAGACTTTCGGCCTGAGCGCGAACCTCGAGAGCTTCGGCTTCGTGCGGAAGCTGCATGCCACGCCGGTCGAGGCGAGCGACTCCGTGGTGCTGAGCCCTGGCCTGGGATACGTCAACGTGCCCCGGAGCGAGGCGTTGCTGTGGGACACCTACCATTGGAAGACGGCGGTGCGGGACCGGCCCTTCGGCTGGGTCGACCCGCCCTCCGGCACCATCCTGCAGCTGTATTCGGTGATCTACGGCGGGACCGCCCGGGTCCTGCAGGCGCGGGGCGACAGCGCGACCGCGGCCCGGGCTGATAGCGTCGCCCGGGAGGTGAGCGCGCAGCTATCGAAAGGGAACCGGCTCTAATCAGGCCTCAGGAGGCCTCGGCCACCGTGAAAGGCGTCGACACCCGGTCGGCGGGTACGGCGATCTGGTGCAGCGACAGCTCGTCGGTGAGCGCCCACACGGGCCCGGGCCCTTCGAGGTGATCGGCCGCCTGCGCCATGTGGTCGAGCCAATCTTCGCTCCTCGACAGCTCGCTCAGCTTGTCGCGGTCCCCCTGAATCAGAAAGAACCCACTCAGGTGTCCCGGGCGGCCATCCAACATCACCATCTCAAACGACTCGATCCGGTTGTTGGACTGGACCTCGGAGAGATAGCGGCGGAAGCTGTCGAAATGGGCCATGCTGACCCGTTCCCGCCCGGCTGCGGGACGAGACCAGCTGAGGAACAGGGCGTTCGAGCTCATGATGGTACCTGGTGGTGCGGACTCGCACCGGGGCGGCAGGCGGGACAGTCACGCAGCACCAGCGGTGGACCGAGACCGAGGAGTCGAGGATTGACCTGAACATTATACGCGGGCCGGGAGGAGTAAAGTGGGCAGTCTCCCCTAACCCTCGCCTCCGGCCGCGGTGCCGCGATGATCGAAGCGGCGCCGAAGCGTCATCTGCACGATCTCTTCCAGCTGACTCGGCTTGAACGGCTTCTGCAGGACCGGGATGATGGCGTCGCGGAAGCCGACCCGGGAGAGTCCCGGGGGAGCGAAGGCGGACATGAGCACCACCGCGATGTGCGGGAACTCGGCCGTGAGCCGATCCGCGAGCGCGGTGCCGTTCATGCCCAGCATGACGACATCCGTGATCACGAGATCCACCAGGCCGTGGCGGTCGCGGATCATCTGCATCGCCTTCGCGCCGTCCTCCGCCTCCAGGACCGTATGTCCCGCGCTCCGGAGATTACGACAGAGCACCGCCCGAATGTGCTCGAGGTCGTCCACCACCAATACGGTTGCCCGAGACTGCTGCAGCATCCAGCCTCCATCCCCACACGAAACGATTACCCAAGCGGCGCCTGTTCCGTAGTCTATCCCCGGTTCCGCTCACCGCAAGAAACCGCGTGCCCGCTGCAAGAAAATGCACCCACCACTTGCCTATCACCCGGTGCCCACTGAGCTTTGGGGCGCCGGGCGTGGTGGCCGAGTGGTTGAAGGCAGCGGTCTTGAAAACCGCCAAGGGGGCAACTCCTTCGTGAGTTCGAATCTCACCCACGCCGTTCCCTTCCCCCCATGAGCACCAGGCTTGGCCCCGAGTAGCCTCCCGCAGCGCGTCCCAGCGCATCGGCTCTTTGCAGACGAAACGGAGGTGGGCTGGCGCAGCATCCGCCCGCAGAGCGCGCCACGGACAGCACGCGCGCTCAGGAGAGGCTGGATGTCGCCATCGGCACCAGCCCACCGCTGAGCTCGGCAAGCTCGAGCTCGAGATCCGCCACCGATTCGCGCGCGATGTAGTGCCGGTACCAGAGCTCCGCCGTGAGCAGGAGCCAGATCCGATTGCCGTGATCCCGACGGCCCGCCAGGTGCTCCTCCACCAGCGTGTCCACCCGCTCGGCCCGGAGGTACCCGTCGCGCACCAGCCCGCTTTCCCGGAGCAGACGCGGCGCCAGCCGCCGCACCTCGTTGCCCATGATGTACATGAGAGGCGAGGCGAACCCCTGTTTCTTGCGCCGGAGCACCTCCGGCGGCAGGTAGCGCTCGCCCAGCTTGCGCTCGAGGTAGCGCAGTCGCCCGCGGCGGATCTTGAACTCCACCGGCACCCGGGCCATGAACTCGGCGAACTGCGGGTCGAGGAACGGCGAGCGCGATTCCAGGCTGTAGGCCATCGTCGCCCGATCGAGGATCATGAGCGACTGGCCGGTGAGCCGCGACGCGGAATCCACGTACATCATCCGGTCGATCGTCGCGCTGGCCGGCGCCGAGTCGAACAGCTCCAGCACGCACGCTTCGGGGCGTCGCCCCGCCAGGCGGGCCTGGTACCCGGGCGTGTACAACTCTCTTCGGTGCGCCTCGTTGAACCAGAAAAACTGCATGCTCTCCGCGTAGCGCTCACCCCCGGTCTTCCGCGCCATCTGATCGACCCACCGGAGCTTGTGGGTGATGCTCTTGAACGTGAACTGGTCGGGGAGCCGCGCCAGTACCTGGCTCGCGACCAGCTCCCGCACCGGGCTCGGCACGAGCCGGTAGGCGTCGAGCCATCGGTCGGCCGAATAGCGGTCGTACCCGCCGAACAGCTCGTCCCCCCCGTCCCCGCCGAGGACCACCTTCACCTCGCGCGCCGTCATCCGGGCCAGGTGGAGGAGGCAGATGGACAACGGGTCCGCCGGCTCGTCCAGCGCCGCGACCAGACGGGGCAGGTCGTGCACCACGTCGGGGGTCACTTCCTCGGCGAAGTGCGTGGTCCCGTACTTGGCGGCGACCGCCGCGGCCGCCGGCAGCTCGTTGAGGTCCCGGTAGGGAATGCCCATCGAGAAGGTGCGGAGCTCCCGGCCCAGCCGGCGCGCCGCGTAGGACGCCACCAGGGTGGAGTCGAGGCCGCCGCTGAGGAAGGCGCCCACCGGGACGTCGCTCATGAGGTGCATCGCGACCGTCTCGTCCAGCAGGCCGTCGATCCGCTCCAGCAGGGCGGACTCCGACAGGTCCCACTTGTCCCGGTAGTCGAGCTGCCAATAGCGCTCCACCCGGGTACGTCCGCCCTCGTGCACCAGGTAGTGCGCCGGCGGCAGCGCCCGCACCCGGGCGAAGAAGGTTTCCGGCGGCTGGACGAAGCGCAGCGTGAGATACTGGTCGAGCGCGAAGGGAGAGAGCTCCGCCAGGCTGGGGTCGTCGGCCAGAAGCGCCTTGATCTCGGAGGCGAAGGTGAGCCGGGCCCCGTCCTCGGTATAGAACAGGGGCTTCTGGCCGAAATGGTCGCGCGCGAGCAGGAGCCGGCGGCGGCGGCGGTCCCAGATGGCGAAGGCGAACATCCCGCGGAGCTTGGCGACCATGGCTTCGCCGTGCTCCTCGTACAGATGGACCAGCGCCTCGGTATCGGAGCGGGTGCGGAACCGGTGCCCCTTGGCCAGCAGCGGCGCGCGCAGCTCCTCGTGGTTGTAGATCTCGCCGTTGAAGACCAGCAGAACGCTGCCGTCCTCGTTGGTCATCGGCTGGTGCCCGCCGGCGACGTCCACGATGCTGAGGCGCCGCATTCCGAGCCCGACGTCCCCCTCGACGACACTGCCCCAGTCGTCCGGCCCCCGGTGCGCGATGGCGTCGCACATCCGCGCGATCTCGGCCTCGCCCACGGGCCGGTCGCTCAGGCGACCGACGATGCCGCACATGTCAGGCCGCCTTTCGGCCCCAGGCCACCAGCATGTAGCCCCGGGTGAACGGAATGAGGTGGTCCAGCATGGTCCAGGCGCGGAGGGCGGGATAGACCGCGGAATACACCTTGTAAGCCGTGCCGACCTTGTTCAGCGCCTCGGCCGACATCGGCGCGGTATCGCCGTGGAAGTCCTGCTCGGTCGTCTCCTTCGACTTCATCGCCTTGCGGTGGTAGCCGTAGTTCAGCACGTCTTCCAGCGACTCGGTGAAGAGCCGGCAATAGTCGTCCATTCCTTCCACCACCAGGCCGTGGCTCTCCATGATGGCGCGCGCCGCGCGAGGCGGATAGCCGTCCCGCGCATGCCCGAAGCCTTCCTGGTCGGCCGTGAAGCCGAGCAGGCGCTTGAGGGCGAAGCCCGCCCGGCCATGCTCGCCCTTGGGCGCCATGAAGAGGAAGTCGCCGCCCGGTTTGAGGACCCGGACCATTTCGGTGAAGAACCGTCCGTCGTCCGTGATGTGCTCGAGGAAGTTGATCGCCGCGACCAGATCGAAGGCCTCTGACCGGAACGGCAGCGTGCGATCGTCGACCTGCAGTACCCGGTCACCCACCAGGCCCCGGGCCGACCGCACGTGGTCGCGCTCGAAGTCGGCGCTGGTCCAGGTGCCGCCCCGCTGCCGCAGAAAGTGCGAGGTCAGGCCGGTCCCGCAGCCGAGCTCCAGGCAGCGGCGTCCCTCGACCCGCGGGAGATGCTCCAGCATCGCCTTGACCGTCGCCTTCTTCTTCAACGACCGGCGGTACAGCTGCAGCTGCCACGGCTCGCTCACGCCGCACGCTCCTCGGCCGGCAGCGCGCCGGCGCGCCGGTAGTCGTCCCGGGTGCGCCGGATGCCCTCCGGCAGGTCCACCGTCGGCGCCCACTGCAACAGTCGGCGCGCCCGGCTGGTATCGAACTCCGAATCACTCCAGAAGAAATCCATCCGCCGGCGATAGATCGGCGGGTCCACTCCCAATGCCTGGCAGACGTCTTCGACCACGGCGGCCAGCATCAACATCGGCCGGAGCGGCAGCTGCCGTCCGTAGCTCGGCGCACCCACGGCCGTCTGCACCTCGGCGATCAGCTCCCGCAGGGTACAGGGCCGCGGCCCGGCGAGGATGAGCGCCTGGCCCAGCGCCTCGTCCCGCTCGCAGGCCTTGAAGAAGCCGGACACCACGTCGTCCACGTAGATCATGTGCCGTCGCCCGTCGCCCCGGCCGAAGAGGGGAAACCGGCCCCGACCGACCCCGGCGAAGAGCTTGAGCAGCCGCTCGTCCCTGGGGCCGTAGACGTCGGCGGGCCGCAGGATCACGAACGGCAATCCGCGGCCCGCACCGAATTCACGGACCAGGGCCTCGGCGGAGACCTTGGTCCGCTCGTAAATGTTGCCGGGCGCGAGCGGCGTGTCCTCCGTGGTGATGCCGGGCGCCCGATGCCCATAGATCCCGATCGTGCTGCAGTAGACGAAGCGCCGGACGCCCTGCCCTGCCGCAGCCTCGAGCAGCCGGCGGGTGCCGTCCAGATTCACCGTCTCGAAGAACTCGTCCCGCTTGCCGCCTTCCCGCATCGCCACGGCGAGGTGGAAGATGTGGGTCACGCCCTGGACGGCCCGGCGGCAGAGCGCCTCGTCGGTGATGCTCCCCGAGAGGATTTCCACGCCCTGCCGCCGCAGCAACGCCGCGTTCGCCTGCTCCTCCGGCCTGCCCGTGAGCCCCAGCACGACCACCTCCGCCCCCCGCCGCCGTCCCTCCTCGGCCAGGTGGGACCCGATGAAGCCGGTCCCACCCGTGACCAGCAGCTTCATGCGTAGCGACGCTGCCGGGTGGACCGCGCCTCGAACCGCTCGCGCAGCGCGTCCGCGATCCGCTCGCTGGCGCGCCCGTCGCCATAGGGGCTCACCGCGTTGGCCATCTTGGCGTAGGCGGCGGGCGAGGTCAGCAGCTCGGACGCGGTGCGCACGATCTTCTCCTGGTCAGTGCCCACGATCGTCGCGGTACCCGCTTCTACGCCCTCGGGACGCTCCGTGACCTCGCGCAGCACCAGGACCGGCTTGCCCAGCGAAGGCGCCTCTTCCTGCACCCCACCGCTGTCGGTGAGGATGATGTGAGAGCGGGCCATCAGGTTGGTGAACTCGACGTAGTCCACCGGCTCGATCAGGTGGACCCGCTGCAGGTCCATCAGCTTCCGCACCACCACCTGCTTGACCTGCGGGTTGGGGTGCACCGGGATCACGACCTCGAGATCCTCGAACCGCTCGACCAGCGTACGCACCGCGGCGCAGGTGGACTCGAGCGGGCCGCCGAAGCTCTCCCGCCGGTGCGTGGTGACCAGGACCATCCGCCGGTTGGGATCGAGCGCTTCCAGCGCCGGTGTGGTGAACCGGTAGTTGGGCCGCACCGTCGCCAGCAAGGCGTCGATGACGGTGTTGCCGGTGAGGAGCACGTCCTGCTGGGGAATGCCTTCCAGGAGGAGCGTCTCCATCGCCCGGACGGTCGGGGCGAAATGGAGCTCGGCCAGGCGGGTCGTCAGGACCCGGTTCATCTCCTCCGGGTACGGGTGGTACTTGTTTCCGGTACGAAGCCCGGCCTCGACGTGCGCGGTCGGGACCCGCTCGAGGTAGGCCGCGAAGGCGGCCGCGAACGTGGTCATCGTATCGCCCTGTACCAGCAGCACGTCGGGCTGCACCTCGCGCAGCAGCCGGGGCATCCGCTCCAGCAGCCGGGCTACAACATCCGCCGGCGACTGTCCCGGCGTCATCAGGTCGAGGTCGAAGTCGGCCTTGAGCTGAAAGACGCCGAGCACCTGATCGAGCATCTCCCGATGCTGGGCCGAGACGCACACCATACTTTCGAAGACGTCGGGGTGAGCCTTCAAGGCGCGCACGACCGGTGCCATCTTGATCGCTTCTGGCCGGGTTCCGAAGACGCTGAGCACCCTGATGGTCATACCAAAGCCCCCGATTGAAGTCTGCGCGCGATGGTCTGCATGGTCACGAACCGATAGCCGCGCTCGAGCACGGCGCCGAACACTTTTCGCAACACGCTCTCCCGCACCCCCTCGTAGCAGGGATGCCCGTACAAGATGACCTGATCGCGCCCGTCGAGGTGCCGATCGAGCTCGGCGATGACCTGGTCGTCGGGTGTCCCCCGGGCGCCGTGATATTCGAGGAAAGGAATGGTCCGGGGCCCCGCCAGCGTGACCGGAATGGTCCAGTGGCGAAGCTCGCGGCCGTCTGCCTGCGCCCGCCCCGGCTCACCCCCGATGCCGTCGCCGTTGTAGACGAAGCCGAG
>DATEIR010000034.1:0-5942 GCA_035278885.1 Gemmatimonadales bacterium | reverse complement strand
GCCCCGAGCGCCGGCAAGGCCGGTGCGCCGGGCGTGGCCAAGACGCTCAAGTGCGGCGAATGCGGCACCCTCAACCGACCGACCGAGTGGTACTGCGAGCGCTGCGGAGCGGAGCTGGCGGGCATCTGAAAACAAACGAGGGGGCCCGGGGGCCCCCTCGAAACATTCTCAGCAGACAATCGTTACTTCTTGCCCCCGACCAACTTGGCGAGCCGGCTCTTGTGGCGGGCCGCTGTGTTGGGATGAACCAGACGCTTCCGCCCGGCGCGGTCGAGCAGCTTCACCGCCTCGGCGTAGGCCTGGGTGGCCGCCTCGCCGGTGGCCGACCGGACCTTCTTGAGCGCCGTGCGCAGCTGACTCCGCTGCGTGCGATTGGTAGCCTGGCGGGCACGGGCCTGCCGCATGCGCTTCTTGGCGGACTGAATACGGGGCACGACGACCTCGACTGAACGGTAGACCGGACCGGACCAGGGTCCGGAGTGAGAGCCCGGTAAGCTAGGCGGTCAGCCGCGCAAGGTCAAGCGGCAGCGCGCTTTGACTTGGCTCGGCCGCCTGGGTAACCTTCCGCCGACTCCACCGAGGAACGCGACCTGGACTTCCAGCTCACCGACTTCATCCTCGCCTTTCCGATGCTGGTGTTCGCGATGACCGCGCATGAATACGCGCACGCGGCCGTCGCGCTGCACGAGGGTGACGACACGGCCTACCTGCTGGGACGGGTCACGCTCAACCCCATTCCCCACATCGATCCCTGGATGAGCATCGTGCTTCCCGCGCTGCTCTTCTTCGGGTCGAACGGGACCTTCACCTTCGGCGGCGCCAAACCGGTCCCCATCAACTCCCGGAAGTTTCGCAAGTATCGGCGGGGCGACATCCTGGTCTCCAGCGCCGGGGTGATCACGAATTTTTTCCTGGCGCTGGTCTTCTCCGCGCTGTACGTGGCGCTCGGGTTGATCGGGCGCGGGATGCCGGGGGCGGGCGAGGTGCTGCAGACGGCGCAGCACATGATGCTGTACGGGATCCGGCTCAACCTGATCCTCTGCTTCTTCAATCTCATCCCCATCCCGCCGCTGGATGGGTCGCATCTGTTCTACCACATCCTGCCGCCGGAGGCCGGAGCCTGGTATCGCGGGCTGGCCCGCTTCGGCTATCTTCCGCTCTTCGTGCTGCTCTTCCTCTTTCAACCGGCGGTCGGCATCCTGCTCACGCCCGTGCGCGTCGTGATGGGCATCCTGGTGCGCGTCATCGCTCCCTATCAGGTCGTGATGATGGGGACGCTGTGACGGCGACCGCGGCGCCCCCCAGGGCTGCTCCAGAGGCGCCCCCCGAGCCGCCCACCACCGCGCTGGGCGCCGGTCCGGCCTTCGTGGTCCAGCTCGACGCCTTCTCCGGTCCGCTCGATCTGCTGCTGCACCTGCTGCGGGAAGAACAGCTCGAGATCGCCGACATTCCGATCGCCCGCATCGCCGACCAGTTCCTGCAGGCCATCGGGGCGCTCGGTCTCAATCAGGCCGCCGATTACCTCGACATGGCGAGCCGGCTGGTGCGGCTCAAGGCGCAGATGCTGCTGCCGCGCGGGTCGGAGGAGGACGGCTGGGAGGACCCGCGCGCCGAGCTGGTGCGGCGCCTGCTCGAGTATCAGCAGATCCGGGAGATCGCGCTCTGGATGGGGAAGTCCGCCGAGCGGCGGGCGGAACAGTTCGCCCGGGGCTACCTGCCGCCGCCGCCGGAGCTCCCGCCGCCGCCGCTCACCCTCGAGATCATCGAGGTGCTGCAGGCGGTCGAGCGCGTGATCGCCGCGATCCCGTCGCCGGTGCTGCACCGGGTGGTGGCGCGGCCGCTCGACGTCGAGACCGCCACCCGTCGGATCGAGCAGCTGCTGGAAGCGCGCGAGGAGATCGGCTGGCTCGACGCGCTGGGGCCGCGCCCCACCATCGTGGACGTCCTCTCCACCCTGCTGGCGCTGCTCGAGCTGGCCAAGCGCGGCGCCGTGCGCCTGGCGCAGCCGACGCCCTTCTCTCCCATGGTGATCGCCCGTGACGCCGCTCGCCCAGCTGCTTGAGGCCGCGCTCTTCAGCGCCGGCCGCCCTCTCACCGCCGAGGAGCTGGGCACCCTCGACGTCGAAGCGACCCTGGCCGACGTCCGGGTGGCCCTGGAGCAGATCCGGGAGCACTACGACTTCGAGCAGCACGGGGTAGAGCTGGCGGAGCTGGCCGGCGGCTACCAGATCCTCACCCGTCCGATTCACGCGGCCGCCATCGAGCGGGCGCAGTTCTCGGTCCGCACGCCCAAGCTCACCGCCGCGGCGCTGGAGACGCTGGCCGTCATCGCCTACCGCCAGCCGGTGGGGCGGGCGGAGATCGAGGAGATCCGCGGCGTCTCGGCCGGCGGCGTGCTGCGATCGCTCCAGGAGCGCGGTCTGATCGAGGTGGTGGGCCGCAGCGAGGCCCTCGGCCGACCGCTGCTGTACGGCACCGCCCCCATGTTCCTCGAGCTGCTCGGTCTGCGCGACCTCGCCGACCTGCCGCGCGCGGAAGAGCTCACCATCGCCCTGCAGCCCCATCGCCCGAGCGTGGACGGAAGCGAAGAGGCCGCGGCGTACGTCGAGGCCGAATCGTGAGCGACATGCGGCTCCAGCGCGCGCTGGCCCGCGCCGGAGTCGCCTCCCGTCGGGCCGCCGAGCAGCTGATCGAAGCCGGGAAGGTGCGGGTGGATGGGAAGCCGGCCACCCTGGGGATGAAGGTGGATCCGGAGCGCCAGCGGATCACCGTCTCGGGCCGAGCCGTGCGGCTGCAGCCGCGCCGCTGGCTCGCCTTCCACAAGCCGCTCGGCGTCGTCACCACCGCGGACGACGAGGAAGGGCGCCGCACGGTCTTCGACTACATCTCCGATCCGACCGGGCTCACCTACGTCGGCCGCCTCGATGTGATGACCACCGGCCTTCTGCTGCTCACCACCGACGGCGAAGCGGTCCACCGCCTGACTCACCCGCGCTACCGGATACCGCGCCGCTACACCGCGCTGGTGCACGGTCGTCCCACCCCGGAAATCGCCGAGGCGGTGCGACGCCGCACCGTGATCGATGGGCGGCCGGTGGTGACCGAGCAGGTGCGGGTTCGCAGCGGCTCGGAAGGCCGGAGCATCGTCGACGTCACCCTGAGCGAGGGGCGGAACCGGATCGTGCGCCGCTGGGCGGAGGCGATGGGTCTCAAAGTCGATCGACTCGCTCGTCTCTCCTATGGGCCGGTTCGGCTGGGAGACCTGCCGCCCGGCCGCTCTCGGCCGCTCACGCCCGCCGAGGTGTCGGGGCTCTACCGGGCCGTCCGGATGACGCCGGAGGAGGAGTGAAACCCGTGCCTGAGTTGCACCGTTACGGTGGGTCAGACCGGTCGCTCGGGGGTCGCCGCGGACGTCTGCGCGTCATCCGGGGCGAAGCGAGGGATCTGGCCGGCTTCATGCAGCGTCCGGCCTGAATCTCACCCGGCGCCCGGCCGAGGGCGCCGCACTCGGGATGACAGAGGTCGACTGTTTCCACTAATTTACCCAGACCGCCTCAGACGGAGTCCACTCGCGTGAGCGCGCCGAAGCTGACCGACAAGCCGGCGGAGTCGCTGCCGGTCCCGCGCATCCTCAAGGAGGTATCGCGCCGGATCGTCGGGCAGGATGCCATGGTCGAGCGCCTGCTGGTGGGGATGCTCACCGGCGGTCACATCCTGCTCGAGGGCGTCCCCGGCCTGGCCAAGACGCTCGCGGTGCGGACCCTCTCCCAGATCATCGACGCCAGCTTTTCCCGGATCCAGTTCACGCCCGACCTCCTGCCTGCCGACCTGATCGGCACCATGGTCTTCGACCAGAAGACCCAGGAGTTCCACGTGAAGAAGGGGCCGCTCTTCGCCCAGATCATCCTGGCCGACGAGATCAACCGTGCCCCGGCCAAGGTCCAGGCGGCGCTGCTGGAGGCGATGCAGGAGCACCAGGTCACCATCGGCGGCGGCACCTATACGCTGGAGGAGCCGTTCCTGGTGCTGGCCACCCAGAACCCGATCGAGAACGAAGGCACCTACCCGCTCCCCGAGGCGCAGCTCGACCGCTTCATGCTCAAGGTGCGGGTGGGTTATCCCAGCCGGGACGAAGAGAAGGAAGTGCTCCTCCGGATGAGCGGGGGGCAGGAAATCCCGGTGGAGCGCCTGCTCGAGCCCCAGGCGATCCTGGCCGCGCGGAGCGCCATCGCCGAGCTCTACATGGACCAGAAGGTGGTCGACTACATCGTGGACCTGGTTCGGGCCACCCGGGAGCCGGCGGGCGTGGGCCTGCTGGACCTCAGGCCCCTGATCGCCTTCGGCGGCTCGCCCCGTGCCTCCATCGCGCTGGCCCAGGCCGCCCGCGCCCACGCCTTCCTCCGCGGGCGCAACTACGTCGTCCCCGAAGACGTCCGCGCCCTCGCCCCCGACGTCCTGCGCCATCGCATCGTGCTGACGTTCGAGGCCGAGGCGGAGGATGTGACGACGGATGACGTCGTGGCGCGGGTGCTGGGGGCCGTGAAGGTTCCGTGACCGTGGGGAAGGGTGAACGGGGAACGGGGAAGGGAGCGCTCGACGCGGTCTCGGAACCACCTTCCCCTTGCATCCTTCCCCGTTCCCCTCTATGAGCGTCTCCCCCGAAATTCTCCGCCAGGTCAAGGCCATCGAGCTCCGCACCCGCGGACTGGTGGGCACCCTGTTCGCCGGCGAGTATCGCTCGGTCTTCCGCGGCCAGGGGATGGAGTTCGCCGAGGTCCGGGCCTATCAGCACGGCGACGACTTCCGCGCCATCGACTGGAACGTGTCGGCCCGGCTGGGCAGCCCGTACGTGAAGACCTTCACCGAGGAGCGGGAGCTGACCCTGATGCTGGTGGTGGATCAGTCGGGGTCGGCCCGGTTCGGCGAGCCGATGACCAAGGCGGGGCTCGCGGTCGAGGTCGCGGCGGTGCTGTCGCTGGCGGCGGCCTACCAGAACGACCGGGTCGGGGCGCTGCTCTTCGCCGATGACGTGGAGCGGGTGATTCCGCCGCGGAAGGGCCGGCGCCATGCGCTGCGCGTCATCCGCGACCTGGTGGCGTTCGAGCCGGCGGGGCGGCGCACCAACCTGGCCGCCAGCCTGTCCTACGCGAGCCGATTGCTGCGTCACCGGAGCATCGTGGTCGTGCTCTCCGATTTCATCGCCGAGGGGTGGGAGCGGCCGCTCCGGCGGCTCGCGGCGCGGCACGAGATCGTGGCCATCACGGTGGACGACCCTCGCGAGCACGACCTCCCCGATGCCGGCTGGATCGAGATGCTCGACGCCGAGTCGGGCCGGCGGGTGCTGGTGGACACCGGCAGCCGCGAGGTCCGCGGCCGGGTGAGCGAGCTGGCCCGCCGGCGCCGGGACGAGCGGGCCCGCATCCTCGCTTCGGCCGGCGCGGATCAGGTCGCGCTCTCCACCGGTACCCCCTACGCGCTCCCGCTTCGACGGGCCTTCGCCCAGCGAGCACGCCGGATCCACCGGGGATGACCCCGAGCCAGAGCGGTACCGCCAGCCCTCCCACGGTCGGCGACACCGTGTGGGTCACCCGCACGATCGATCTGCCGGCGGGACGTACCGTCCGGCCGGCCGACTGGCGCCCCGACGAGCCGGTGGAGCTCCTGGGGGCGCCGAGAGTGGTGACGCGCGGGGGGACGGCCGACATCGCGTATCCCGTGGTCATCTGGGAGACCGGGCCGCGCACGCTGGATGTGCCCGGCCCGCTGCTCCTCGGCGCGAACGGCGGCGTGGACTCGCTGCCGCCCGCGCGGGTCACGATCCAGGTGGCGAGCGTGCTGCCCGCCGTGCCCGATAGCGCGCTGCGGCCGCAGCCACGGGCCGATTTCGTCCCCCTCACCGACCGCTCGCCGCTCGCGCCGCTCCTTCTCGTAGCCCTCGCCAT
>DATEIR010000033.1:0-2158 GCA_035278885.1 Gemmatimonadales bacterium | reverse complement strand
TCGGGCGCGGGTACGCCGACGGCACCGAGCTGTCCGGCGGGCAGTGGCAGTCCCTCGGCCTGGCCCGCGCGCTGATGCGCCCCCGGCCGCTGCTGCTGGCGCTGGACGAGCCCGCCGCCGACGGCCAGGTGTTCAACATCGGCTCCGGGGAGGACCGCACCATCGAGGAGGTGGCGCGCCTGCAGGCCGCCTCGATGGACCGGCCGGATCCCGAGCCCGAGATCACCGACCAGGCCCGCGCCGGCGACATCCGCCACAACATTCCCGACCTCGCCAAGGCGCGGGTGATGCTCGGCTATCGGCCCCGCGAGGACTTCGCCGCCGGCCTCACCGACCTCGCCGAGTGGGTGGCGCGCCAGGAGGCGACCGACCGCGTCGCCGAGGCCCGCCGCGAGCTCGAGCTGCGCGGGCTGGTGGCATGAGACAGCCTGTGTCAACCTCTGGCTGCGGCTGCGGTGTGTTTGGCCGGGTCATAGAGTACTTGATCCTGCCATGCGCGCCAGAGGACGCGGGTCCATGCGCGCCCGAGGATGCGGATGGCGTGGGGATGCCGGCAACCGCGGGCGCGCGCCCGGGCGTAGATGTCGGCGGCCCAGGCGGATGCGTGGCGGGAGTTGTCGGCGAAGCAGGTGAGTGCCGTACGCAGGCGCCGGTTGCAGGCCCATCGGAAGCCGACGCCGCGGGACCGGCCCGACTGGCGGGTGACGGGTGCGAGGCCGGCGTCGGCGGCGAGCTGGTCGGCGGACTGGTAGCGGCTGCGATCCTCGCCGAGCTCGGCGAGGATCGCAGCCGCGCAGATCTGCCCCGCACGTGGGAAGCTCATGATCAGGGGTCCGTCGGGCAGCTCGGCGAGGGCGTGGCGGATGCGGGCGGAGAGTTCGGCGATCTGTGCGACGAGCGGGGCGAGCACGGCGACGAGGGCGCGGACGACCTCGCCCCTGGCCTCGGCCTCGGCTTCGCCGGCGAGGCCGGCCGGCGCGGTGCGCAGGCGGGCGAGGAGCTCGGCAGGCGTCCGCCGGCCGCAGTAGGCGTGGGCCGCGAGGAAGGCGGCGAGCCGCTTCTCACCCAGCCGTGCGGCGCTCTGGGGCGTGGGATAGCGCGCGAGGAAGGCAAGCGCGATCGGGCTCGCGACATCGGCGAAGATCGCTGCGGCGCCGGCCCAGAAGTCCTCGAGCTGGCTGGTGAGCTGGTTGGCGAGCGCGACGCGGGTCGCCACCAGGTCGTCGCGGCTGCGGGTGAGCGCGCGCAGGGCACGGATCGCGTCGGAAGGAAGCGCGAGCGGGCGGAAGCGGTGACCGTCGGTGCGCAGCAGGTCGGCGAGCAGGTAGGCGTCGCCGCGGTCGTCCTTGGCGCCGGAGGCGCGGTAGCGCGGGCGTGCCGCCTTCACCACGTTCGGGTGGATCGGCACCACCGGATGGCCGGCCTCGACCAGCACATCGACGATCAGCCCCGACGGCCGCTCGATGGCGACCGGCAGCAGGGCGGCATCCCCGAGCCGCGCCAAGCGCCGGACCAGGGCGCGCAGGCCCTCGGCGTCGTGTCGCGCCTCGAAACGCTCGGCGACCGCGCCGCTCCCCCCGTCGACGACGCAGACGGCGTGCAGTGCGCCGCCCCAGTCCAGTCCTGCCACGAAAGCCATATGCAAGCCTCCTCTCTCGACATTACTCTGACTCCGGTCGGGAGGAGCCGCGGGAAGCTCATTGTTCGGCGCTCCGGGACGTCACCCCTGGCGCATCAGCCTGTCGCCCGTCATGTCCTCCCGGCGCCCGCCGCGCGGCGGGTCTCATGCGGGCCATTCCCTGGCGAGCGACGCGGGCCGTCGCGGTGGGCCACCGGAAGCGGAAGCCTCGCATCACTCAATGCGACGCTTCCAGAGGCGAGGGTGCACCAATGAGCGGACGCAAGGGGATCGTGCTCGCCGGCGGGTCGGGGACCCGCCTCTATCCCATCACCCACTCGCTCTCGAAGCAGCTCCTGCCGCTCTACGACAAGCCGATGATCTACTATCCCTTGTCGGTGCTGATGCTCGCCGGCCTGCGCGAGATCGCCATCATCACCACCCCCGAGGACCAGGAGCAGTTCCGCCGGCTGCTCGGCTACGGCACCCAGTGGGGCCTGTCGATCGAATACGCGGTGCAGCCGCGCCCCGAGGGCCTGG
>DATEIR010000032.1:0-11399 GCA_035278885.1 Gemmatimonadales bacterium | reverse complement strand
CGGTCGCGGCCGGAGCCGGAGCCCCCGACGGCGCGCTCGACTCGCTCGGAGTGCCGAGCGGGAGCGCGGTGCTCGGCTGCGGCGCGGTCGGAGAGGAGGCGCGGAGACGCTCCTGGAGCTGCGTGGCGGAGCCGCCTCCGTGAGGCACGAGCGAGAGCACCAGCGACAGTATCATGAAGATGCCGCCGCACCACCACGTGGCCTTGGTCAGAATGGTGACCGCCTGCCGGCCACCAAGCACCGTGTCCGTGGTGCCGCCGCCGAGGGAGGCGAGCCCGCCGCCCTGCCCCGCCTGCAGCAGGACGACGACCGACAGCAGCACCGCGTCGAGGATGAGCAACGTCAACAGCAACGTGAACATAGGGTCTCCTGGGCAGCCGGGAAGTTTAGCGGGCGGCCCGGGGAGGGTCAACCGCGCTAATGCGCGATGCCCGAGGGAGTGGAGAGGGCCCGCCCTACCATGCCTCCGATCGCCCCGGTGACCGCGGAGCCGGCGGTTCCGACGTGGAGGAGGGCGACGGGCGCGTCACCCATGAAGTGCGAGACCAGGATCCCGAGAAACGCCGAGAGTCCGCCGGCCGCGGCCCCGCCCAGGGCGGCCCCGCCCAGGGAGTCTTTCCCGCCCCAGATGGAATACAGCAGGCCGGTGACCCCGGCGATCGCCATCCCGCCCTCGGCGAAGGCGCCGGCGATCCCCGTCGCGAAGTGCCCCACGATCACCATGATGAGCTGGAGGAGGGTGCCGAGCGCGGTGGACTTGAGCAGCGCAGTGCTCTGCCTGCCGGGCATGGGAGGTCTCCGGTGCGCGTCGAGGGTGGTGCCGATGAGCCTAGGATACGGATATCCGGTCTACCCCGCCAGCGCGGCCGCCGGTCGGCCGCCACGCGCCACCGACCCAGGTGCCGGCGATCGCCTCGTTGCCCGCACCGAACACGATCGCGTCCAGCAGACGCTCGGGGGGCACGTCGCGCAAGGCCGGAGTGGCGAGGTCGATCGCAACCAGGTCCGCCCAGGCCCCGGCGGCGATCCGCCCGGCCTCCAGGCCCAGCGCCGCGGCCCCGCCTTCGGTCGCGGCCGACAGGACCGTGGGGGCGACGGCGCCGGAGGGGTCGGGCAGCGCCCCTCGGAGCTCGCCCCGGAGCCGCTGACCGTACTCCAGCCAGCGCATGTCTTCGATCGGCGCGATCCGAAGGTTGGAATCGGAGCCGACACAGAGGCGCCGCCAGGCGGCCGGCACCGCGCGCAGATCCGGGATGCCGTCGCCGAGGTTTCCCTCGGTGAGGGGACAGCAGCAGATCCGGCCGCCGGCCGCGACATAGCGGGCGAGATCGCCGGGTAGCGTGTGGGTGCAGTGAATCGCCGTGACATTGCCGGCGTCGGCGATGGTGTCGCACAGGACCGCCATCGGGCGCTTGCCGTAGGCCGCGAGGCACTCCTCGATCTCGCCCTGCTGCTCCTCTACGTGGATGTGGAACGGCACGCCCCAGCGGCGGGATGCCTGGTGCAGGAGGGCGATGTCGTCGGGCCGGACCGCGCGCACGCTGTGGGCCACCAGGCCCGCCGACTGGGTCCGCTCGCGCATGCCGGCTGCGAGGGCCTCGGTCCGGGCGAGAAAATCCTGGACTGATTGGGTGCTGAACCGGCGCTGCCCGCCGGTGAGCGGGCGCCCGATGCCGCCGGTGGCGTAGTAAGTCTGGAGCAGGACGATGCGGATCCCGACCTCCGCGGCCGCGGCAAGCACCACATCGTCGAACGCGAAGTCGTCGGGGCGCTCGTGATGGAGGTAGTGGAACTCGCCGACCGCGGTGGTGCCCGCGTCGCGCATCTCGGAAAATGCCTGGCGGCAGATCCGGCCCAGGGTGTCGCGGTCGAGCCGCTCCACCAGGCCGTACATCGCCTCCCGCCAGGTCCAGAAGCTGCCGGCTCCGGCGGGGAACTGCTCGCCGGAGCCGCGGAGCGCGCGCTGGAAGGCGTGGGAATGGGCGTTGATGAAACCGGGGAGCAGCGCGGCATCGCGGACCCGTCGTGTCGGCGGGGGCCCCCCTTCATCTACGGCGGCGATGCGCCCGGTCGGGTCGATACGCACCCGCAGCCCGGTGCGAAAGGTGGACCCGTCCCAGGTGAGGTCCGCCTCGAGGACCGCTTCGGTCATGCGGCCAGGCACCGGCGCGCGATCAACCGCTCCAGGACCTGGCCGGCGCGCAGCAGGTCGGCGGCGGGCACGTACTCGTTGGCCCGGTGGGCGTCCTCGATGTTCCCCGGGCCGAAGAGCACGCAGCGGAATCCGGCCTGCTGCAGCCATCCCGCGTCCGTCGCGAAGTTGACGCTCCGGCTTCCCCGCTGGCCGACTTCGTCGCACAGCTCCCGATGGAGGTCGGCGTCCTCGGCGAGCATCAGCGCGGGGCTCAGGCTGACGTGGTCGAGATTGAACGCCTCGTCCGGCAGCGCCCGGCGCACCGCCTGGCGAACCCGCTCGGTCACGGCCTCCGGGCTGGTGCCGGGCAGCAGGCGGATGCCGAGCTGCACGACGCAGCGATCGGGAACCACGTTGGCCGCGCGCCCGCCCGTCACCGTCCCGACGTTCAGCGCCACGAACGGCACCTTGGGAAAGTGCTCGCCGTGCGGTGGCCGCTCGGCTTCGAGCTCCGCGCGGAGATCGCTGAGAGCGACGATGGCTCGGCCCGCGGGCTCGATGGCGTTCCGGCCGAGGTGAGGATAGGCGCTGTGCGCGGCGACGCCATGAAAGGTGAGGCGGAGGCGGAGCATTCCCTTATGCAGGCGGACCACCTCGAGCTTCGTCGGCTCGCCGATGATCAGGTCGCGCGGGATCGGCGGACGGTCGGAGCTTTCGGCGAAGTGGCGGGCGCCCACGGTGCCGACCTCCTCGTCGTGGGTGAACAGCAGCGCCAGGGAATGGTGCAGGCGCGTGGGCTCGAGCGCCGCCAGCCGATTGGCGGCGAGCGCGAGGAACCCCTTCATGTCGGCCGACCCCCGGGCGACGTAATTGTCGCCTTCCTGGGTGAGCGTGAACGGATCGCTCCGCCACTCGGGCTCCTCGGCGGGGACCGTGTCCATGTGGCCCGAGAGTGTGAGCCCACCGTCCGCCTCTTCGGGCCCGACCCTGACCAGCAGATTGGCCTTCGCCGGGTCGGGCGAGGTCAGCAGGTCGACCCGCACGCCGGGCCTGGCGAGGTAGTCCGCCAGGAACCGGGCGAGGGGAAGGTTGCTGAGATGGCTGGTGCTGTCGAGTGCGACCAGGCGAGCGAGGAGCTCCGGGTCTGACAGCAGGGTCATGCCGAGTCCTTCGGGATGCAGCGTCCGGCGATGATCGTGATGTTGTCGCTCCCGCCGCCGTCGAGCGCGTCCTGCAGCAAGCCTTCGCACAGCTCCCGCGCGGATTGCATGCCGGCGATGCGTTGCCGGATCCGATCGTCCGACACGTGGCGGGTGAGCCCGTCGCTGCAGAGGAGATGGACGAGGCCCCACGCGTTGCTCAGGCGGGTCACCACCGGGGCATTCTGGCGGCCGCCGATCGCGCTGCTGAGCGTGGTCGCGTAGCGGCTCCGGGCCGCGTCGGTCCGGGTCATCACGCCGAGGTCCACCAGCTCCTGCGCCATGGTCTGATCGCGGGAGAGCTGGGTCAGCTCGCCGTCCCGGAACAGGTAGTAGCGGCTGTCCCCCACCTGGAGCAGGTACGCTCTCGGCCAGGCGCCGAGCCAGAGCGTGAGGGTGGTCGCCATCCCCCGCCGCTCGGAATCCTCCTCGGCCAGGCGGAGGAATTCGTCGTGCGCGGCGATCGCGGCCTGCTCCAGCGCCTCCATGAACTCGGCGTCGGCGGGGTCCGCGGCGTAGTAGCACCGCATGCAGTCGGTCACGTACCGCGTCGCCATCTCGACGGCGAGCCGGCTGGCCTCCTCCCCGTGCGCGCCGCCCCCGACCCCGTCGGCCACCATGGCCAGAAAGGCGACGCGATCGGCTCCCGTCGGCATCGGCGTGAAGTCGGGCAGGCTGCTGCCGTGGATCGCGATCGACTTGTGCAGCGAGCAGATGAGGAAGTGATCCTGGTTCTCGGTGCGGGAACGGCCGGGATGGGTCAGTCCATAGACATCGATCTCGTCGTCGCGCGGCTTGCGCTCGGCCGGCGCGTCGGTCTCGCTGGGATGGGTCATGGTCACACTCGAGGGGCTCACGTTCCAGGCTCCTGGGCAAGCTTGCCGAGGCGCTCTCGGACCTCACGCACGGCAGGCTGCAGTTCGGGGTCGGCGTGCTGGTAGAGGTCCACGAACCGGCCGTAGTAGTCGGCGGCCTTCTTCCGGTCTCCCTTGGCTTCGTACAGCTCGCCCAGCCGCTTGTAGCTCGGCGCCAGCGCGAAGCCCTCATACTGCGTTGCGGATTGGACGGACGGATGGGTCACCAGCCGCTCGTAGGCCATCCGGGCGGAGTCCGGCTGGCCCATCCGCTCCATGGTGCCGGCGATCTCGAGCAGGCCGCAGACCGCGCAGACGCCGGTCTGATCGTACCCACCCCGGTAGGCGGCCAACGCGTCCGCATCCCGGTGCTCCGCCTCCGCGACGGCTCCGACCGCCCACCAGCGGACCGGGTCGGTGGCCCGAAGTCCCGCGGGCACGACCGTCTCATACTCTCGAAGCAGGCGGCGGGCCTCCTCGACCCGGCCGGCCCGGGCGTACGCGAACACGATCCAGGAGTAGGGCCGATCGAGCGGGTCGACGCTCGAGAGCGGGTGCCGGGCCAGTGCCTGGGCGAGCGGCGCGGCGGGGTCACCCTTGCTCGGATAGCTCGTGTTCATCACAGTCAGGTTGGCGGCCGTCTCGAGGTAATCCGCCGGCTCCTTGGCCGCCTCCGCGTCCTCCATGGCCTCATGCAACAGCGAACCGGCCTCCGCCATCCGACCCTGCTTCCGCAGCTCGTCTGCAAGGCCGATGGTGGCGACGCGCCGCACGGCAGGTGATTCGCCGAAACGCTCGCGCAATTGCTGCCAGGCCCGCACCGTTCCGGGGTAGTCGCGGCTCACGCTGGCGAGCCATGCCTGCATGGTGAGCAGGGAGGCGGAGCCCGGCGTGACCTGGGCGAACCGCTCCACGGTAGCCTGAGCCGCCGGGAGCTGCCCCAGGGCGACCTCGGTCCGTACGGCATTCATGTAAAAAGGCGCGGCGCGTCCAAGGGCGATCGCGCGCGTCAGCAGGCTCTCGGCTTCGACGTAATGCCGGTCCTCGGCAAGCAGAATCGAGAGGTTGTTCAATGCCGGCGTGTTCTCGGGGTTCGAGGCGAGCACCGACCGATAGGCCGCTATCGCCTTGCTCGGGTCGTACTCGACGGAGTAGTAGTAGTACCCCGCGGTCAGATCCCGCTCGAGCGCCGGGAGTCGATCCCGGAATCGGAACGCGTTGGTCGCCGCGGCGACCTGGCGGCTGGTCGAGGTCCTCGTGTTGCCGAGCAGCACCGCCAGCTTCCGCCACGCCATGGCAAAGCCGCTGTCCTGCGCCACGGCGTCTTCCAGCAGCGGGATGGCCTGCTCGGTTTTGTCGGCCTCGTCGAGGCGGAGCGCCTCGGAGTACTTGCGCAGCGCATCCAGCGAGCCGGTCGTCACCTGCTCCAGGGCCGGATTGGCGCGAATGCTGGTGAGCGATTCCCCGATCCGCTCCCGCAGCTTCTTGGAGAGGCGGTCGATCGCCGGCAGCAGCACACCGGGGCCGTCGGCGGATTCGCGCACCGCGGAGAGGATCCGGCCGTCCGATGCGCCGACCAGGCTGGCCGATAACACGTAGCCCTGCCCCACCGGGTCGATCTGTCCGGTCACCACCGCCTTCACGCCCGCGCGCTCCGCGATCTCGCGGGCGAGCGCGGGAGTCAGCGTGACGCCGGTGGGGCGCTGCATCCGCCGGAGCACGTCGTTCACTTCCTGCGGATCGGTCAGGCGGAGGTTGGGCGACTGGGACAGGTCCACCCGAAACGCTTCGGTCAGTGAGGCGCCGAGGGTGGAGTCGGGGGAGCGGTTTTCGAAATCGGCCAGGAGCAGCTTGTCGCGGTCCTTCAGCACTCCGGATGCCACCAGTGTCCCGACCGGCCCGATGCCGAGCAGTCGCATGGCGGTGTAGAGCGCCGCAACCCCGGCCAATCCCCCGAAGGCCAGACCCCCGCCCATCAGGGCGCGCCGCGTGCTGTGCCAGGGGGCCAGCCCGCCGGTGGGCGTAGGCGCGGGCATCCCGGCCGTCTTCGCGAGCGCGCGCTTTCGCTCCTGGGCGCCGGCGATCAGCATCACCGGCCACCCGACGATCAGCAGCGCTACCGCTCCCCATAGCACCCAGTCCGGCAGGCCCAACCGTTGTACCGCGAGCCACACCATCGCCAGGATCAGGGCCGAGCCGACCGCGAACAATGCCGTGGTCCGACCGGGGTGCGGCACCCGAATGGCGGGCTGGATCTCCGATCCAATCGCCGGCATCGGCGCGGTCGGCGTGAGCCCTCCGCTCGGCGTCAGCACGGCATCGAGCTGCGCCAGCACTTCGGCGGCGCTCTGCCAGCGGTCCGCCGGGCGCTTTTCCAGGCAGCGCATGATGGCGGCGTTGAGGGCCGGCGACACGGTGCGCCGGTGCTGCAGGACCGGCTCCGGCACCTGCGTGATGTGCGCCGCGAGCATGGCCTGCGGGCTCACCGCGGTGAACGGCGGGCGCCCGCAGAGCATCTCGTAGGCGAGCGCCCCCACCGCGTAGATGTCCGCGCGGTGATCCACGTGCGGATCGGCGGCCGCCTGCTCCGGCGCCATGTACGCCGGGGTGCCCAGCGCGACGCCCAGCGAGGTGAGGGACGAGGAGCCGCTCGAAGCGCTGACCGCCTTGGCCACGCCGAAGTCGGTCACCACCGCGTGTCCTTCGGACAGGAGGACGTTGTCGGGCTTGATATCCCGGTGGACGACGCCGTTGCGATGGGCGTAGGCCAGCGCGTCCACCACCTCCCGGAGAATGCGGACCGCCTCGGGAATGGGCAGCTCGCCCTCCCGCGACAGCTTGACCCGGAGCGACTCGCCGGCGATGAACGGCATGACGTAGTACAGCAGGTCGCCGGAGGCGCCGGCGGTGAGCAGCGGGACGATATGGGGATGCTGCAGGCGGGCCGCGAGCTGGATCTCGCGCTCGAACCGCTCGGCATTCACGCCGGCGCTCATCTCGGGGGGCAGCACCTTCACCACGACTTGCCGCGAGAGGCGCGCCTCCTCGGCGAGGAACACGCGACTCATCCCGCCCCCGCCGAGCTCGCGGAGAATGCGGTACGTCGGAGCGATGGCGGCCTGGAGGCGGCCCTCGAGCTCGATCGGGAATCTCCTGACGGGGATGGTGGAAGCTACCGGTTCCGCAGGCGGGCGGCCAGCGGCGGTTCAGCCCCCGAGACCGACCAGCTCCGCCCAGCCGTCGGCGTCCAGACTCGCGCCGCCGACCAGCACGCCGTCGAGCTCCTCCCGGGCCAGCAGGGCCAGGACATTGCCGGCATTCACGCTGCCGCCATACAGGATGGGAACCCGGCTCGCGACGCCGTGGCTCCCGAGCTCGAACCGGATCAGCTCGTGCACCTGCGCCGCGTCGTCGGGCGACGCCGTCCGGCCGGTGCCGATGGCCCAGACCGGCTCGTAGGCGAGTCGGATGCGCTCCCATTCGGGAAGCGGCACCCGCTCCAGGATGGCGTGCACCTGCCGCTGGATGACCTGCTCGGTGCGGCCGCCCTCGCGCTCGGCGAGGGTCTCGCCCACGCAGATCAGGGGGTCCACGCCGACCTTGAGGGCCGCCGTCACCTTGCGCCCGATCTGGTCGTCGGTCTCGCCGAAGAGGTGACGACGCTCCGAGTGGCCGATGAGCACCACGCGCGCGCCGGCCTCCTTGACCAGCGGCGCCGAGAGCTCACCGGTGAAGGCACCCTTGGGCTCCCAGTGTACGTTCTGCGCGCCCACCACGATATCGCGGCGGCCGGCGGCGGCTTCGACCACGGTGGCGATGGCCACTGCCGGCGGAAAGAACCAGAGGCTGCGCTCGGGGGATGGTGCGGTGAGCTGCAGGAAGCGCTGCATGAACTCCCGGGCAGCGGCCGGACCCAGATGCATCTTCCAGTTGGCGGCGTAGATCAGGCGACGCGCCATGCCGGCTCAGGCCTCGTCCAGCGCGGCCACGCCGGGAAGCTCCTTGCCCTCGAGGAACTCCAGCGAGGCACCGCCACCGGTGGATACGTGGGCCATGCGCGACTCGAGGCCCGCCTGCGCCACCGCGGCCGCCGAATCGCCGCCGCCCACCACGGTCACCGCGCCGCGACTGGTTGCCTCGGCCAGCGCGCCCGCGACCGCCAGCGTTCCGTGGTCGAACGGAGGCGTCTCGAACACGCCCATCGGTCCGTTCCAGATGACCGTTCCCGCTGCCGTAACCCGCCGGGCGAACTCGGCTTCGGTCCCGGGATCGATGTCGTAGACCGCCCAACCCGCGGGAATACGGTCGCGGGGCACCGATCGGGTCTCGACGTTCGGCTCCAGCTTCTGCGCGATCACCGCGCCGCCGGGGAGCACCAGCTTGTCGCCGGCGCGCTTCATGAGCTCACGGGCGAGGTCCACCCGGTCCGCCTCCACCAGCGAGTTGCCGGTCTCGAGGCCCATCGCCTTGAAGAAGGTGCAGGCCATCGCGCCGCCCAGGAGCACGGCGTCCACTTTGGGCAGCAGCGCTTCGATGAGATCGATCTTCCCGCTGATCTTGGCCCCGCCCAGCACGGCGACGAAGGGACGCCTGGGCTGGTGCAGCGCCTCGCCCAGGTAGCGGAGCTCCTGCTGCATGAGGAAGCCCGCCACGGCCGGCTTGAGCAGATGGGCGACGGCCTCGGTGCTGGCGTGTGCCCGATGGGCCGATCCGAACGCGTCGTTGACGTAGAAGTCGCCCAGGGCGGCGAATCGCCGGCCCAGCTCGGCGTCGTTCTTCTCCTCGCCCGGGTAAAAGCGGGTGTTCTCCCCCACCGCGACCCCGCCTCGCGGCAGCCGACGGGTGGCGGTGACCGCCTCTTCCGAGGTCGGATCGGCCAGGAAGGTCACCGGCGCGCCGAGCAGGCGCTCCAGCTCCCGGACGACGGGCTGCATCGAGTACTTGGGATCGGGACCGCCCTTGGGCCGGCCCAGGTGCGAGAGCAGCACGACCCGCGCGCCCTTGTCCCGCAGGAAGCGGATGGTCGGCAGCGCCGCACGGATGCGGGTGTTGTCGGCGACCGCCCCGTCCTTGATCGGGCAGTTGAAGTCCACCCGGACCAGCGCGCGCCTGCCGTCCAGGCCGGCAGGGTCGAGCGTCTCCAGCGAACGCTTCACAGCCGGGCGCCCACGTAGCGGAGCAGGTCCACACACCGCGCCGAGTACCCCATTTCGTTGTCGTACCACGAGGTCACGTTCACCAGGGTGCCGTTGACCACGTTGGTGGAGAGCGCGTCCACCGTGCTCGACTCGAGCGAGCCGATGTAGTCCACCGAGACCAGCGGCTCGTCACTCACCTTGAGGATGCTCTGGAGCGGACCCTTCGCGGCGGCCTGGCGGAAGGCGTCGTTCACCTCCTGGGCCGAGGTCGCCTTCTCGACCACGCAGGTCAGCGCCACCACCGAGACGTCGGGCGTCGGCACCCGGAGCGAGACGCCGTCGATCTTGCCCTTGACCTCCGGCAGCACCAGCGAGGTAGCCTTGGCGGCTCCGGTCGTGGTCGGGATGATGGACAGCGCGGCCGCCCGGGCCCGCCGCAGGTCCTTGTGGGGCAGATCGAGGATCTGCTGGTCGTTGGTGTAGGAGTGCACCGTGGTCATGAACCCGCTGCTGAAGCCGAAACGGTCGAGGATGACCTTGACCACCGGCACCAGACAGTTGGTGGTGCAGCTCGCATTGGAGAGCACGTGGTGCTTGGCCGGGTCGTACTTCTCGTGGTTCACGCCGTACACGACGGTGATGTCTTCCTTCTTGGCCGGCGCGGAGATGATGACCTTCTTGGCCCCGCCCGTCAGGTGGAGCGCGGCCTGGTCCCGGTCGGTGAAGCGGCCGGTGGACTCCAGCACGACGTCCACCCCGAGATCTTTCCAGGGGAGCTTGGCGGGGTCCTTCTCGGCGAGGACCCGCATCGCGTCGCCGTCCACCACCAGGCCCTCGGCATTGGTCGTGATCGCGCCCGGGAATTTGCCGTGGACCGAGTCGTAGGTGAGCAGGTGGGCCAGGGTCTTGGTATCGGTGATGTCGTTGACGGCGACGAAATCGAGGTCGGAGACCCCCATCGCCTTGGCCGCCCGCACCACGTTGCGCCCGATCCGCCCGAATCCATTGATGCCGACTCGAATCGCCATGTCCTCGTCCTCTCCCGGTTTAGAACTCCGTCAGACCAGCTCTCCCGCGCGTGCGAACGTCACCGCCTCGATCCGTCCCGCGCCCGCGGCCCGGAGTGCGGCCGCGGCGGCGCCGAGGGTGGCGCCGGTGGTGAAGACGTCGTCCACCAGCACCGCCGGAGCGGGCGGCCGGCCCCGGGCGACGAACGCGCCCGCCACGTTGGCCTGCCGGGCCTCGGGGGTGAGCGCCGTCTGGGTCCGCGTATCGCGTGCCCGGCGGAGCAGGTCGGGCCGGACCACGCCATCGATCCGCTCCGCCAGGGCCGCCGCGAGACGCTCGCTCTGGTTGTAGCCCCGCTCCTCGAGGCGCCGACCGCCCAGCGGAATTGGTATCAAGCATACCCGCCCGGTCAATGGCTCCAGGCTGGTCATGGCACCGGCCATCGGCTCGGCGATCCGGATCCAGCCGCCGTACTTGAGCTGGTGGGCGGCACGCCGCGCCCCGCCCTCGAGCCAGACCGCGCTCCGCACCCGCTCCAGGCCCGGCGGCCACCCCGCGCAGATGCGACACTCGACCTCCGGCACCCGCGGCTGGCCGCAGCGGGCGCACAGCGGGTCAGGCAGCCGACGCCACCGCGTCACGCAGACCCCGCAGACCAGCGCGTCGCTTTCCCGGGCGGGTATCGGCGCGTCGCACAGGAGACAGGCCGGCGGCAGGAGCCATCGTTCCAGGTCCGCGAGCGCGGCGCTCGCGGCGCGCAGCCGGCTAGCGAAGGGCGGCATCCACCGCGGCCCGCATGATCTGCTCGGGCGCGTCGACGCCGGGGCACCAGCACTCGAGGGCGGCCGCGCCCTGGGCCACCAGCATCGCGCGCCCGTCGGCGGCACGGACGCCGGCGGCGCGGAGGGTCCGCACCCAGGCGGTCTCCCCCGGGCGATAGACCATGTCCAGCGCCACCCGCGCGCTGGGTACCTCACCCGGGGCGACAGGCAGCGCCTCCTCCCCGGCCAGACCGAGCGGGGTGGCGTTCACCACCACGGCGCAGTGGTCCGGGCGCGCCCGCTCG
>DATEIR010000031.1:0-55900 GCA_035278885.1 Gemmatimonadales bacterium | reverse complement strand
GGTGGGCCCGATGAACGGCGGCTCCCCCGCGAGCATCTCGTAGGTGACCACGCCGAGGGAATAGATGTCGGAGCGGGCCGTGATCTCGCGCTCGCCCATCGCCTGCTCGGGCGACATGTAGTGCGGCGTGCCGAGCGACAGGCCGGTCTCGGTCATGCGGGTGCCGCCGGCGCTGGAGATCGCGAGGGCGATGCCGAAGTCGGCCACCAGGGCCGAGCCGTCGTGCAGCAGGACGTTCTCGGGCTTGATATCCCGATGAATGATTCCGTTCCGGTGGGCGTAGCCCAGCGCGGCGGCGATCTCGGTGGCGATCCGCACGGCGTCGGCGACCGGGAGCTGCTTCTCGCGCCGGAGCCGGTCGCGCAGCGATTCACCGTCTACGAACGGCATCACGTAGTAGGCGGTGCCGTCCACTTCGCCGGAGTCGATCAGACCAAGGATGTGGGGATGCTGCAGGTGGGCGATCGTCTTGATCTCGCGGATGAACCGCTCGGCGCCGATCACCGCGGAGAGGTCGGGCCGCAGCACCTTGATGGCCACCGGTCGATCGTGGCGGAGGTCGGAGGCGAGATAGACCGTGGCCATGCCGCCCTGGCCGAGCTCGCGCTCGATGCGGTAGCGATCGGTGAGCGCGGAGCGAAGGCGCTGGACGGCGTCGGTCACCGCGTCCTGACCTCCATCACCCATACGTCGCTCCGGGCCTCGAACACCGTGTAGGCCAGCCGGCCGCCCGCGGCGCTCCAACCTCCCGACGATCGCTCCCCTCCCTGGAACGTCATCAGCCGCTCCGGCGCGCCGCCGCCGAGCGGCACTCGCCAGAAGCTGGTGCCGGTCGAGTCGGTGCTGCGGGTATAGATGAAACGGCCGTCATCGCTCCACTGGGCCAGGTCCCCCTGCACCCCGCGAGGGCCGGTCGTATCGGCCAGGAGCCGGGGTGCGCCGGAGTCCGCCGGCATCAGCCACAGCGAGCCCCAGGTGAGCGAGCTGCTGAAGGCCAACGTCTGACCGTCGGGCGACCACGTGGGGGCAAAACCCCAGTCGAGCCGCTGCATCGGCTGCTGCCAGGGCGCACCGCGGGACGCCCGCCGCGCCGTCCAGACCCCGCCCCGTCCGGTGAAGATGGCCCAGGCGAGACGGTTCCCGTCGGGCGACCAGGACGCCATCGCGTCCTGCGCCGGCGACGTCGTCACCCGCTGGATCGGGCCGCCGTCGAGCGGCATGACGTAGATATCGCGCGAGCCGCCCCGCCACGAGTGAAAGGCAACCTCCCGGCCGTCGGGCGACGGCTCGGGCCAGAAATCGTCGCTCGAATCGGTGGTGAGCCGCTCCGGGGCACCGTTGGGTATCGCCATCCGGTACAGGTCCATGTTCCCGCTCAGGTCGCTGTCGAAGTACAGCCAGCGGCCGTCGCGGGAGAGGATCGTCGTCTCCACGAACTGGGATCCACGGGTCAGCTGGATCGCGCTCGACGATGGAACCGGCGGATGGGCCGGGATGGGAACGGACCAGGCCCCGCTCTCGACCTCGAGATTGCCGTACGCCAGCCGCCGGCCGTCCGCCGAGAGCGAGATGGTGTGGGCGTTGAGACCGGTGGTGAGGCGGAGCGCGGGGCCGCTCGGCGCGCCGTCCCCCACGGCCTGGGCGAAGATGTCGCGCGGACCGTAGCGGTTGGACAGGTAGTAGACCCAGCGCCCGTCGGGCGACCACGCCGGGCTCAGGTTGGCGAAGAGGCTGTCGGTGAGCGGCACGACGCGGCCATCGCGCACCCGCACGGTGACCACCCGACTGGGCGATGCGTTGCCGAACAGCGCCCCCGGGGTGAGCGCGATCGCGTTTCCCGACGTGCAGGCCAGGTACGCGGCATCCGGGCTCCAGGCGCAGCCATGGCCCTCGTACACGCGCGCGAGGCCGCGCGAGTCACCCCGCGCGTCGTGGACGAACACCGAGTCGCCGACCACGTAGGCGATCCGCCTGCCATCCGGCGACCAGGCCGCGGAGATCACCGGTCCCGCCGAGCTCGGCGGCACTTCCGCGGTCTCGGGGCCGCCGGTGGCGGGCACGCTCACGACCCCGCCGCGCTCCAGGAACAGCACCCGGCTGCCGTCGGGGGACCAGCGCGGATGCGATTGCACCTCGGTCGTGTCGTCGGTGAGCGCGATGTCGCGCCCGCCGCTCACCGGGCGGACGAAGACCCGCATGCGGACCGGCGACCCCTTGGCGTACGCGACGGTCTTCCCGTCGGGCGAGATCGCCGGCAGCACCTCCATCACCGGATCCCAGGTCACCTTGGCCGTCGAGCCGAACGTCATCGGCAGCGCGGCAGCGCCGGTCCGGCGCGAGCCCAAGAGGTAGGCGCCGGCCAGCAGCCCGAGCCCCGCCGCCAGGACGGCCCAGCGGCGCCAGGATGGAACCGCGGCGCGCGCCGGCCGTGCCCGGGCCCCGGTGCGCCGTCCGGTCTGCTCGGCCGTGAGACTCGCCGCGAACTCGTGGGCCGAGCCGAACCGGTCGGCCGGCAGCTTCTCCAGCGCGGTGAGCACCGCCGCCTCGACCTCGGCCGGGATCGACCGCCGGCGCGGGATGAGCGGCCGCGGCTCCTCGGTCAGCACCTTGGCCACGATCGCCTGCGCCGTCGGCCCGCTGAAGGGCGGCTCACCGATCAGCATCTCGTAGGTGATCGCGCCGAGGGCGTAGATGTCGCTCCGGGCGGTGATCTCCCGCTCGCCCATCGCCTGCTCGGGGCTCATGTAGTGCGGCGTGCCGACCGACATCCCGGTCTCGGTGATCCGGGTGCCGCCCGCCTTGCTCGCCGCCAGCGCGATGCCGAAGTCGGCCACGAGCGCCGAGCCGTCGTGCAGCAGGATGTTCTCCGGCTTGATGTCGCGGTGGATCACCCCGTGGCGATGGGCGTAGTCGAGCGCGCTCGCCACTTCGCTCGCGATCCGCACCGCGTCGCCGATGGGCAGCTGCTTCTCGCGGACCAGCCGCTCGCGAAGCGACTCACCCTCGACGAACGGCATGGCGTAGTACAGCACGCCGTCGGCCTCGCCCGAATCGAACAGCGGCAGAATGTGGGGGTGCTGCAGGTTGGCGGTGGTCCTGATCTCGCTCAGGAAACGCTCGGCGCCGATCACGGCCGCCAGCTCGGGGCGCATGAGCTTGATGGCGACCTGGCGGTGGTGCCGGAGGTCCTGGGCGAGATAGACCGTCGCCATCCCGCCCTGGCCGAGCTCGCGCTCGAAGCGATAGCGGTCGGCCAGCGCGGTGGCGAGGCGGATCCGGGGGTCTTGCATGGGAGTGGGCAGGAATATGGCGGTAAGGCGGTAAGGCGGTAAGGCGGTAAGGCGGTAAGGCGGTAAGGCGGTAAGGCGAAGCTCTATGAAATCCGCGACCCTCCAGTGTCAAGCACACCGGAGGCTCCTTGTTCAGGAACCAACTTACCGCCTTACCGCCCTACCGCCTTTCGGGTTCGAGTGCCGAAATCCGATCTCCAATCAGGTGCTCCCTATTGGTCTACCCGAGCAAGAGGTCTCCATGCCGCGAATGCTCCGCTGGATCGGAACCGCCGGATTCGTGCTGGCCGCCTGTACCGACACGCCGGTGTCGCCGGACACCACCCCCACCCTCTCGGCCGCGACCCGGTTCGAGGTCCCGCTGTTCGAGGAGTTCGATGATATCAACCCCTGCTCCGGGCTCACGATGACCGTCACGATCTCGGGCACGATCGGGGTGATCGACCAGGACGGGCGCGAGCTGCTCAAAATCCAGGAGGATATGAGTACCAGCGACGGGTTCGCCGGACGCGGCAGAGTCGAGGACATCCTCAACGGCCGGAACGAGATCCTGAGGATCGAGGACATGCTGAGCTCGGCAGACGGCGGTCGATTCCGGGTGCAACGCCTCCTCGTGGCGGATCTGGTCAACGGAGTGCCGCGGGTGACGAGCGGGGGGCCGGTCCTGACGTGCGTGCGGTAGGGCCGTAGGGCGGTCAGGCGGTAGGCGGTAAGGCGGTAGGCGGTAAGGCGGTCACGGACGTGTTGACGCGGCGTCCCACGGCGGGCGCCGCGCGCAGTTCTGTGCACGCATTGCGGGGGCTCCGGCCGGGCCGCATGTTCAGCGTTCCATGCGGGACTCGATCACCCAGGAACGCTGGCGTACCATCCAACCGCTGCTCGACGGGGTGCTCGAGGTCGGCCCCGCCGGGCGTGCCGCCTGGCTGGCCGAGCGGTGCGGCGACGACGCCGAGCTGCGGGAGGCGGTAGAGCGCCTGGCGGCCGCGTACGCCGCTGCCCAGCGGGTGCTGCCCAGCGAGGCGCCGGGCGCGGTGGATGCGCTGGTGCGGTTCGCCGAGGCCGAGGCGGCGCCCGCGGGCGGCCGAATCGGCCCATACCGAATCGTGGGCGAGGCCGGCCGCGGCGGCATGGGCGTCGTCTACCTCGCCGAACGGGACGACGATCAGTTCCGGAAACGTGTCGCCCTCAAGCTGCTGCGCCGCGGCATGGACGACCCCCACCTGGTGCGCCGCTTCCTCGAGGAGCGGCAGATCCTCGCCACGCTGGACCATCCCCAGATCGCGAAGCTGCTGGACGGCGGCGTCACCGGTGACCGCCTGCCCTGGTTCGCCATGGAGTACGTCGAGGGCGAGCCGATCGATCGCTACTGCGAGGGGCGCCGGTTGCCGGTGGACGAACGTCTCCGGCTCTTCCTCGCCGTGTGCGACGCGGTCCAGTACGCCCACCGCACTCTGATCGTCCACCGCGACCTCAAGCCGTCCAACGTGCTCGTCACCGGCGACGGCGCGGTCAAGCTGCTCGACTTCGGCATCGCCAAGCTGCTGGCCGAGGGTGAGGCGGGCGAGGCCACCTTGACCCAGGTCGGCCGCCGGCCGCTCACGCCCGAGTACGCGAGTCCGGAGCAGATCCGGGGCGAGCCGGTGACCGTCGCCAGCGACGTGTACTCGCTGGGCGTGATGCTCTACCTGCTGCTCTCTGGCCGGAGCCCGTACCGGCTCGCGAGCCGCCACGAGCGGGAGGTCGAGCGCGCCGTGCTGGACGGGACGGTGGATCCCCCGTCCGCCGGCGCCTCACCAGAGCGGCTCCGCCGGCGGCTTCGTGGCGATCTCGACATGATCGTGCTGATGGCGCTCCGGAAGGAGCCCGAGCGGCGCTACCCTAGCGTGGAGGCGCTGGCCGGGGATCTCCGCCGCCATCTCGGTGGGCTCCCCGTCCAGGCCCAGCCCGACCGATGGAGCTACCGCGCGGCGAAGTTCCTCCGGCGGCACACCGCCGCCGTGTCGCTCGCGGGCGGCGCGGCGGTCCTGCTGGCCGCCTTTGCCGGTGTGCTGGCCGTTCAGATGGCCCGAACCGCCACCGAGCGCAACCGGGCCGAGCAGGTCTCCGACTTCGTGACGCAGCTGCTGCGGTCGCCCGACCCGTTCCGCGGGCAGGGGGCGGTCACCACCGTTCGCCAGGTGCTGGACACCGCCGTGGTGCGGGTCCGGACCGAGCTGCGGGCGCAACCGGTCCTCCAGGCCGATCTGCTGGCGGTGATCGGACGTTCCTACGAGGGATTGGGACTCTACGATCAGGCCGGCAGCACCCTCGACTCCGCGATCGCGCTGCGCCTCAGAGCCGGCGACGACGGGCGCGGTCTGGCGGAAGACCAGGCCATGCGCGCCTTCGTCCTCGAGGAGCAGTACAGCGAGCGGCCCAGGGCCGATTCGCTGGCCCGGGTCGCGCTGCGAACGGGACGCCGGGTGCTGGCCGCGGACGATCCCGCCCTGGGTTCGCTGATCGCGCTCGCGGCGCCGAGTGTGGCCTCGGCGGGCCATACGGCCGAGGCGGACTCTCTCCTGGTCGAGGCGGTCGGGATCCTGCGCGGGAGCCCGCGGACGGATCCCCTGGAGCTGGCCCGGGCGCTTCGGCGCCTGGGCAGGCAACGCATGATGGCCGGCGACCGCACGGCCGCCGAATCGCTGTACACCCAGTCGCTCCGACTCAACCGGGCCCGCCTGGGCCCCGATCACCCCGAGGTCGGAGAGCTGAGCGCCGAGCTGGGTGACGTGCTGCGCCTCGAGGGTAAGCCGGGGGCGGAGCGCTTGCTGCGTGAGGGCATCGCGATCGAGCGGCGAGCCGCGGGCCCCGACCATCCGGAGGTCATGATCAACGTGCTTCACCTCGCGGACCTGCTCCAGAATCGCGGTGACCTGGCGGCGGCGGAGTCGCTGTACCACCAGGCGATCGCGAGCGGCAGACGCATCAACCCTGCGGGACACGTTCTGACCGGCGAAGCCCTGTTCGGCCTGGCCCAGAGCGAGCTCCAGCGCGGCGATACTGCCCGGGCCGAAGCCGACCTGCAGGCGGCCAACCACGTCGCGGAGCGGATCTACGGCACGGATCATCACTACATGTACGGGGCCAGCCTCATTCAAGCCGCCGAGCTCCGGATGGCTCGGGGCGACTACGCCGGAGCCGAGCGGATCATCCTCGATGTGTTCGAGAGTCAACGCGCCCAGTGGGGCCTGGGGAATCCGTTGACCCAGCGGGACGTCGGCAAGCTGGTGCGTCTCTACGAAGCGTGGGGCAAACCGGATCGGGCACAGGAGTACCGCCGGTATCTCCAGCGCCCGGACAGCCTGCCCGAACGCTGACCACTCCCCGAGCCCCCATCGGCGAGCTGTTCCTCGCCGCGGACGCCGGCGACGCGGTCAAGGCCGGCGAGCTGTTCGCCGCGCTCTACCGCGAGCTCCACGCGATGGCCGAGCGCGAGCTGAACCGCGGCGGCCGCGACCTCACGCTGAGTCCCACGACTCTCCTGCACGAGGCTTACCTCGACCTGGCCGAGCGCGATGGCGCCCGATTCCCGGACAAGGAGCGGTTCCTGGCGTACGCCTCCCGGGTGATGCGCGGGCTGCTGATCGATTACGTCCGGCGGCGCCGCGCGGTGAAGCGGGGTGGGGAGTTCCAGCTCACCACGCTGGCCGAGGAAGTGGTCGGCGCCGCGCTGCCCGCCACTGAGCCGCTCGAGCGCCTGAGCGCGGCGCTGGACACGCTGGAGCAGGTGGATCCCAAGCTCGCGGGCGTGGTGGATCTCCATTTCTTCTGCGGGTTCTCGCTGGTGGAGATCGCCCAGCTGCGTGGCGTGTCGGATCGTACGGTGCAGAGCGACTGGAGGAAGGCGCGGCTGCTGCTGCAGAGGACGATGGATGGGCGGTAGGGCGGTAGGCGGTAAGGCGGTAAGGCGGTAAGGCGGTAGGACGGTAGAGCGGTAAGGCGCTAGGGCGGTAAGATGCTCGGCGGAATGGTCCTCTAAGCGGTAAGACCGCAATCAGCTTGAGGGATGATACCATTTGAGAGGTTCGAGGCGTGGAAGCGGGCGCATCGGCTGGCCCTGGACGTTTACGATGCGAGCGATCGGTGGCCGCGCAGTGAACGGTTCGAATTGACGACTCAGGTCAGACGCGCGTCCCTCTCGGTTCCGACGAACCTGGCCGAGGGGATTGCCAAGCGAGGTCCGAGAGAGCTGAGAAGGTATGTGGACATTGCGCTAGGCTCTCTCGCGGAGCTCTGCTATCTGCTGATGTTTGCTCGGGATCGAGGCTTGCTATCTGCCAGTGAGTGGACTCGTCTGGATGCGGAGCGCGACGAGGTCGGTCGCTTGATCTGGGGACTCGCTCGCGCCATCGTCCGCAGCCCAG
Source organism: Gemmatimonadales bacterium (assembly GCA_035278885.1). Lineage (GTDB taxonomy): Bacteria > Gemmatimonadota > Gemmatimonadetes > Gemmatimonadales > GWC2-71-9 > CAVVWJ01. The sequence continues at coordinate 48,207 of DATEIR010000031.1, read as the reverse complement.
ATCACGGCAAGCCGCAGAGCAACTGCTAGTACCTTACCGCCTTACCGCCTTACCGCCTTACCGCCTTACCGCCTTACCGCCTTACCGCCTTACCGCCTTACCGTCAGTGCCCCTTCCCCGCCGCCCGCTGCGGAAACACGACCAGACAGACAACCATCGCCCCGAGCAGTATGGCCGATGCCAGCGGCCGGCTGAAGGCGAAGCCGCCCTTGTCGACGGGTTTGTCCAGCAGGTCGCCGAGGACGGCGCCGAGGGGACGGGTGAGGACGAAGGCGGACCAGAAGAGGATGGTATGGGAGATGGAGGTCCACCAGTACGCCACGGCGATCAGGAGCAGCAGGCCGCCGAAGATGATCGCCGCGCCGCCGTAGCCGAAGCCGGCCGAATCGGCGGTCCAGTCGCCGAGGGCGGTGCCGAGGGTCTGGGAGAACATGATCGTCACCCAGTAGTAGATCTCGGCGGCGGGCGTGCTGACCGATTCGACCGCCACGGTGCCGAGGGCGCGGTACCAGACTGCGAGTGAGGTGAGCAGCAGGGCGAGGAGGAGCGCGCTCCCGCCGGCGTAGCCGATGCCCAGGTCCCGGGTGGCGAAGTCGGCGAGCGTGGTGCCGACCGTAGTAGTGGCGATGATGGTGAACCAGTAGACCCAGGGATGAAATCTCCGGGCCGCGATCTGGGCGGCGACCGCCGCCGCGAAAATGGCGGCAAAGATCGCCGTGGCAGCCAGATACCCCAGGTTCAAGGTCATGCTCAGGGTGTCGCCCGCGGTCTCGCCCAGCGTCGTGGCGAGGACTTTGAGCACCCAGAACACCAGGGTAACCGCGGGGACCTTGGCCGCGGATGCGTACCCTACCGCACCCTCCCCGGCGGCTCTAACTTCAGCGTGCTCACCCACTCGCCTATACCCGGCGGGCCATGACCGACCTCCGTTCGCGACTACAAGAAGGACTGCAGGGAACTTACACCACCGAGCGCGAGCTCGGCCGGACTTCCTTTCGACAACGAGCCTCATGACGGATCCGGTAGCCGCGCTGCGCGAAGGTCTGCGCGACCGCTACGCGCTCGAGCGCGAGCTCGGCCGCGGCGGCATGGCCACGGTCTGGCTGGCGCAGGACCTCCGGCACGACCGGCCGGTCGCGCTCAAGCTGCTGCACCTGCACCTGGCCGCCAGCCTCGGCCCCGAGCGGTTCCAGCGGGAGATCCGGCTCGCCGCCCGGCTCCAACATCCTCACATCCTCACCGTGCTGGACTCGGGGGAGGTCGGCGGCCGGCTCTGGTTCACCATGCCGTTCGTCGAGGGCGAATCGCTCCGCGACCGGCTCCGCCGGGAGCGCCAGCTCCCGCTGGACGTGGCGCTCCGGATCGCGGTCGAGGCCGCCCGCGGGCTCGCCTATGCCCACCAGCACGGCGTGGTGCACCGCGACATCAAACCGGAGAACATCCTGCTCACCCGGGACGGCTCCACGCTGGTGGCGGACTTCGGGATCGCGCGAGCGTTGTCGGGCGGAGAGGCCGACGGGCGGACGGGCGGACGGGCGGAGGCGGCACTCACCGAGACCGGGCTCGCGATCGGCACGCCGGCCTACATGAGCCCGGAGCAGGCCGCGGGCGACAAGACGCTCGACGCCCGCACCGACCAGTACTCGCTGGGGGCCGTGCTCTACGAGATGCTCGCGGGCGAGGCGCCCTGGACCGGCGGCACCGCCCAGGCCATCGCGGCCAAACGGCTGACCGAGCCGCCGCCGAGCGTGCGCTCCGTTCGACCCAACATCCCCGCGGCGGTGGACGATGCCATCCGCCGCGCGCTCGCGCCGGTCGCGGCGGACCGCTTCGCGTCGCTGGACCAGTTCGCACAGGCGCTGGCGGGGGCGGACAGTCGCACGGACGCACGGGCGGACGGCTCGGCTGCACCCACCATCGAGGCGCCGGGCGCTGGAGCCGCGGCCCGACCGTCCGCCCGTGCGCCCGCGCGCCCGCGCATTGCCGCCGGCTCCCTCACCCTCGGCCTCCTGATCGGCCTCGGCATCCTGTTCGGCTGGCTCCGGCACCGGGAGGATGCTCCCGAGACCGGCGGGGCCAAGCGGCTCGCGGTGTTGCCGTTCGAGAATCTCGGCGGCGCCGACCAGGAGTACTTCGCCGACGGCGTGACCGACGAGGTCCGCGGCAAGCTCACGTCGCTGCCCGGCCTGCAGGTGACCGCACGCAGCAGCTCGACCCAGTACAAGAAGAGCAGCAAGTCGCCCCAGGAGATCGGACGCGAGCTCGGAGTGGACTGGCTCCTGACCGGGACCGTCCGCTGGGAGCAGGCGAGCGGCGGGAGTCATGTGCGCGTGAGTCCGGAGCTGATCCAGGTCTCCACCGGCTCGACCAAGTGGCAGCAGCCGTTCGATGCCTCGCTCACCGACGTCTTCCAGGTGCAGGCCGAGATGGCCGGGCAGGTAGCCCAGGCGCTGGACGTGGCGCTCGGCACGCCACAGAAGGCCGCTCTGGCGGAGCGGCCGACCGCAAATCCCGCGGCGTACGATGCCTTCCTCAAGGCCGAAGCGCTGTCGCAGAGCGTGGGCACCGTGGTGAATCTCCGGCCTGCCATCGACCTGTACGAGCGCGCCGTTGCGCTCGACTCGGGATTCGCCCAGGCCTGGACCCAGCTCTCGCGCGCGCAGACGCTGCTCTACTCCAACGGGACCCCCACGGTGGAGGGCAAGCGTCGGGCACTCGAGGCGGCCGAGCGGGCACTGCGCCTGACCCCGAATCATTACCAGGGATACCTGGCACTGGGTGACTATTACGGGTCCGTCGTGCTGGATTATCCGCGAGCTCTGCACGAGTACGAGAGCGGCCTTCGCCTCGCCCCCAACAACGGCTTGCTGCTCGGGGGTACGGCGCTGGCCGAGATCAGCGTCGGCCGGTGGGAAGAGGCGCTGGAGCATTTCCGCCGCGCCGGCGCGCTCGATCCTCGCTCGGTGACGATCGCCCGCCGGACCGCCCACGCCTATCTCCGCCTGCGGCGCTACTCCGAGGCGATTACGGCAGCCGATCGGTCCATCGCCCTCGCCCCCGACAACCCGGGGGTGCTGGAGAACAAGGTGATGGCCTACCTCGGGATGGGTAACCTGGACAAGGCCCGGGAGGTGGTCCGGACGGCGGGACCGACGTATGACCCGACCGCGCTGGCCACCACGTTCGGTAACTTCTACGAGTTGTACTGGGTACTCCCGCAGGAGATGCAGGACCTGTTGCTCCGGCTGACGCCGGGCGCATTCGACGACCGGGGCACATGGGCGATCATCCGGACGCAGCTGTTGCACTATCGCGGCGACATGGCCCAGGTTCGGATCTACGCCGATTCCGCTCGGCTCGCCATGGAGGAGCGGATCCGCAATACGCCGGACGACGCGCAGAGCTACGTCTTCCGCGGCCTGGCCTTGGCCTACCTCGGGCGGAAGGCGGACGCGATCGCCGATGGCGAACACGCAGTGAAGTTGGTGCCGGTCGACGACGATGCGTACTTCGGTCCCTACCTGCAGCACCAGCTCGTGCGCATCTACATCCTGGTGGGCGAGCCGGACAAGGCGATGGATCGGCTCGAGCCGCTGCTCAAGATGCCGTATTACCTCTCGCCCGGGTGGCTTCGGATAGATCCGAATTTCGATCCCCTGCGCGCCAACCCACGTTTCCGGAAGCTGGTCGAGGGTACCGCCTGAATCCCGAGCACGCTTGAGTCCCGCTTGACCGTAGGTTGCTACGCTCTCCCATCCCCGAAGGGAGTTCGCCGTGACCGCCGCCGAGCCCGCCGCACCCCAGGTCCCCTGGGTGACCCGGATCCTCCTCGCGCTCAACATCCTGGTCTTTCTCGCGATGGTGGCGTCGGGCGTCTCCGTGCTGGACCCGAGCGTGCTCGATCTCATCGACTGGGGAGCGACCCTCGGCCCCCTGACGGTCGGGCACCAGTGGTGGCGGCTGGGCTCCTCGATGTTCCTCCATATCGGGCTGGTGCACATCGCGCTCAACATGCTCTGCCTGGCGTCGCTCGGTCCCCCCGCCGAAGAGCGGTTCGGTCGGTCGTCGTTCCTGGCGGGCTATCTCCTGGCCGGCCTGGGCGGCGCTATCACCAGCGTGGCCGTGCACCCGCAGACGGTCGCCGCCGGCGCGTCGGGGGCGATCTTCGGGGTGGCGAGCCGGCTCCTGGTTGCGGGGTGGGTCGGCGAGCGGACCGGTGAGGAGGCCGAGGTGCTCACCGGGCGACTGGGCTCGTTCCTGACGATGAACCTGCTCTACGGGTTCCTGCACGCCGAAATCGACAATTCCGCGCACATCGGCGGGCTGCTGACCGGGGCCGTACTCGGGGTGCTTGCGCATCCCCGGATCGCGGCGTGGGTATGGCGGGGCCAGGCTCTGGTTGCGGTGGGGCTCGCTGCAGTCGCCGCCCTTCTGGGACGGTCGCGCACGCTCAGCGCAAGCGAATACGCGTTGCTACGCCGGGACGTGGTGATCGAACGGATGAAGCAGCAGGGCACATGGTCCCGCGAGTCAGCGCTTCGAGAGCAGACCCAACGGCTGGAGCAGACGATCCAGCGACGACCCGATTCGGCCGCGGCCTACCTGCTGCTGGCCCAGACATACGCGGCGCTCGGCGAGATGCAGACCGCTAGGGACCGCCTGCATCAAGGGATCCAGAGCGCCCCACGCGAGCTGGCGCTCCACAGGGCACTCGGCGACCTCAGCCTCGCGGCCGGCGACGTCCAGACGGCCATCGATGGGTATGAAGGGGCGTTCAAGCTCGACTCGATGAATGGAGAGCTGAGGTACAGCCTGGCGGATGCCTGGCAGCGGCGCGGCGGGGCGGCGATCGAAGCACACGATACCGGCGCGGCGGTAGAGTCGTTCCGACGCGTGCTCAGCGTTGCCGGGGACTCCGGACAGGTGGCGTCGGCTCGAGGCCAGCTGCAGTCGCTGGGCCCCTCTGGCGTCAGGGCTTCAGCACCATCAGCACGACGGTCAGCGCGATGAGGCCGGCCTCCACCGCGCACCCGCTGCACTCCCCGATCGTCCAGCGCCGCCCGAAGCTCGGGCGTGATCCGTCCCGCCCCCGGCCTGCCGCAACGCCGCCTCCGGCTGACGCCGGCGCGTGCCGCACCATGGAAGGTGACGGCGCGTCCCGACGAGCCCGGTGACGAGGCCGAACGCGGCGAGCACGTAGAGGAGCTCGAGAAGGAGATACGTGGAGGTGGCGAGGTGTAGGTAGCTAGGTAGCCAGGATGGCCATCAGCACGTTGTCGTCCCATGCGCCGTCCAGGTGGCGGGCGCGGTGCTTTACCCCTTCGTGCTGGAAACCCAGCTTTTCGTACAGCCGGATCGCCTGCTCGTTCGACGCCAGCACCTCCAGCTCGATCCGCGTCATGCCCGACTCCTTCGCCGCCGAGATCGCCGCCTGGGCGAGGTGGTGACCGATGCCCAGCCCCCGGTACGGGGCGAGCAGGCCCATGCCCAGCCGGCCCGTGTGGTTGAACCCCTCCATCGGCACCCGCACGATGTCGCACCAGCCGACCACGCGCTCATCCTGTGTCACCGCGACCATCTGAACCCCGGCGCCGCCCATCAGCGCGCGGCTGAACTCCCGGGTGGCCATGAGCGGCGGAGCCGCCACGAACGCGAGATAGCGGCGCTCCTTCGCCACCTCGTCGAGCGCGGCGTGGAGGCCGGGGATGTGGAACTCCGTCGTGGGGATGATGCGGACGGACGGCATCACGGCGACCTCGTCCCCCTCGACTCCGTCGCGCCGTTCTCCACCTGCACCTCGAATCCGGTGGCCCGCCCATTGGACTGGGTGAAGGAGACGATCACGCCCGGCTGGGTCCAGTACTGGCCGAGCGAATCGCGCGACGCCCGGGTGAAGGCGTCCGCGCCAGCCGGGCTCAGGACGAACTGCGGCCGCCCTTCCCGGTCGCGCCACATGAGCGTATCGCCCGCCTCCCGGATCTCCACCGCGGTGTTCCCCGGCTCCTCCCCCCTCCCCACTCCCGGCGCCAGCATCTCGAGCCGGTATCGGCCGAGGTATGGCCGGCGCTGCGCCCGGTCCGTCGCCAGGGCGAGCGCCGGGGGCACCATGGCGATGTGGAGGGGAACCACCACCGTGCCCCAGCGGAACCGGAGCGTCGTGGTGGTGGACGCCACTTCGGGGAAGTCGAAAGTGAGGACCTCGGTGGCCGGACCGCTGTCGGGCCGCAGAACGAGGCGGAGCGCCACGTCGCTCGAGTCGGGCCGGTCGGTGTGAAACCGCCGGGCACGGCGATGGAAGTTCACCACCCAGCTGTCCGGCTGCACCACGATCCAGAGGCCGTAGGTGCCCTTGGGCAGGCGCTGCCGCTCGATCCGCACGTCGTGATCCACCGTCACCGTCGTCGCCCAGTTGGCGCCGGGCGTCCAGTTCTCTCCCCAGGACACCACGCCCCCGAAGAGCGTCCGCCCGCGAGCGACCGGGCGATAGTACTCGACGGTGATCGTGGTGCCGGCGACCTGCTGCATCACGCTCGCCTTCTCGCTCAGTCGTCCCTGGGCGCAGGCGACGGCTGGCAGCGCACCGGCGAGAAGCACGATGGACCCGAGGCGACGCGACAACACCGCTCAGCTCCCGTAGCGGGTGTCGATCGCCGAGCGGATCTGGTCGAGGGTCTGCCCCTTGCCGTGCAGCCGGTAGGCGAGCCGGGCCTGGCCCTGGCAGATCTCGCAGTCCATCGCCATGCCATCTTCGTAGCAGGAGAGGAGCGAGCGGTGGCCCGGCTGATCGGCGCAGCCGCACTGGCAGCGGATGCCGTCGAGGATCTCGGGGATGGTGCGCGCTTCGTCGTACGCGGGAACCGCGTCGGGATGCTTCGCCACCTGCTCCGGCGGCGACAGGCGGGAGGCGTCGATGCCGGGCCGGGGATCGGGATGGGGTCCGGTGGCCCCGGGTCCGCTCGGCCGCGCGGACGCGCGGCCGGCGATCAGCAGGCCGGCGCAGGCGCGGGCGAGCGCGCCCAGCATGGCACGGCGGGTCATGCGCGTCCCCTCGGGGCAGGAGACGCTAAACGTATCCTACTGAATCTTCAGTGTCACCAGCGAGCACCCCACCGCCGTGTTGCAGGCGATCACCCCCACGCCCGAGCCTCGGAGCGTCGAGATCACGTCTCCGTTGCTGATCCCCCCGGTGAAGTTGAGCGCCTGCTGACCGAAGCCGATGGACCAGAAACGCCAGGGCACGAAGTTATCGTGGCCGACCAGGACGCCGGAGCCGGTCGTGATGTCCGCGCTCTTGTCGTAGACCAGCTGCGCGACGACCGCACCGTTGTAGACGAAGTTGAGGATCTTTCCCCCCGAGCCGTCGTTGGCGGTGTAGAGCACCGCCTGCGCCGGGAAGCTCAGCGCCAGCGCGTCGGTGGACTGGCCCAGCCGGAGACAGTTGCTGTGATAGGGCGAGGTCGGATGCAGCTGCGGGTTGAGCCACAGGCCCGGGTCACCATCGTCGGAGGTGACGCACAGGCCCTTGCCGTTGTTGCCGGCGGTGCTGTCCGTCGCATAGAGGATACAGTTGGGATTGTGCGGCCCGTAGCTGGTGCCGTTCGGGGCCGTCCAGGTGCCGTTGGCGCCGCAGGTCCCCAGCCCATAGCGAGCCGCGCCCGAGGTCTGGAACTCGAGGGCGGTGCTGGTCCCGTCGCTGCCCGCGGTGCCCGTGTCGGACGGCACATAGATCGAAGTGTCCACCGGGATGGGCGTCGGAACGGTCCCGTCGGGGTTGGGTATGACCCCGTTGTCCTCGGGGTCGTTGTTGACGCCGCCGCCGCCGGTCCCACCGGTTCCACCGGTGTTGCCGCCGGTGCCGGGCCCGGTCAGATCGTCCCCGCCATCCTTCCCGCAGGCCGCCAGGGCAAGCATGACGACCAGGACGCCGGAGACGACCCCCGGCAGGAGACGCTTCCGCTGCATGTCGGACTCCGAAGTGCACGTGGCGGACGACCGCGGGGAGCGGCCGTCACGGGTGTCGCAAAATCGGAGGAGGCAGGAAGGCAATGCCGGTGCCAGCCGTCGCGGCGGCTGGTATGTCGTTGAATGACGCGGGGATGGAGAACCGGGCGGCCGGCACGCGTCGCCGGCCTGGTCGCGGAATACCGCAAAGGTGGGGGGCTGCGACAGGGGGATGGAGCTATTTTTCGGCGGTGTTCTACCTCCTCGAGGTCACCCCATGAATCGACCAGCGCGCCGGATTCTGATCGGCGTCGCAGCCGTCTTCGCGCTGCTCCTCCTGCTCCTGGTGCTCGTCCCGGTGCTCTTCGCCGGGAAGATCTCCGACCGGGTCAAGACCGAGCTCAACCGCACCCTGCTCGCCAAGGTGGACTGGAGCTCGGCCGGGCTCGGCTTCTTTCACGACTTCCCCAACCTGACCCTCACGCTCGAGCATTTCTCGATCGTCGGGATCGGGAAGTTCCAGGGCGACACCCTGGCGGCCATCCCGCGCTTCCAGGTCGTCGTGGATCTCGCCAGCGCCATTCGCGCGGGCCTCGGCGGCTCGGCCCCCATCGTGGTCCGGGCCATCGACCTGGACCGTCCCCGGCTCGCGCTCAAGGCGCTGGACGACAGCACCGCCAACTGGAACATCACCCGCCCCGACACTACCAAGCAGACAGCCCAGGCCGGAAAGCCGATGGCGCTGAGCCTCAAGCGGTTCCAGCTCACCGACGCGCGCATCACGTTCGACAACGAGGCCGCCCGGCTCAAGGCCGCCATCGTGGGCCTGAGCCAGACCCTGAGCGGCGACTTCAGCCAGGACCAGGTGGCGGTCGAGACCCGGGCCCACGCCGACACCGCCACCGTCGAGTTCGCCGGGATCACCTACCTCAATCACGTGCGGGTGGACCTGAGCGTGGACGCGGCGGCGGACATGGTGAAGAAGGCGGTGACCCTCAAGCAGAGCGGCCTCCGGCTCAACGACCTGACCCTGGCGCTCTCCGGCTCCGCCGCCTCGGTGGGCGACGACCTCGACCTCGACCTGACGTTCGGCGCCCCCAAGACCGACTTCAAGAGCATTCTCTCGCTGGTGCCGGCGGTGTACGCCAAGGACTTCGCCACGGTCAAGACGACCGGCTCGCTGGCGCTCTCGGGCAAGGTGAAGGGGAAGTACGGCAAGACCGCCTTCCCCGCGTTCAACCTGCGCACCAAGGTGGACAACGCCACCTTCCGCTACCCCGACCTCCCGCTGCCCGCGCGGGACATCTTCGTCGACCTCGGCATCACCAACCCCGGCGGCAGCGCCGACAACACGACGGTCAACCTGAGCCGGCTCCACATGGTGCTGGGGAAAAATCCGCTGGACGCGGTCCTGGTGCTGCGGACGCCGATCAGCGATCCCGACGTGGACGCCCGGATGCAGGGCACGGTGGACCTGGCCGATCTGCGCCGCACCATCAAGCTCGACAACGTGCAGCAGCTCGCCGGCGTCATCTCGGCGAATGCGGCCGTGCGGACCCGGATGTCGTACGTGGACAAGGGGCAGTATGACAAGGTGGCGGCGCGGGGCACGGTGGACATCCGCGACCTCTCGGTCAAGTCGAAGGCGCTGCCCCACCCGCTCGGCATCACCCAGGCGTCGCTGGTGCTGGCGCCGGAGCGGGCCCAGCTCAAGTCGTTCAGCGGCACCGTGGGCAGCAGCGACCTCCGCGCATCCGGGACGCTGGAGAACCTGCTGGGCTACGTCTTCCGGGATGACGATCTCAAGGGCAGCGCGTCGCTCGCCAGCAACAAGTTCGTGCTGGACGAGTGGCAGAGTGGCGAGGGCGAGCTGAAGGTGATCCCGGTACCGCCCAAGATCGACTTCGCGCTGGATGCGACCGTGAAGCAGCTCCTGTACACCAACCTGGTGATGAGCGACGCCCACGGAAAACTGCGGATCAAGGACCAGCGGATCACGCTGGAGAACTTCTCGCTCAACACGCTGGGCGGGAGCATCGCGATGACCGGGTACTACGAGACCAAGGACACCACCAAGCCCACCTTCGACATGGGGCTCAAGCTGCAGAAGATCGACATCCCCACGGCCTTCGCCCAGCTCACCACGGTCAAGATGCTGGCGCCGGTGGCGCAGTACGCCAAGGGCAGCTTCTCCACCGACCTGCAGCTGAAGGGCGCGCTGGGAGAGAACATGATGCCGCTGCTCAAGGGCGTGACCGGCGCGGGGAGCCTGCAGACCTCCAAGGTGCTGATCCAGGACTTCCCGGTGCTGGAAAAGGCGGCCGCCGTCACCAAGCTGAGCTTCCTGAGCAATCCGACCCTCAACGCGATCAACTCGGGGTTCGACATCAACGGCGGACGGCTGCACGTGAAGCCGTTCACGGTAGCGCTGGCAGGGACGAAGATGGAGGTGTCCGGGTCGAACGGGTTGGACCAGTCGCTGGACTACGACCTCAAGCTCCAGGTGCCGCAGAGCCTGATCGGCGCGGGGAACGACGCGCTCGCCGGGCTCGCCTCGAAGGCCGGGCTCGACCTCAAGTCGGCCCCGACGGTGGCGCTCGGCCTCAAGGTGGGCGGCACGGTCACCAGCCCGTCGGTCAGCGCCGACGTCGGGGCTGCCGCGGGCTCGGTGGCCACGGCCGCCACCGACGCGGTGAAGGAGGCGGCGACCCAGAAGGTCACCGCCACCGTGGACTCGGCCAAGCTCAAGGCGGTCGCCGAGGCGGAAAAGCAGGCCGCCAAGATCCGCGCCGACGCCAAGTCGCTGGCCGCGAAGGTGAAGAAGGAAGGCTACCAGCAGGCCGATTCGATCGCGGCCAAGGGAGGCACGGGGCTCGGCGCGGTGGCGTCGAACGCGGCGGCGAGTCAGCTCCGGAAGGAAACGGACAGCAAATCGGCCAGCATCATTCGCGAGGCGAACGCCAAGGCCGATAGCCTGATCGCGCAGGCGAAGCGCTAGGGACAGAAGGCGAACGGCGAAGGGCGAAAAGCGAAGGGGGAAGCGCCCGACCCTTGGGTGCGTCCCCCTTCGCCTTTCGCCCTTAGCTCTTCCCCGCTGTTCGTCTACTTGAACAGCTTGGCGTACTCCCCGTACCCCTCCGCCTCCAGCTTATCGACCGGGACGAACCGGAGCGACGCCGAGTTCATGCAGTAGCGCAGGCCGGTCGGCTTGGGGCCGTCGTCGAAGAGGTGCCCCAGGTGCGAGTCGGCGTGGGCCGAGCGGACTTCGGTCCGCTCCATGAAGAGGCTGCGGTCGCTCTTGGTGGCGATGTTCTTCGGCTCGAGCGGCCGGGTGAAGCTGGGCCAGCCGGTGCCGGAATCGAACTTGTCGTTCGAGCTGAAGAGCGGCTCGCCGGACACCACATCCACGTAGATCCCCTGCTCGTGGTTGTCCCAGTACTGGTTATGGAAGGGCCGCTCGGTCGCGTCTTCCTGGGTCACCGCGTACTGCTCGGCGGTCAGCTTCTGCTTGAGGTCCTTCTTGTCCGGCTTGGTGAAGGTCATCGGGTCCCATCCCTTGTCGGTTTTGGCCTGCGCCGTCGTCGTCTTGCCCCACAGCTCGGCCAGCCGCTGGTCCCGCCGGCAGCCGATCCGGTACCGCTCGTAGCGGTCGGGGTACTTCTTGTAGAACTCCTGGTGATACGCTTCGGCCGGCTGGAACGGCGTGACCTGCTCGATCGCGGTCACCACCGGCGTCGTGAAGCGGCCCGAGCGGTCGAGTGCCGCCTTGGAGGCCTCCGCCAGCCGCTTCTGGGCGGCGTCACCATAGAAGATGATGGAGCGGTATTGCGGCCCGCGGTCGCAGAAAGCCTGGTTGACCGTGAGCGGATCGATATGGTGCCAATACACCTGGAGCAGGCTGTCGTAGCTGAGCCGCCCCGGGTCGTAGTCGACCTTGACCGTCTCGGCGAGGCCGGTCCCGCCGGCGGAAACAGTCTCATAGCTCACCTGCTTCGCGGCGGCAGCGCCGGCAAAGCCGACGGTGGTCCGGATCACCCCCGGCACCTCGTCGAACGCCTTCTGCATCGACCAGAAGCAGCCGCCGGCAAAGAACGCGGTGGCCTGCGGCGCCCGCGGTCGGAAGGCCACCACCGAGAGCCCGGCTAGGGCCGCCAAACCCACTGCGCGGAAGTACTTACGCTGCATATACGTAATCCACTCTGCTGGAGACACCCTATTAACGCCGGAGGGGTCCCAGCGGATCCATTGGGTCTGCTCTACTTGTCCTTCTTTCCCTCTCCCCGGCCAACTCGCTGATCCCTGACGTACTGGCGGAGAGACGTGCTGTGCTCCACCAACCTATGCAGCTCGGCGCGGAGCGTTTCACCCTGGGTCCGAAGCTCCTCGGTGTCGCGCTGCAGGTCGTAGATGAGCGCCCGCTCCTGCTTGAGCTCGGCACGGGCGTCAGTCAGCGCCTTCTCGGCGGCCGACACAGCCTCCCGGGCCGCCGCCTCGGCGGCCTGCGCCTTCATCACCTTGGTCACGTCCACCACCTCGTGCAGGAGGTACCGGACCTCGCGGTCGGGACCCAGGATCGGCACGTTGCGCGGGGACCAGTGCCGCTCCTCCCAGGAGCCGTCCTGTCGTCGGATATTGTAGTGTTGGACCGGCATGAGATCAGCCGTCCGGCGCAGCAGCGCCCGTTCCAGCGAGGCTCGCAGGTTCTGCACCCCGGTGGCCTTGGGGTCGTCCGGAGGGTCGGGAAAGACCTCGAACATCGCCCGTCCGATGATGCTGGCAGGCTTGTCCCGGGTCGTGTTGGTGGCGTTGGCATACGCGTCACTCACGGCCACGATGGTAAAACGGGGACGATCGGGCAGAAGAATGAGATAGAGGCCGGGAACCTGCTCCAGGATCAAGCGGAAATCCGGCTGGTCAACGGACAACCGAAGCTCGGGAATAGGGCACGCTCCCTGTGAGTCCTTCCTCTACTTAGCCCGGAGGCGTCATCCTTTCAAGCATCGGTGCACTGATTCGCCGCGGAGCCGGCTGGGGGCTCTGGCCCCTCCTCGCGGCCCCTGCAGCCGCCCAGGCGGTTTCCGACACCGTGCCGGTGGCACTCGCTCACGTCACGGTCATCGACGGCACCGGCGCCGAGCCGCGGGCCGACCGGACCGTCCTGCTCCGGGGCGGGCGGATCGCCGCCGAGTTCGCGTCCGACTCGGTCGAGCCGCCGGCCGGCGCCGAGGTGCTGGACCTGCGCGGCCGCTGGCTCATTCCCGGGCTGATCGACACCCACGTGCACCTGGCGACCGACCCCAGCGGTGGGGACCGGCGAGACCTGGTGCTCCAGCGGCTCCGGAACGCCCTGCACGGCGGGGTCACCACGGTACGCGACATGGCCGGCGATGGCCGGGCGCTCGCCGAGCTGTCGCGCGCCGCGCTCGTGGGCGACATCGAGTCCCCGGCGATCTACTATGCCGCGGTCTTCGCCGGGCCCGAGTTCTTCAGTGATCCCCGTGTGCTCGCGGTCAGCCGGGGTGTGGCACCGGGCCAGGCGCCCTGGGCGCGGGCGGTGACGGCCAAGAGCGACTGGCCCCAGATCGTCGCGGAGGTGCGGGGCACCGGCGCCACGGCCATCAAGGTGTACGCCGCGGTGTCGGCCCCGGTGCTGCGGCCGCTGGTGAAGGAGGCGCACCGGCAGGGCCTCCGGGCCTGGGCCCATGCGACGCTCTTCCCCGCCCGGCCCAGCGAGGTCGTGGCAGCGGGAGTGGACGTGCTCTCGCACGCGTCGCTGCTGGCCTGGGAAACCGCCGAGCCGATGCCCGGCTTCACCGAACGGCGGAAGGTGCAGCCGCCCAGCGTAGACGACCCCCGGATCCAATCCCTGCTCCGCACCATGGCGCGCCGCGGCACCATTCTGGATGCCACCCTGTTCGTCATGGGCGACGCGCCGCCCGAGATCCGCTACTGGAGCAGCGAGGTCACCCGCGCCGCGTGGGCGGCCGGCGTGCCGATCTCGGCGGGGACCGACAGCATCGGCGTGGACGCCCCCGGTACGCTGCCCAACATCCACGAGGAGATGGCGCTGCTGGTGGAGGCCGGACTTTCTCCGCTCGCCGCGATCACCGCCGCTACCCGGAACGGGGCCCGCGCCATCGGCATCGAGAAGATGCGCGGCACGATTGCCCCGGGCATGGCCGCCGACCTCGTGGTGCTCGCCGCCGATCCGCTCGCCGACATCCATCAGACCCGCGACATCGTCATGGTCTTCCGCGACGGCGTCCGGTACCCGCCGCTTTCGTCACAGTCGCACTGAAGCGTGGTCTGGCGCGGGTCGGTCCCGCCGCGTTAGTTAGGGATCGGTTCTTACCGAATCAGGGCTCATGGCGCCAGACGGAAAGAGATGGAGTCGTCAGATGACCACTGCATACGCGCTTCGCGGCGGCAGGCATGGTGCCCGCCGCCTCGATCTTCTGGCCCAGGTCATGGGCCCTTCGACCGAGGCGCTGCTCGACGCCGCCGGCGTGGGACCGGGGATGACCGTCGTGGACGTCGGCTGCGGAGCGGGACACGTGAGCCGAGCGCTGGCCGAGCGAGTGGGACCGGACGGGCACGTGGTGGGCCTCGATTTCGATCCGGTGAAGCTCGACACCGCGCGGCGGCAGGCCCGAAAGGCCGGGCTGGAGAACGTCGAGTACCGGGTGCTCGACGTGACCACCTGGATCGAGCCGGACAGCTACGATGTGGTGTACGGCCGGTTCATCGTGTCGCATCTGACCCCGCGGGACACGATGGTGGCCCGCATGGTCGCGGCCCTGCGCCTTCACGGCGTGGTGGTGCTGGAAGACATCGATTTCACCGGCGCCTTCTGCCAGCCGCCCAACCCGGCGTACGACCGCTACTGCGAGCTGTACACCCGGGTAGTGGCCCGCAAGGGCGGTGACGCCAACGTCGGTATCGAGCTGTATCGGATGTGCCTCGAGGCGGGCCTGTCGGATGCCGAGGTCACCCTGATCCAGCCGACCTTCGGCGGCCGCTCGGCGGAGAAGGAGCTGAGCCTGAGCACGATGATCAACATCGCCGACTCGGTGGTGCTGGAGGAGGTGGCGAGCCGGGAGGAGTGCGAGCAGGTGATCGAGGAGCTGACCGAGTTCACCCGCGATCCGCACACGGTGGTAGCCTGTCCACGGGTGTTCCAGGTGTGGGGACGGAAGGCGCCGGCGCGAGGACGCTGACGGGCGGAGCGGCGGAGCAAGATCGCCGGCACCGCACCCCACACGAGAGGTTCTCGCGTTTTGAGGGTTTCCGGGCTACAACCGTCCCGCCGTCGCCTTCTCCCGCTTGGTGTCCGTCGCCGCCCCGTCCTCCTGGAAGAACTTGAGCAGCTCGGCGTTGACGAGATCCTTGTGGGTCGTGAACATCCCGTGCGGAGCGCCTTTGAATTCGACCAGCCGCGCGCCTTTCACCAGCTTGACCGTCTGACGGCCGGAGATATCGATCGGCACGATCTGGTCGTCGTCGCCGTGCAGCACCAGGGTGGGCACGTCGAACTCCTTGAGGTCGGCGGTGAAGTCGCTCTCACCCAGTGACTTCACGCTGCCGTAGACCGCGGCGAGTCCCGCCATCATGGCCTGGACCCAGAAGCTCTCCCGGATCCCGTCGCTCACCTTGGCGCCCGGGCGGTTGGCGCCGTAGAACGGCACCGACAGCTCCTTGAAGAACTGCGACCGGTCGGCCAGCATCCCGCCCAGCAGGTTCTGGAGCGCCTCGGGCGGAAGGCCGTTCGGATTGGCCTCGGTCTTGAGAATGATCGGCGTCGCCGCGCTGATCAGCACGACGCGGGAGACCCGTGCGGTCCCATGGCGCCCGATGTAGCGCGCCACCTCTCCTCCGCCGGTCGAGTGGCCGACGTGGATTGCGTCCTTCAGATTGAGAGCGGTCACCACCGCCGCGAGATCGTCGGCGTAGGTGTCCAGGTCGTTTCCGGTCCAGGACTGGCTGCTCCGCCCGTGCCCTCGCCGGTCGTGGGCGATGCAGCGGTAGCCCTGGCCGGCCAGGAAGAACATCTGGTCGTCCCAGGAGTCGGCACTGAGCGGCCAGCCGTGGCTGAACACGATCGGCTGTCCGGTGCCCCAATCCTTGTAGTAGATCTCGGTACCATCGAGCGTGGTGATCGTCGGCATGGTGGTCTCCGTGAGGCGTCGTCCGAGTACGATGAGTTTGAGCTGTTCACCCTATCGCGCCGGTCCGCGTCGCGCCAGCCACACCGCAGGACTGTGACAACGCGGGTACGCCAGCGAACCTTAGCGGAGGTACACCATGGTGCTCGGCATTTCCATCACCACGTTCACGCTGGTCTGCCTTGCGGTCTTCATCTGGCTCGGCCGCGCCGCGGTGCGCGGCTTTCATCCGCCGGCGGGCCAGCTCGATCGGGTCTTCGCGTCACAGGCTGCCAAGGGGGTGGGTCAACCGGGCTGATGCGCGGAGGTAGCCACAGATGAAAAGCGACGGGGCCGCAGATGAACGCAGACACGGATGATTTTTGGGGTGGTCGACAGCGGAGACCTAGGTAAAGAGCAGTCATCGATGTGCAATCGAGCTCAGGGCACGCACCCACAACAAATATCGCGTTGATCTGCGTTCTCTGCGTTCATCTGCGGCCCCATCGCTTTTCGTCCGTGTTCAACTGTGGCTAGTCCACGATCTACGCTCACCGCCCCGCGTGAAACCAGACCCCTCGAGCCCGCGTCGGGAGAGACGTTCCCGATTGCACCCCCCAGCAGCGCCGAGGCCGCCATGCTCCGCACCACTCTCCTGCTCCTGACCGCCCTCGGCATCGCGACCGCAACGGCGCCGATGCCGGATACCCGCGCGCCGCAGGAGCCCCGCCCCCCTTCGACCGACACCGTCCAGGCCGGGAGCCCGGCACTCGATCCCGCCGTGCTCCGCCCCTACGAGCTGCGACGCGAGCTCACCATGACCCGCGGCGACTCGGTCCGTCCGTTCGGCCGCCAGAGCGAGGTGCTGACCGCGGACACCGTCGCCGGCCGCCCCGTGCTGCTCCACGTGGTCACCTTCGACACGCCCAACGCCCTGACCGTCGACAGTAGCTGGGTGAACCCGGCAACCCTGAGCCCCATTCGGATGCAGTCGAGCAACAAGTTCCGGGTGGTCGACCTCGAGTTCCGCGCCGGCAGCGTCCGCACTACCACCACGTCCGCCGACAGCGCTCCCAGGACGAGCGAGCACCCGCTGGCAGTGCGCCCCTTCGAGTGGAACATGCTCCCGCTCGCGCTGTCGTCCCTGCCGCTCCGGGTCGGCTACGCCGCTCGGCTTCCGGTCTTCTCCGACCGCGCCGGGCAGGTGGTCTGGTATTCGGTGCGCGTGGCAGCGGACACCTTCCTCACCCGCGCCAGCGGCTACCGCTCGCCCATGTGGCAGCTCGTCGCCCGGGCGGACTCCGGCGGCCCCGACGCCCAATGGTGGGTCTCGCAGCGGCACCACTTCGTGGACCAGGCGCTGGTGAGCGAGCCGGGGGTGTCGATGATGTATGCGAGGGCGGGGTTGTAGCACGGGCGGACGGGCGGCGCGCAGGGTCGCCGCTGAGACTTCCAAACACAACAAAGGGGGCGCCCCCATCGGGACGCCCCCTTCGCTTTTCTCACCCTGAACGAACCGTCCGCCCCTCCGACCGTTCGTCCCTCCGCCTCACGCCACCGCCAGCTTCGCCGCGGAGAGCGCCCCGCGGATCTTCGCCGTGTGATGGTAGCTGTGCCGCATCGCGTGGTCCTCGATGAAGAACTGGCAGGTGAGCGGCGCGTCCGAGTTGAGGGACACGCTGTTCGCCCGATCCAGCTCGGCGTCGGTCAGCTTGCGGATGGCCGCCGAGGCCGCCTCGCTGTTGCGGCGGACGAACTCGATCGCCTCGGCCTTGGTCACCTTGTCGAATTCCTTGGCGTGCTTCGCGTTGATCGCGTGCACGTCGTCCCAGGTCACCCCGGCGATCGGCTTCCCGGAGGCGAGCGCCTGGGCCAGCTCGATCTCGATCGGGTACATGTTCCCCACGTGATGCACTGTCACGCCGACCTTGCGGCCGTCACCGGGGATGCGGATCTGCCACTCCTCCTCGGACAGGCCGGCGGCGAGGGTGATGAGGGCGTTGGCCCCCTGCTCCAGACGGTCAGCGAGTGCGTCGGCTCGGCGAGACATCGTGTCACCTCGGTTCGAAGGGTTGGGCACAACGGCCGAGCCTATTCTTTCACTCTCGCGCCGCCCCACCAATGACCGCCCGTCCGGATTTCTTGCTCCGGCGTATCCTTCGGGGCAGCTTAGCTTTGCCGCTGGGCGGCAAGGGAGAGAGAGGCTCGTGATGCGTGCGATCGTCGTGCACTCACTAGGTGCGCCGGATGTGCTCCGCACCGGACACCGGCCTGTCCCGGACCCCGGGCCCGGCGAGGTCCTGGTCCGTCTCCGGGCGATCGGGGTCAACTTCTCCGACACCGAGCGCCGCCGCGGAGTCTACGATCCGCCGCCGCTGCCCTGGACCCCCGGCAACGAGGCCGCCGGCGTGGTCGAGGCCGTCGGGCCCGGCACCGATCCGGTCTGGCACGGCCGACGGGTCGCCTTCTGGGCCATGCGCACCAGCGGCTGCTACGCCGAGTATGCGACCGTGTCCGCCTCGGCGCTCTTCCACCTGCGCGACGAGCTCGACTTCCCCACGGGGGCCGCGCTGCCGGCGCAGGGCCTCACCGCCTATGGCCTGGCGTACGCCAGCACGTCGCTTCCCGCCGGCGCCACGGCGCTGGTTCATGCCGCGGCCGGCGGCGTTGGCGCGCTCCTGGTCCAGCTGCTGGTGCGCCGCGGCGTCCGGGTGTTCGGGACCGCGAGCGCGGCCAAGCTGCCGCTGGTCGAGGCGGCTGGGGCGGCGCCGATGACCTACGGGCGGGATCTGGCCGAGCGGGTGCGCCGGGCCACCGGCGGACGAGGGGTGGACGCGGTGTTCGACTCGGTGGGGCGCGACACCCAGGAGGCGAGCCTCGCAACGCTCGCCCTGTACGGGCGGCTGGTCTGGTTCGGGGACTCGAGCGGTCCCCCCGATCCGGTGCAGCCGGACGCGCTCTACCGGCGCAACCTTCAGGTCACCGCCTTCTGGCTCGCCGCCGACCCGCCGGAGCGGTGGGAGGACGCTCGGCGCGAGCTGCAGGAGTGGGCGGCATCGGGCGCGCTGCGGGTGACGATCGACCGTACCTATCCGCTCGACCAGGCCGCCGAAGCCCACCGGCGGCTGGAAGCGCGGGAGACGAGGGGCAAGGTCATCCTGCTCCCGGGCGATTGAGCCGGATGTAACTTCCGGACCGGGCGGCGCATCGTGCCGGTAGACGACTCGTGCTTACGGAGATAGCAGATGGCCATCGATGTGAACGCGCCGGAGCGGGCCTTCGCCGGAGCCTGACCCCCTGCGCCTCCGGTCGCTCGTCTCGCTCTCCCTGCTCGTGCTCGCGCTGCCGGCGCGGGGACGGGCCCAGGACGTGGACAGCATCCCCGATCCCTCCGCCCCGACGGTGGACACGATCCCGGATCCGGTCCGGGCCTTCGTCGAAGGATTCAATCCCGGAGACGACGATTTCTTCGCCCACCCGCCCGACCGCACCGACCTGCTGCGGATGCAGCTCGACGTGGACGGCGACGGGCGCCCCGACCTCGCCGTGTCGGAGTCCTCGGTCTTCGGCATCGGCGCCGGCCCCTGGCTGCTCTTCCGCCAGCTCTCCCCCAAGGGCTACCGCTACCTCGGCGAGATCTTCGCCGGCCCCGGCGCGCTCCGCGTCGAGCGGGTGGGCAGCACCAACGAGCTGGTGGCGGGCACCCCCATCTCGGCCGAGCGCACCCACCTGGTCCGCTACCGGGTGACGCCTGATACGGTGGTCGGCGTGGCGGAGCGGGACACGACCGGTGTGATCCCGGGCGCGCCGGGGACCAGCGTGGAGCACTGCCCGCTCCAGGACTACTACCAGCAGGGCCCCGCGCGGTGCTGGCAGGCGGGGATGTCGCCCCGGAACTAAGGCGACGGTACGTTCGCCGCAGAGATCCGACGATGCCGCCAGCGGGAACGCGGGGGCTTCCGGGGACTCCCGCTTTTCCTTTATATGCGGGAGATTCACCTGGAGGCGAGCCACCCGCCTGAGACCACCATGAGCGCATCCCGACCGATACCAGCCACAACTCTCGCCGCGCTGCTGCTCACCGGCTGCGCCGCCGGCGTCGCGCCGGCCTCCCGGTCCTCCGCCGGACCGGGGCCCGACAGCGACTGCTCCTTCCGCGCGGCCACCACCTGCTGGACGCTGGCGCCCCGTATTCCCGCCGCGGGCGCGGCGCCGCGCGACTCCAGCCCCGACCAGCTTCTGACGCCGCCTCGGCCGGTGCTCGCCGCCAAAGCCGACAGCGCGGCGACGCCCTAGTCGCCCATGTCCCGCAGCGTCGCGGCCATGAAGGCGCTGATCACCGCTCAGCTCGAGCGGATCCCCGACTCCGCCTGTCGCGACCACCTCGCCCGCCTGGTGGTGGAGCCCACGTTCGTCTCTCTCGCCTGGGAGTACGGAGCGCTGGGCGCCACGCGGCTCTGCTGCATCGTGGCCCGGCTGGAAGACGGGGAGCGCGCGGTGGTGTACTGTGAGGACGGCTTCGGCCCGCAGGAGCCCTGGGGTGCCGTGTCCCTGGGCGAGGCATCGATGGGCGAGGACGACCAGTGGCACGGCTCCCTCCACGACGCCGCCCTCTCGTTCGGCCTTTGCGATCCACCAGCGTCCTGAACCTGCCGGAAGGGAGGTCGATCAGCTCATGACCGCCGAAAAGCCCACCCGCCGCCACTTCACCGTCTTCCTCGCGCCGATGCTCGTCGGGTTGATCGCCGCTCAGAAGGCCGCGCCCCGCGTCCGCAGCGTCGATTTCGTGCTGATCTTCGCCGCCGGACTCGTCTTCGGGGTCAGCCTCATGGGCCTGGTCCAGGCCTGGAAGGCTCGGCGCGCCTGACGGTCGGCCGCCGTTCCGCCGGGATTACGGCACTCAGCCTGTTCTTCGTGTTCGGCGCGTTGATGAGCGGGACGACGATGCTGATGCTCGCCATGCCCGGCGGCCTACTCGACCCGGTATGGCGGCTCCGCCCGTCGGCCCGCGAGGAGCTCACCCCACTCGGGGGATGGGGCGTGCTGCTCATGGCGACGGTCTCGCTGGCCTGCGTCGGGGCGGCTATCGGCCTCTGGACCGGAAGGCGCGCCGGTTACCGCCTCGCGACGGCCTTGCTGGTGACCAACCTGGTTGGAGATCTGGTCAACGCGCTGGTGCGGGGGGACCCGCGGACCGTGGTCGGAGTTCCCATCGCCGCGGTGCTGCTCTGGTACCTGGTGCGACAGGGCCGCATGGTCGCGCGGTGAAAGAGCGATGAGTCGGCCGGGTCCGTCCGTGCTGGCTCCGCCGCCGTTCATTTTTCTGGGTGCGTTGGCCGTTGGTCTGGTGCTCCAGGCACTTCGGCCGCTACCGCCCTTTCCGCACAGCCTCGTCGCCCGCCTGGCCGGATGGTGCCTGGTGATCGCGGGCCTGGCTTTGAGCACCGCCGTGGTCATCCATTTCCGCCGAGCGGAAACACCGGTGACGCCGCTGCGGGAAACCCGTCAGCTGGTGCGCTCGGGACCCTACCGCTTCAGCCGCAATCCGGACTATCTCGGGCAGACGCTGGTGACGGCTGGACTAGGCTTGGTGGTGGCGTCCGGCTGGGTGTTGGCAGCCCTGCTGCCGGCGCTGCTGCTGGTGCGCTACGGAGTCATCGCACGGGAGGAGCGGTATCTGGAGGAGACGTTCGGCGGGGAATACCGGGAATTCATGAACAGGGTGCCACGCTGGCTGTAACCGTCTACTGAAGGCGCATGAGAGCGCTGATCGTCGCCGAGTCCATCAACCTGGACGGCGTGACCAGGCTCCCGGCGGCAAGGACCAGGACACCGAGGGCGGCTTCGCCCTACCGGCGTGGTGGTCGTGCGGTACCGGCGCGCGGGGTAGCCCAAAGATCACTTGCGCAGGCCGGAGCGGCGAGCAGAATTGCGGCGTGCACCAGCCGCACGCGGGAGGTGGTATGGGGGCGACGGCATTTCGGGAAGCGCGGGCCCTGCTGCTGGCCCGGCGCGAGCAGTACGACGATGCGATGCGCGAGTTCCGCTGGCCGGTGCTCGACGAGTTCAACTGGGCGCTCGACTGGTTCGACGCCTACGCGGCCGGCAATGACCGCGCCGCGATTCGCCTGGTCCGCGACGGCGCCGATGACGCCGTCCTTTCCTTCGCCGAGCTCTCCGCCCGGAGCAGCCAGGTCGCCAACCGGCTCCGCGCCCTCGGCGCCCGCCGAGGCGATCGGGTCCTGCTCATGCTGCCGAACGTCGTCCCGCTCTGGGAGACGCTGCTCGGCGCGATGAAGCTGGGCCTGGTCGTGGTCCCCGCCACCACCCAGCTCGGCCGCAGCGACCTGGCCGACCGGTTCGCCCGGGGCGCCATCCGCCACGTGGTGACCGACGCCGACGGGGCGGCCAAGCTCGACGAGCAGGCGCGGGAGTGCACCCGGATCGTCGTCGGAGCCCGGCGTCCCGGGTGGCACGACTACGACGACGCGTTCGCGGAGTCCGCGACGTTCGCCCCCGATGCCCCCACCCGCGCGACCGATCCCTTCCTTCTCTACTTCACCTCCGGCACGACCGCGCTCCCCAAGCTCGTGCTGCACACCCACCAGAGCTACCCGGTGGGGCACCTCTCGACCATGTACTGGATCGGGCTCCGGGAGGACGACGTCCACTGGAACATCAGCTCCCCCGGCTGGGCCAAGCACGCCTGGAGCAGCACCTTCGCCCCCTGGAATGCGGGCGCGACGGTGTTCGGCTATCAGTACGAGCGGTTCGACGCCAGACGGGTGCTCGACGTGCTGGTCGCCGCCGGCGTCACCACCCTCTGCGCGCCGCCCACGGTGTGGCGCATGCTGGTCGGCGAGGACCTGGCCCGCTGGCCGGTCCGGCTGCGGGAAGCGGTGAGCGCGGGGGAGCCGCTCAACCCCGAGGTGATCGAGCGCGTCCGGCATGCCTGGGACATCACGGTGCGCGACGGCTACGGGCAGACCGAGACGACCTGCCAGGTCGGGAACCCGCCCGGCCAGCCGGTCAAGGCGGGCTCGATGGGCCGGCCGCTCCCGGGCTACAAGGTCGCGCTGCTCGACGACGCGGGTCACGAGGCCGACGAGGGCGAGATCGTGCTCGGCCTCGACCCCCGTCCGATGGGGCTCATGGCCGGCTATCTCGACGACGAATCCCGCTCATCCGAGGCCTTCCGGAACGGCTGGTTCCACACCGGCGACGTCGCCAGGCGGGACGCGGACGGCTACATCACCTACGTCGGCCGCGCCGACGACGTCTTCAAGAGCTCCGACTACCGGATCAGTCCGTTCGAGCTGGAGAGCGCGTTAGTGGAGCACCCGGGCGTGGCGGAAGCCGCGGTGGTGCCCGCGCCCGACCCGGTCCGGCTCGGCGTGCCGAAGGCGTTCGTGATGCTCCGGCCCGGCACCGCCCCCGACCGCGCCACCGCGCTCGCCCTGTTCCAGTTCGTGCGCCGGCGGCTCGCGCCCTACCAGCGGGTGCGCCGGATCGAGTTCACCGACCTGCCGAAGACGATCTCGGGAAAGATCCGGCGGGTGGAGCTCCGGAAGCTGGAGGAGGAACGCGCCCGCACCGGGGAGCGCGGCACGGCGGAGTATCGGGAAGAGGAGTTCCCCGAGCTTCGGGGCACCGCATCGACCCGCTGACGTTTTTCGGATGCGCTCGAAATGGCCCCGGAAGTTGGCCGGTGACTAAAGGGGGCCGCAGATGAACGCAGAGAACGCAGATGAACGCATGCGTATTGGTAGGGTGATCGCGGCCCGATATCCGGTGCCCTCGCGCTTCTCGACCACACCCCCCCGCCGCCTTCTCCGTCTCATCTGCGTGTTCTGCGTTCATGTGCGGCCAAAAATTATTGAGCCCAGATGAACCCTCCGCCCGTCCGCCCGCCATGTGATCCCGCTCACACCCCCAGCGTGCGCTCGCCCTCACCGATCCCCTCCGTGCCGGGGTAGGTTACCGCTGAAGGTTCGTCCGTCCGCGCATTGAACCGAGGCCCTCCCATGTCCGATGTCCCCCGCTGGTCCCGCACCCCGTCCTCCGATCAGCCCTACAGCCGGCAGGCGCTCGACAAGGCGTCCCGCCTCCGCGGCGCCACCGTCACCGAGGGCCTCTGTCCCTACTGCGCGGTAGGCTGCGCCCAGCTCATCTACACCAAGGCCGGCGAGCTGATCGACATCGAGGGCAATCCCGAGAGCCCCATCAACCAGGGCACCCTCTGCCCCAAGGGCGCCAACACCTACCAGCTCGCGGTCAACCCGCACCGGGTGACCGAGGTGCTCTACCGGGCGCCCTACTCGGACCATTGGGAGAAGCGCAGCCTCGACTGGGCGCTCGACCGCATCGCCGAGCGGGTGAAGGAAGTGCGCGACGCCGACTTCACCGGGCGCGACGAGCGTGGCCACCTGCTCAACTCGGTGCGCGCCATCGGCACCCTCGGCGGCGCCACGATCGACAACGAGGAGAACTATCTCATCAAGAAGCTGTTCGCCGGCGGGCTCGGCGTCATCTCGATCGAGAACCAGGCGCGCATATGACATAGCGCCTCGGTGCCCGGTCTGGGCACGTCCTTCGGCCGCGGCGCGGCCACCAACTACCAGCAGGACCTGGCCCACAGCGACTGCATCCTGTTCATGGGCTCCAACATGGCGGAGGCCCACCCGGTCGCCTTCCGCTACCCCATGATGGCGAAGGCGAAGGGCGCGACCCTGGTGCACGTGGACCCCCGCTACAGCCGCACCTCCGCCCTCTGCGACCTGCACGTCCAGATCCGCGCCGGCAGCGACATCGCCTTCCTCGGCGGCGTGATCAACTACGTCATCACCCACGACCGCTGGTTCAAGGAGTACGTCCTCCACTACACCAACGCGTCCGACATCATCATGGAGGGGTTCCGGGACACCGAGGACCTCGACGGGCTGTTCAGCGGCTACGCGGGCGACGGACGCACCGGCCACTACGACGCGCGGCACGGGCACTGGAGCTACGCCCAGACGCCGGAAGAGGCCGAAGAGGATCCGTGGACCGGCGCCACCCCGCTGTACCGCATGCATCGCCAGGAGCTCGGCATGCACGGGCACGCGCTGGACCTGGGACCGAGCGCGCACGCGGGTACCCGCCAGGCGACCACGGCCTGCGACCCGGAGCCTCGGCCGACCGACCCTACCCTGCAGGATCCCAATTGCGTCTTTCAGATCCTCAAGCGGCACTTCTCCCGGTATACCCCGGGGATGGTCTCCGACGTCTGCGGCTGTACCCAGGACGAGTTCGTGCGGGTGGCGGAGCTGCTCTGCACCAACTCCGGCCCCGAGCGCACCACCGCGATCTGCTACGCGCTCGGCTGGACCCAGCACACCACCGGGGTGCAGATGATCCGGGCGGCCGGGATCCTCCAGCTTCTGCTCGGCAACATGGGCCGGCCGGGCGGCGGCATCATGGCGATGCGGGGACACTCGACCATCCAGGGCTCGACCGACGTGTCCACGCTGTACGACAGCCTGCCGGGCTACTTGCCGCAGCCCTGCGCCGACGAGCGGCACGAGCGGCTCGACACGTACGTGCAGGACGAGGGCCAGGTGACCGGCGGCTGGTCCCACTTCCGCAGCTACATCGTGAGCCTGCTCAAGGCCTGGTACGGTCCGGCCGCGACACCGGCGAACGACTTCGGCTTCAGGTGGCTCCCCCGCCCCGACGCCGACTACTCCCAGCTCCCCTACTTCGTGCGCATGGCCAAGGGGCAGGTGAAGGGCTACTTCCTCTTCGGCCAGAACCCCGCCGGCGGCGCGCCCAACGCGCGGCTCCATCGCGCCGGGCTCCGGAACCTCGACTGGCTGGTGGTGGTGGACTGGTTCGAGATCGAGAGCGCCGTCTTCTGGCGGGACGATCCCGAGGGTCCGCCGGCGTCGGAGATCAAGACCGAGGTCTTCATGCTCCCGGCCGCGAGCTCGCCGGAGAAGGAAGGCAGCCTCACCAACACCCAGCGGATGCTGCAGTGGCACGACAAGGCGCTCGACCCCATGGGCGACAGCCGCTCCGACGCCTGGTATCTCTATCACCTGGGCAGGCGGCTCAAGCAGCTCTACGCGGGGTCCACCGATCCGCGCGACCAGCCGCTGCTCAACCTCACCTGGGATTACCAGCGCGATCATCCGGAGCGCCTGCCCGACGGGACGCTGAGCCGCATCACCGACGAGCCGGATCTCGAGAAGGTCCTCCAGGAGATCAACGGCTACTGCACCGACGAGATCGACCCCCACACCGGCCGCCCCCGGCTGGTGTCGGGGTACGAGGAGCTGACGGACGACGGCTCGACGGCGTGCGGCTGCTGGATCTACAGCGGCGTGTACCCGGAGCCGGGCCGGAACCGCTCGCGGGAGCGCAAGCTCGGCCCCAACCCGCTGCAGCCGGACTGGGGCTGGGCCTGGCCCGCCAACAAGCGGGTGCTCTACAACCGCGCCTCGGCGGCGCCGGACGGTCGTCCCTGGTCGGAGCGCAAGAAGCTGGTCTGGTGGGACGCGCAGGCCGGGCGCTGGGTGGGCGACGACGTGCCCGACTTCGACATCCATCGTCCGCCCGACTACCGGCCGCCGCCCGGCGCGACCGGCACCGACGTCATCGCGGGCGACCAGCCCTTCATCATGAAGCCGGACGGCGTGGGCTGGCTGTTCGCGCCCGGCAGCGTGCGCGACGGCCCGCTGCCGGCGCACTACGAGCCGGTCGAGTCGCCGGTGCGGAACCTGGTGTACCCCAAGCAGACCACCAATCCCACGGTGCGCTACTTCGAGGGGCCGCTCAACCGGATCGCGCATACGCCCAGCGATGACTTCCCGGTCGTGGCGACGACGTACCGCCTCACCGAGCACTACCTGAGCGGCCCGATGAGCCGCTTCAACAGCTGGCTCAACGAGCTGCAGCCCGAGATGTTCGTCGAGCTGAGCCAGGAGCTGGCGGACGAGCACGGGATCGTGCACGGCGGGTGGCTGACGGTGGAGACCGCGCGCCACCGGATCGAGGCCCGGGCGATGGTGACCCGTCGCCTGCGGCCGATGCGGATCGGCGGCCGGATGATCCACCAGGTCGGCCTGCCGTTCCACTGGGCCTTCTCCGGCGAGGTGGTGGGCGACAACGCCAACGACCTCACCTCGATCGTCGCCGACCCCAACGTCAGCATGCACGAGGTGAAGTCGTTCGCCTGCCGGGTGCGCGCGGGCCGGCGGGAGGGCGGGAAGCCGAAGCCGACGCGGCGCGAGGGGACGTGGCCGACGCGGAGCCGGGTGCCGGACACGCCGGACGCGGCGCAGCCCGAGGGGAGGTTCGTCCGTGGCGATGAATGAGCTGGAGGTCACCCGGCGCCCGGCCGGAGCCAATCCGCCTCGAGGGCTGCCGCTCCTCGAGCCCTTCCGCCGGGGCACGCCGCCCGAGCCGCGCGCGGCGATGGGGTTCTACACCGATACCACGGTGTGCATCGGCTGCAAGGCGTGCGAGGTCGCCTGCAAGCAGTGGAACCAGCTTCCCGCCGACGGCTTCAAGTGGATCGGCAACAGCTACGACAACACCGGCGGGCTGTCCGCCACCTCGTGGCGGCATGTGAAGTTCATCGAGCAGTTCGACGGGGACGGCGGCGCCGGGCACCCCGACCGCTGGCTCATGATGAGCGACGTCTGCAAGCACTGCGTGGCCGCGCCCTGCCAGCACGCCTGCCCCACCGGCGCCATCATCTACAACGAGTTCGGCAACGTCTACATCCAGCCGGACATCTGCAACGGGTGCGCGTACTGCATCGCGGCCTGCCCCTTCGGCGTGATCACCCGCGCCACCCTCGACGGCCACGCCCACAAGTGCACCCTCTGCTTCGACCGCCAGCGCGACGGCCTCGAGCCTGCCTGTGCGAAAGCCTGCCCCACCGCGTCGATCCAGTTCGGGCCGGTGGACGAGCTGCTGGAGCGGGCCCGCTCCCGGGTGGAGGAGCTGCACCGGCTGGGCGAGACCGACGCCTATCTCTACGGCGACCGCCCGGCCCCGACCTACTCCTCGCTCAACTCGTTCTATCTCCTGGTGGACGAGCCGGCGGTCTACGGGCTGCCGGACACGCCGGTGAATCCCTGGCTCCACATGAAGGCCGACTACATGCGGGCGCTGGTGAGCGGGCTCGTGTCGCTGGCCGTCCTGATCCTGGCCCTGCTGCTCGGAGGCGCGCACGGATGACCGCCCCGACCAACATGGACCAGACCCAGCAGGCCACCATCGTCGGCTACCAGAGCCGGCCGGTGACCAAGCCGCCCAACTGGCACGGCCTGGTCACGCTCGACATGGTGCTCAACAACCTGAGCACCGGGCTGTTCCTGGTGGGAGCCATCGGCGAGCTGGCGGACCCGGTCGCGTTCGGACCGCTGGCGCCGCTGGTGTACCCGCTCGCGCTGCTCTTCCTGCTCGGCGACCTGGTCTCCCTGGTGCTCGACCTGGGCGACCCGAAGCGCTTCCATCATATGCTCCGGGTCTGGAAGCCCAGCTCGCCGATGTCGCTCGGCAC
Source organism: Gemmatimonadales bacterium (assembly GCA_035278885.1). Taxonomy (GTDB): domain Bacteria; phylum Gemmatimonadota; class Gemmatimonadetes; order Gemmatimonadales; family GWC2-71-9; genus CAVVWJ01. Next base: position 19,575 of record DATEIR010000031.1, on the reverse strand, counting down.
CTGGGTGCTCGCCGCCTACGCGGTCCCCGTCACCCTGCTCGCGGTCGCCAGCGTCCTGCCGTTCGCGATCGGGGGCGTCGGCTTCGACCTGGTGCGCCGCATCCTGCTCGCGGTGGGGTCGGTGCTCGCGGTGATCGTGGCGGCATACAAGGGAGTCCTGTTCAGCACCACGGCGCAGCGCGGCTGGGAGGAGGCGCGCTGGCTGGGCGGCTACCTGATCAACTCGGCGCTCGGCCTGGGCGCGGCGGCGCTGCTGCTGCTCGCCACGCTCACGGGGCACGAGGCCGCGCTGATGGACGGGCTCCGGCTCGCGGCCCGGCTGCTGCTGGCGCTCAACCTGGTGGCCATCGTGCTTCTGGCCAGGGATGTCCGCGCTCCGCTCCGGGCGGCTCACGGTGCCGACGGGATCGCGGGCCTGGCGCTGCTTGCGATCGGCGCCGGGGTACTCCTGCCGTTCCTGCTCGTCGGGGCGCGCGGCCCTGTCGGGGTCGCCGTGGCATTGGGGCTCATGCTGGCGGGCGCGATCGCGGTGCGCCACGCGATCGTGCAGATGCCGCACCGGCTGGCGGGCATGCCCCACGGCTAGACGAGGGGTGCTCGACGGGAACACGGGGCGAGCCTCGTGTCCTCCGCACTTGTGCCGGAGCGCTACTGGTGCGTCACCTCCGATGGTGCGTGAGCTGCCATTGACGCCCGGCCCCGCCATCCGTAGCTTGGCGCCCTGACCCCCCTTCCACCGTCGCCCCCAGCAGAGAACTGGCGCACCGTCACGCTGCGGCCGCTTTGTGGCATGAGTAGTTATCGGATGCCGATCGGCCACGGCGCTTGATTCCGGCTTGACCCCAGAGATTCATCGTCTTCCATCACCAGGACAGCGGGTGGAGACGCAGTCCGCCTGCGCTTCCGATCGGGCAGGAAGGACCGACGTGAGCCGGCACCAGACATGGTGACCCATCCCCAGGAGAGCGCATGAGTGAGCGACGGTGGCTGTATGCGGCGTTCGTGACGGCTCGGGTCACGGGACTGTGGGCGCTCGCCGCGTGTGGAAGCGACGGCTCCGGGCCGAACCCCGACCCGGGAGACCAGCCGCTGGTGGGCGGGTTGCATGCCGCCGCCAACACTACCTGTGCCAGCATCGAGGGCGAGGGTACGGCCTTCTGTTGGGGCGCCAATGAATTCGGGCAGGTGGGCGACGGCACCACGACCGACCGGCTCAAACCCACACCCGTGCCCGCCGCGCCGCTCTTCTCCGCACCGTTCCCGGGCGACCACACCTGCGCATACGACCCCGCCGGACTCTACTGCTGGGGCCGCAATCTTGCCGGCGAGGTGGGCGTCGGCACGACCGATCCGGTGAAGGCCCCCGCACTCGTCACCGGCGGGCTCGTTTTCTACCAAGTCGTGGTCGGGGACGACTTCAGCTGTGGTACCACGAACTCGGGGATCTACTGCTGGGGCGCCAATGATTTCGGACAGCTCGGCACGGGGCAGCCCGGAGGTTCCGCGGTGCCGGTACCGGTTGCCGACAACCCGGGTGTCGGAGCCCTCGCCGCCGGGGGACACACGGTGTGCGGGGTGGGGGCGTCGGGCCAGGTATTCTGCTGGGGCAATGGCGCGGACGGCGAGCTGGGGAACGGCCAGTTCGGCGTGACCGCCACCACTCCTACACCGGTGTCCGGCAACCTCCAGTTTCAGGACGTGGCGATCGGGGCCAACGCGGCGGGACAAGCCACGGTATGCGCCCACACGCAAACCGCATCGTACTGCTGGGGGAAGAACACCGACGGTGAGATCGGGGACGGGACCACCGAGCGGAAGAACGTCCCCACCGCGGTGCTCGGACTCGGCACGGCCCAGATCGCCCCCGGGGGGAGCCATACCTGCGCGAGAGCAAGCGAAGTGAACGTGTACTGCTGGGGCAAGGGCGGCCGTCTGGGCACCGGTACCACCCAGGGCAGCTTGACTCCCGTGAGGGTCGCGGGCGGGCACCTCTTCGCCGCGCTCTGGTCGGGGCGGGATCACACCTGCGGGCGCAGCGATGATGAGCCCAGCCGCGCCTTCTGCTGGGGCGACAACGCGCGAGGCCAGCTCGGCGACGGCACGAGGACTGCACGATTGTCGCCTACCCTGGTGTTGTTCTAGACCCCGCGCTGAGGGACTGAGCGCCGGACCAGTGTGTCATCCCGAGCAGATCCCTCGCAGCGCGAGGGATGACACACTCTGAACCCGCGTACCAGCCCCCTGCCGCCGTACCGCCCGCTTATCGCCTTACCGCCCCGTGCTCCTCCGGCACCTCGATCGTCGTCCCCATCTCCCCGGCCCACCCGATCGCCGCGTCGACCTCGTCGTACCCGAACCGCCGCACCTCGGCCTGGACGAAATGCTCGGCCAGCTTCGGCGCGAGGTCGGCGAGCCTGCTGTCCGAGGCGAGCGCCACCCGGCGCACCCGCCGGTGGTGGTCGCGCAGGAACCGCAGGTGCCGGATCAGGCCGCCGAGGTTCTCCCAGCCGGGAAACGTCCGCGCGTGGATCACGATGCCGGCCAGGTCGCCATGGGCGTCGAGGTACTGGTCCGCCGTGGCGGCGAGCGCGTCGAAATCCTGGGCGCGGAGCGCCTGCCGGACGTCGACCACCAGCACGCCGCGCTCGGGGAGGAGACGGTGCGAGACCGCCGCGCCCTCGGGCAGCGCGCGGAGCCAGTCCACCGCCTCGTCGCGCCCGGCGTTGCCGAACACCCGCACCGGGCACGGCATCAGAAAGGCCGCCAGCCGGGCGGCCTCGCGGATCCAGGCGACGTCGGTCACCAGCGCGCACCCTTCGAACATCCGCAGCGAGGCGAGCCCCAGCTTCGCGTCTTCCCAGGCGGCGCCCGGGCTCAGTCCCTCGAACTCCGGGCCGAACTGATACAGCAGGCGGATCCGGCGGCCTTCGCGCCGGGCCCCGTCGATGAGCGGCTCGAACACCCGCTCGTAGTCCTCCTTCGAGACCCGGCCGACCGCCTTCACGCCGTCGATCCCTTCGGGGAGGCCCTGCAGTCGCTCCAACATGATCATTCTCCTTTCACGCCATCGAGGCTCCTCTCGCAAGGTAATGCGTGGGTCATGCCCGGCGCCGCACCGGCTTATCTTGCGGAGAGACCCTTCTCCGGAGCTCCGATGTTCCGTGTTTCCTTCCTCGCGCTGCTCGTTCCACTCGCTCTCGCTCCCGCCGCCCTCCGGGCGCAGGACCCCGGCAAGCCGGTCCCGATCGCGACCCGCAAGGAGGGTGGCAGCAAGTCGGTCCACCTGCTGGGTCACGTCGTGACCAATCCCGGCCCCTGGAAGGCGGCCGACATCGAGATGGAGCAGGACCCCGGGCGGCCCTACGTGTACGTCTGCGGGTTCGTGAACGGCAACACCCAGATCTGGGACGTGCGGGACCCGGCTCACCCGAAGAAGGTCTACCAGTGGACCATCGAGAACGCCGAGCTGCACCGCGGCATCGGCGCGATGGACGGCAAGTACTTCAAGCTGGGACCGAAGTACTACTACGTGCAGTCGTTCCAGTTCATGCAGGGCAGCCCCGACGCCGACCTCGGCGCGGTGGTCTTCGATGTCACCGGCCTTCCCGACTCCACCAAGGTCAAGCCGGTGGCCCGCATCTCCTACCACGAGGCCCCGGGCGGGTTCCACAACATCTTCGCCTACAAGCACTCCGACGGCCGCGCGCTGCTGTTCGCGACGGTGAACGAGACCAAGGCGCTGATCTACGACCTGGGGAAGGTGGTGAGCTCTCCCGATTCCACGACCTGGCTGGTGGGTAGTGTCCCCAACCCGACCCCGTTCAAGCAGATCGGCAACGGCGGCTATCATGACTTCTACGTCGGCTACGACCCGGCCACCAGGCAGGACAAGTTCTACGGCGCGGGCCTGGGCGGCTACTCGGTGTGGGACGTGACCCACCCGGAGAATCCCGCCCAGCTCTTCACCATCACCGGGCTGGGCTACGACATCGCCCACACCTTCACGCCCAGCCCCGACGGCCGCTACGCGGTGACCGAGACCGAGTACCAGTACACCCCGCTCCGCATCTGGGACCTCGGCCCGGGCCAGCGGGACTCGACCCAGAACCTCGATCTCCCCATCAGCGCCTGGACCGCCGACTGGCACGACCTCGCCCACAACCACGAGGTGCGCTGGCCCTACGTCTTCGTCTCCGCCTACGAGGACGGCTTCCAGGTGTTCGACCTCAAGGACCCGAAGCACCCCAGGACCGACGGGTGGTACTACACCTGCGGCTGCGAGCACGAGCACGGCTTCGGCGGCACTCCCGATAACGGCTGGCAAAGCACCACCAGCGTGGAGCAGGGCGCCTTCGGCATCGACGTGCGGAACCGGGACGGGCTGATCGCGATGACCGACATGCGGAGCGGGCTCTGGCTCTTCCGGCTCGACGGCTTCACCGGGTGGAACGGCAAGAGCGTGGGGATGCCGAACATCTCCAGCGTGCAGGACTGGGACCGCGGTCCCGCGGCCGCCGGGGGCGCGGGCACCCGGTGACCCGGCTGGCCCTGCTGGCGGCGGGCGTCCTGCTCACCGGCGCCGCCGCCGGCCCGTATGACATCCTGCTGCATCCCACCCAGGCCGCACCCGGCGCCGAGGGGGAGGCCCGGCTGCACTGGGCCGATTCGCCCTTCGGCGTGAGCGTCACCGCCGAGGGCCACGCCCGGTACGACATCCGGGTCGCCGTGCGGAAGCTGCCGCCGCCGGCCTCGCTGGGCCGCTACCGCACCTACGTGGCGTGGGCCGCGACGCCGGACCTCTCGCATTGGGTGCGGCTCGGCAGGGTGGCGAACGGCGTCTCGACCGTGGGGCCGGTGGCGCTCGACAAGTTTCTCCTCGTGATCACCGCCGAGGCCGATTCGGCGCCGACAACGCACGCCGGGCCCACTGTCCTGCACGGGACATCGCCGAGCGGGTGGCTGCAATCCTTCCTGACCCATCCGCTGTTCCGCGGAATCTCCCAGTGAGGCGGGTTCGTCAGTCGCTGCTGGCCGCCGCCCTGCTGGTCCTTGCCTCCGCGCGCCTGGCGGCCCAGCAGCCCGGCCATGGGATGGGCGACATGGCGCGCCGCGACTCGTCCATGGCGATGCCGGTCCCCATGCCCGCCGGCATGGTGATGATGCCCGGGCTCAAGGGTCTCACGCCCGGCGTCTCGTCGTTCCTGCCCGGCAACGGAGTGGATCCGACGACGCTGCCCGAGGCGGCGCGCGGCCGGCTCACCCCGGTCCGCGACGGCGACACCCTCGAGCTCACCGCCGGACTGCTCCGCCGCACCATCCGGGGCCACGCGTTCGTCACCTACGGCTTCAACGGCCAGGCGCCGGGGCCGCTCATCCGGGTGCCGCGCGGCGCCACGCTCACGGTCCATTTCCACAACCGCATCGATCTCCCCAGCAGCGTCCATTGGCACGGCGTGCGGCTGGACAACCGGAGCGACGGCGCGGTCGGCGTCACCCAGGACCCGGTGCCGCCGGGCGGGGACTTCACCTACACCGTGCACTTTCCCGATGCCGGCGTGTACTGGTACCACCCGCACGTGCGGGAGGACGTCGAGCAGGCGATGGGGCTGTTCGGCAACGTGGCGGTGGACGATCCCGACTCGGCCTACTGGTCCCCCGCCAACCAGGAGCAGTGGCTGATGCTGAGCGACCTGCTGATGCAGGCGGACACCCTGATCCCGTACGGCGAGGACGGGATCGACTTCGCGCTGATGGGCCGGGTGGGCAACGTGCTGCTGGCGAACGGCGAGCCCGGGTACCGGCTTCGGGTGCACCGGGGCGAGGTGGTACGGTTCTACCTCACCAATGCCGCCAGCTCGCGCACCTGGAACCTCAGCTTCGGCGGCGCGCCGATCAAGCTGCTCGGCTCCGATGTGAGCCGGTTCGAGCGCGAGACCATGACGCCGAGTGTGGTGCTCGCGCCGGCCGAGCGCTACGTGGCGGCCGTGCGGTTCGAGCGGCCCGGCGTCTACCCCGTCCTCAACATGGTCCAGGCCATCAATCACTTCCGCGGCGAGTTCGAGGCCGAGGTGGATACCCTGGGCATGGTGACGGTGGACTCCACCGCCGCCGACACCGATCTCGCCGCCTCGTTCGACTCGCTCCGGAGCAATGCCGAGGTGACCCGGGAGATCGCGCGCTATCGCCGGGCCTTCGACCGCCCGCCGGACAAGCGGCTCACCCTCACCGTCCGCACCACCGGGCTCCCGCTCGCCACCGTGCAGTTCATGACCATCGACACCGCCTACTACGCGCCGGTCGAGTGGGTGGACGGGATGCCGGACATGAACTGGCTCTCCACCTCGCGGCAGGTGCGCTGGGTGATCCGGGACGATGTCACGGGAAAAGAGAACGGCGACATCGACTGGCAGGTGGCTCGGGGCTCGCTGGTGAAGCTCAGGATCGTCAACGACGGGCGCTCCTTTCATCCCATGCAGCACCCGATCCATCTCCACGGGCAGCGGATGCTGGTGGTCGCGCGCGACGGCGTGCGGACCGGAAACCTGGTCTGGAAGGACACGGTGCTCGTGCCGGTGGGCTCGACGGTGGACCTGCTGATCGACGCCTCGAACCCGGGCGACTGGATGCTGCACTGCCACATCGCGGAGCACCTCGGAGCCGGCATGATGGCGGTCATGAGGGTGAAGTAGGCAGCCAGGAGGATCGAATGCCCAGAAAACAGCTTCGGTTCGGGAAGGGGTTCGCGGTCGCGCTGGGAAACGCGAGGGGGCAGGCGGCGACCATGGTCATCGCGCCCGGCGCCTCGGAGGGCGGGCCGGGAAACCGGCACCGCGGGAGCGATCAGTGGCTCTACGTGATCTCGGGGACCGGAAGCGCCACGATGGGAAGGCGGCGGCAGGCCTTGCGAGCGGGGACGCTCCTCCTGATCGAGCGCGGCACCACCCACGAGATCCGCAACACCGGGCGGACGCTGCTCAAAACACTGAACCTCTACGTGCCGCCCGCGTATACGGCGTCGGGAGACCCGCGCCCGCGCGGGCGATCATGAGGCGCGGATCCATGACGGAACCGCGCACCACCCTGCCGGCGTTCCAGACTTCGCGCACTGCCCCGTGGCGCCGGCAGACCACGGGCATTTACAGACCAGCCGACGACGCTCGGCCACAGGAGGCCTTATGGCAGGTGCCAAGATCATGGTGCTCTATCCCACTCCCCGCGATCCGGCGGCGTTCGAGAAGGCATATCGGGAAGAGCACACCCCGATGGTGACCCGCAGCTCCTTTCCCGGCATGACGCGTTTCGTCGCGACCCGGATCACCGGAACCGCGGACGGCAGCAAAGCCCCCTTCGCTCGCGTGGCGGAGCTGCACTTCCCTTCTCTGGAGGCACTCCAGGCCGCGGCCGGTTCGGAGGGCGCGAAGAAGGCCGTGGCGCACGCCGTCTCGATCTCGACCGGAGGCCCCCCGCTGTTCCTCATCGCCGAGGAGACGACCACGTCGTTCTAGTCACCTCGCCTTCCATATAGGAGAGGGCTTCGAGCGCGCGCAGCGGGCGGTGAACCCCGAAGGGGGCGCGTCAGCGATCTGCTAGCGCCCCGAAGGGGATCGCTGCCCGCTGTGCGCGCCGGGCAGCGATCCCACCCATCAACCCTTCGTGTACCGAACCTCCTTCTCTCCCTTCCAGCTCGCCCCGCTATCCGTCGAGTACTCCCACACCTGCAGCACTTCCGTCGCACTCACCGGCTTCCAGGTGATCCGGACATCAACGGCCCGCCCGCCCGGCGCCGGCCGCGTCCCCCGCAGCACCATCGCGCCGTTCTCGTCCGGCCCGCCGCGCATCACGATCCGCCGGCCCTGACTGTCCACCCAGGTCCGGATCCACTGCAGCGTGAACAGGTCGAAGGTGTTGTAGCTCAGCCCTTCGTACCCGCCCGGCCCGGTGAAGTTCTCCTCCACCAGGCAGGTCTGCAGATCGGTCGTGAACGTCGCCGTGCCCTGCGCGCCGCTGCCGTCCCCCTGGTGCACCTGCCACGTCCCCAGCATGTAGTCGAACTGCCGTGCCGCCGCGCGGAAGGGGCAGAACGACGGGTCCGCCGGAGTGAGCGGCGTCATCTGGCTTACCGACTCGTAACGCAGCCCGATCCCGGTCGACGGATCCGGCGGCTGGACGATCGGCGCGTCGTTGGCCGCGGCGATCTGCTGCAGCACGTCGCCCGACGGGAGCGGGGTCCAGCGGAACAGGTCGGTGTGGGTGGTGACGACGGTGCCCGGCGGTGGCCCGCAGGGCGGCGCCACGAAGAATCCCTCCGGCTGGGTTCGGCTGCCCTGCATCGTCATGCTCCCGTCGGCGAAGCCGCCCTCCATCAGGATCACGCTGAACTGGCACCCGCCGCTTCCGACCCAGAACTGGCTCCAGGTCCGGGTGGCCGCGTCGTAGGCGTTGAGGCTGCGACCCCGTCCCACTGACGCGCTGGTCCAGTTCTCCTCCACCACGCAGCCGTCCACCCGCGACTTGACCTCGTTGGTGCCCACCAGGTTCGCGCCCGAGAACACGTCCCAGCGGCCGAGCCAGAAGTCGAACTGCCGGTATGGGGCGTCAGCGCAGCCGTTGGCGGCAGCCCCGAGGCCGTAGACGTCCAGCGGCACCAGCGACAGGCTCACGTCCGCGCCGGCCGACAAGGGGGGAATGGGCGTGGGGTCGGTCGTGCTATCCTCACCACAGGCGGCCGCCAGGACGGCCGCGGAGACCGCCGACAGCACGGCGGCGCGACGCAACAGATGCATGCACAAGTCCTCCAGAATGGTCAGGGGTCCCACGGAACGGTTCCAGCCTACGGGTCGGCGTGCAGCCCGACTCCATCGGGACGTCATGGAGTTGTGCCGGTTCCGTCAGAGGGGCCCGCGGGGCCGGCCGAGTGGCTTTTCGGAACGTTCCCCGGCTCCCATCTTCGGCCGTGGCCATGCCCATGCTCACCCGCCGGCAGCTGCGCGGATGGCTGCTGCTCCTGCTCACCGCGGTCGCGGTCGGCCTGACCGTCGGGCTCGCCGTCGAGGCCCGGCGCGCCATCGACCGCCATCGGGCGGCCGCCGAGGCGACGCTCCGCGACCACGCCGAGTTCGCGGCGCTCAGCGTCAGGGGGCAGTTCGTCTCCCGCACCTGGGTGGCCCTGGATCCGATCTTTCGGGAGATCGGGCACGGGCGGAGAGCCGATGCCCATCCGCGCCTTCCGCCCACCGGGGTGATGCGGGAGGCCGCGGAGCGGATGACGCGCTGCGACGACTGCGGCCCGGTGCTCCGGCCGAGCTGGTACTTCCGGATCGTGCACCCGGGCGATTCGATCGAGGTGGACGGCCCGCCCCTGGACGCCGCGCACCGGGCCGAGCTGGAGCGCCGGATCGCGGCGATGCCGCTGCGGCGGATCTGGCAGGAGTGGGACTACGCGGCGGTGGCCGACACGCTGGGCTCTGAGCCGACGATGGTGTATCTCACCGAGCCGCGCGACTCGACGGGCCGTCCGCTCGCGGTCTACGGCTTTGCCGTTCCGCTGGCCCAGGTGGGCGCGGCGCTCATCCGGCCCTCGATCGACATGTTCCCCCTGCTGCAGCAGGCGACCGTCCGCGGAGTGCCCAACGACTCACTCCTCGCCCTGAGCCTGGTTCGGCCCGGCGGCCGAAGTGTCCTCGAGCTCTCGCCCCGGCATCTCCCCGACACCTACATGGCGAGCATCCCGGCCAGCCGCTTCCTCGACGGCTTGATCCTGCGGGTGCGGCTGGATCCGGCCGTCGCCTCGAAGCTGCTCGTCGGCGGCGTACCCCCCGCGCGCACCCCGCTGCTGGTGGCGCTGGTGGCGGCGGCGGTGCTCCTCATCCTCGCCACCGCCGCGGTCGCCTGGCGCGCGCTCGAGCTGGCCGATCTCCGCGCCGAGTTCGTGGCCAGCGTGTCGCACGAGCTGCGCACGCCGCTGGCCCAGATCCTTCTGTTCGGCGACTCGCTCAGCCTCGGCACCATGCGCACCAGAAAGGACGTCCGAGTAGCCGGCGGGATCATCGTGGGCGAGGCGCGCCGGCTGCTCCGGCTGGTGGACAACGTGCTGCTCTTCGGCCGGCAGGGCCGGACCAACGGCCACGCGGCGCCGACCGAGGCCGAGCCGCTCGCGCCGCTGGTGCGCGACGTGGTCGCCGGCTTCGCGCCGGTGGCGGCGGTGGTGGAGACTCGGCTCGCGGTGGTGCGGCTGGACGACGTCGAAGCGCCGCTGGATGCCGAAGCGATGCGCCAGGTGCTGCTCAACCTGCTGGACAACGCGGTGAAGTACGGGCCTCGCGGCCAGACCGTCTCGCTCGGGCTCGCGATGTCGGAGGGTCGGAGGGTCGGAGGGTCGGAGGGGCGGACGGTCGGAGGGGCTCGGCTCTGGGTGGAAGACGAAGGACCGGGGATCCCGGCGGCCGACCGCGCGCGGGTCTGGCGACCGTTCGTGCGCCTGGCGCGGGACGTCGAGCGGCAGGCGGCGGGGAGCGGGATCGGCCTGTCGGTCGTACGGGACATCGTGACCCGTCACGGGGGCACGACAAAGATCGAGAGCACGCCGGCCGGCGGCACCCGAGTAGTCATCGAGATAACGGACGCGCGCCCGTCCGCCCGTCCGCCCCTCCGACCCTCCGACCGTGCGGAGTCTCCATGCGCATCCTGATCATCGAAGACAACCGCAACCTGGTGCTCGGGCTCCGGCACAACCTCGAGCTCGACGGGCACCGGGTGGATGCGGCATACAACGGCGAGGCGGGGCTGGAGCGGGCGCGGGCGCGGGAGGCGGACCTGATCATCCTCGACGTGATGATTCCGCGGCCCGACGGGTTCCAGGTGCTCCGCACGCTGCGCGAAGAAGGCGTGGACACGCCGGTCATCGTGCTCACCGCGCGAGGCACCGAGGACGACAAGGTCCGCGGCCTCCGCCTCGGCGCCGACGACTACGTCACCAAGCCGTTCGGCCTGCTCGAGCTGCTGGCGCGGGTGGATGCGATCCGCCGGCGGATCCGGCTCTCGGGCCAGGGCCCCAAGCCCGGCCGCGACACCGCGCCGATCGTGATCGGCGACATCCGCGTCGAGCCGGCGACCCGGAGCGTCACCCGGGCCGACGAGCCGGTGGCGCTCAGGCCCAAGGAGTTCGAGCTGCTGCTGGCGCTCGCCCGCCGCGATGGCGAAGTGGTGTCGCGCTACGAGCTGCTGGAAGAGGTGTGGGGGTACGGAGCCGACGTGGTGAGCCGCACGGTGGACACCCACATCGGCCAGCTCCGGGCCAAGCTGGAGCGGAACCCGGCGGCGCCGAGGCTGATCCTGACGGTGCGAAAGAGTGGGTACCGCCTGCAGCGCCCGCTGGAGGCCCGCTTGACGGCCGAGCGGCAGTATTCTTCAGGATGATCATGAACACCCCGGTCCCCATGCTCCGCGAGCGGCGGGTGAGTCCCGCCCGGGTTACCCTGGTAGCGCTCGGGCTCGTGCCGGCGGGCGCGGTGGCGGGGGCACTCGCCGGCGCGCTGGGCGTCAGCATCCGGGTGGCCGTGACCGAGGGCCTCTCCCACGCGCTCGACCTCGGGGCGTGGTTCGTCGCCGGCGCGGTCGGCGGCGCGCTGGGCGCGGTGCTGCTGCCGATCGCCGGCTTCACCCTTCTTCGCCGGGCGCCGCTGGGCAAGGTGCTGCTGGAGACCATCCTCGGCACCGCCATCGGCGGGGCGATCGGGGCGGTGATGTCGCCGTTGGCCACGGGGTGGCTCACCGGAGCGCTGGTGGGGTTCGCGGCGTCGGTGGGGCACCTGTGGTGGGTCGGACGGGCGCACGGGCGCGCGGGCGCGCGGGCGCACGGTAGACGGGATTGACGCCGCAGGGCCAGCAGCGAAGTTTGGATCGGTTTCCCATCAGACTGGCCGGCCGACCTGCTTCGGCGCCCGGGCACAGTCGGCCGCCCCAGCCAGCGTTGCCCTCCGCCAATCGGGCGCTGGACCGGAACGTCCCATGCGCGGTATCACGCTCTGTCTCGCCCTGGCCGGCTCGCTCGCGGCGCTGCCCTCTTCCCTTCTCGCCCAACAGACCACCGACCCGTGCAGCCTGCTCACCGCGCAGGACGTGAGCGGCGTGCTGGGGATCAAGTCGCTGCCCGGGCGGCCGTACATGGGAAGCAAGGCGGTCTGCTTCTACTCCGCGGACACCACGTTCGATCTCACCAAACGCACCGCCACCCTGATGATCCTCCCCACCGGGGGGTTCGATGCCGGCAAGCAGATGGGCGCCAGCGGCCCGCTGGCGGGCAAGAGCGCCGGCGTGGGCGATGACTCCTACTACGTGAGCTACGGCCACTACGCCAAGCTGGGCGTCAAGAAGGGGAGCCACGAGTTCAGCGTCACGGTCACGCCGGGGCCGGACAAGGCGACGCCGGATCAGCTCGCGGAGCTGGAGAAGGCGCTGGCGAGGGAAGCGGTGGGGAAGCTGTAGGGGCGCAGGGCGCAGGGGCGCAGGGGCGCAGAGGCGCAGGGGCGCAGGGGCGCAGCGGGCGTAGCGGGCGTAGCGGGCGTAGCCGATCACGCGCGGAACTCGGAATGACATGCCAGGTGCCGCATCACACCCTGCGCCCCTGCGCCTCTGCGCCCCTGCGCCCTGCGCCCCCAACCGTCCGCTTCCCATCTCCCCTTGCGCATCACCAAGTAAAGCAACCCGAGGTGCAGCATGAGCGAGTTCAGGCCGATGGAACGGGTGCAGGTGGTGGTGATCGGCGGCGGGCAGGCGGGGCTTTCGGTTGGCTATCACCTTGCGCGGCGCGGAGTTCGGTTCGTCATTCTGGAGGCCAAGGAGCGGATCGGCGACAGTTGGCGGGAGCGGTGGGACTCGCTCCGGCTCTTCACCACCCGGCGGCTCGACAGCCTGGACGGGATGCCCTTCCCAGGCTCGAGCCACGAATTCCCCACCAAGAACGAGATGGCCGACTACCTGGAGGCCTACGCGGCGCGATTCGCGTTGCCGATCCGGACCGGCGTCCGCGTCACCAATCTGACCCGCCAGGGCGAGCGTTACCTCGTGTCGGCGGGCGACCAGCGCTTCGAGGCTGACCACGTCGTGGTCGCGATGGCGACCTACCAGGAGCCCAAGATTCCGGCATTCGCCGCCGAGCTGGCGCCGGAGATCGGGCAGCTCCACTCGCTCGAGTACCGGCGGCCGTCGCAGCTCAAGCCGGGCGGCGTGCTGGTGGTGGGGGCGGGCAACTCGGGCGCGGAGATCGCGCTCGAGGCGGTGCGCAACGGGCATCCGACCTGGCTCTCGGGGCGGCACACGGGCAATGTCCCGTTCGACATCGAGACCCTGCTGTCGCGATACGTGTTCCAGCCGCTGCTGCTCCGGGTCATCTTCCACCGGCTGCTGACGGTGGACACGCCGGTGGGGCGGAAGGCGCGGCCCAAGATCATCTCCGCCGGCGGGCCGCTCATCCGGACCAAGCCGAAGGACCTCCTCGCCGCCGGCGTGCGCCGGGTGGGCCGGACCGCGGGCATCCGCGATGGCAAGCCCGTGCTGGACGACGGCACCGTGCTCGACGTGACGAACGTCGTCTGGTGCACCGGCTTCCATCCCGGCTTCTCCTGGATCGACCTCCCGGTACTCGACGAGCACGGCGAGCCCCGCCACGAGCGCGGGCTCCTGCCGGACGAGCCGGGGCTCTCGTTCGTCGGGCTGCACTTCCTCTACTCGATGTCGTCCACGATGATCCACGGGGTCGGCCGGGACGCCGAGCGCGTCGCCGAGGCGGCGGCGGCACGGGTGAAGGCGGTGGACGGTCTGCGCCGGCAAGCTCCGGTTGTGGCGGCCTGAAAACGGGGCCGCAGATGAACGCAGAGAACGCAGATGGCTTCGGAGGTTTAGCCACAAGTGAACACGGATGAACACAGATGAAAGCCGGAGTGATTGTTGTGGGTGCGCATGCGATCTTCCTTGCACGGCCCCACAATATCCCTGTTCATCTGTGGTTATCTGTGTTCATCTGTGGCTAACGACCATGAATCCATCTGCGTTTTCTGCGTTCATCTGCGGCCCAAAATTTCCAACCCTCCCCACAAGCCGCCGATGACCCTCCACCGGATCCGGTTGGCGCTCGCCGACCTGGCGGCGCGGCTCGGCCGCTCGGTTCCACCCGAGGCCCGCGCCTCGGCCGAGGCGGCCGCGCCGGTGGAGAGTCTCGATCTCGCGGCGACCTTCCGCGATCCCGCCATCGAAACCGCATGGACCGCCGCCGAGCGGCGCATCGCCGTCCTCGGCCTCTCGTCGGAAGGGGGGATGAACCCGGGCGACCGCCGGGCCCTGTACTACCTGATCCGGCGTCTGCGACCCGAGCGGGTGCTCGAGATCGGAACCCTGGCCGGCGCCTCGACCGTGCACCTGGCGGCGGGGCTGGCCGATGCCTGGGCCGAGTCGCCCGCGAGGCGGCTGCTCACGGTGGACATCGTGGACGTGAACGATTCCGAGCGCGCGGCGTGGCGTCGGCTCGGGCTGGCCCAGTCGCCGAGGCAGGCGATGGAGCGGCTTGGGCTCGGGGCGCTGGTGGAGTTCCGGACGGCGCGCTCGCTCGAGCTGCTGGCGCAGCCGGGCGAGGCGTACGATCTCATCTTCCTCGACGGCGACCACCGGCTCGAGACGGTCGTGGTCGAGATTCCCGCAGCGCTCGCCCGCCTCCGGCCCGGCGGACTCCTGCTGCTGCACGACTACTTCCCCGATCTCCGTTCCCTGTGGCCCGACGGCAAGGTGATCGACGGACCGGCTCGCGCGGTGCGGCGGCTCCAGCGGGCGGGTTGGCCGATCGCGGTCCAGCCGCTCGGCGAGCTGCCCTGGCCGACCAAGCAGGGGACCCGGTGGACCAGTCTGGCGGTGCTCGGGCGGAGCTGAGCAGAGCTTGAGCTGTCGATCGGGGAGACAACACCGCCGCCGACGGTCCGGACCATCGGCGGCGATTTACTCGTCCTGCACCGGGAGCGTGGCGCCCCGGGTCATGCGGCGCGGGTCTCGCCGCCGGCGGGCGGGGTGCTCTCCGGCCCCTCCAGTTTCGCCGGCCGGAACGGTCCGGCGACGTTGCTGGCGCTCTCCCACGCGGCCAGCGCCTCGGCATCACCGGCGAAGCGGTAGCGGACCAGGCCGTCCAGCGCCTCGACCACCTGCACCACCTCGTCCGCGATCGCCCGCAGCTCGGCGCTGGCGCCCACGTGCCGGCGGCGAGCCTCGAGCCCCTGCTCCAGGGCGGCGTCGAACTGGTCGAGCGCCTGGGTCAGGTTGTCCAGGACTTCCTCCCCCAGCCCGTGGCGGACCAGGATGTCCCGGTAGGTCTGGGCGTCGGTCGCGATGCCGCGCGCGACCGTACTGAATCCCAGCTGGGTCATGCTGCCGGGGCCCAGCTTGAAGGTGTGGGCCTGGTCGGGCAGCTCGTCGGCGGCCACGCGGGCGACCCGGATCACGTGATGCAGGTGCGTCTGCCGCAGCGTCCGCCGGAGCTGCCGCTTGCGCTGCACCGTCGCCGCCGCGATGCGCTTCCCTTCCTCCTGCCGGCCGGCGACTTCCTTCCCCCGGGCGACGTACCCCTGCAGGCGGGCGACGCCCGCGTTGTACCCCGCGCTCGGGTCGGGGTGAGAGAGACAGAACGCCAGGGCGTTCTGGCCCATCTCGAGTCTCCTACGCGATCTCGCGTCCATACAGCGAACTCCCTTCTCCATGGTGCGCCGGCATGACGGCTGGGCGCCGCGCGACGCGGTCGTGATGCACGAGTGTGGTCAGAGGACCGATCGAACCCAGCCTCGAACGGTCGAACAGGGTCCAGACAAGGAGCGTGCCAGGCGCTGCACGCGCGCATCGACTCACGTGCGGGAGTCGAACGGACATCGAATCCCGCGGCACGGGCGTGGTGTGCGATTCCGCGGACTCGGAATGAGGAGCAACGCTCGTCGGAAGGGGTGAGACGGACATCGCAGGCGCCTGCGCGGACCTCGTCGCCGCTCACACGGGCGTCGTCACTCCGCGCACGCTCCCGTGCAGGTCCATCGCGCGGATCGGCGCGACCGGCGCTGTCGCGTTCGCGTCGGTTTCGCGCTCGAACGCGACAGATACGCTCATCGGCTCGGCAGCGACGAGGCCACTCGCCGCCGACACGCACCTCGGACCCTCGCGCGCGCACATCTTCGCCTCAAACGCGGGCGTCGTCGCCTTCGACACGCACCTCGAACGGCTCGCGCCGGACCGGGTGCGCGCCGATTCACGCCCGGTCCCGTCCGCTACGTGACCGATCGCGAACGCGACAAGGCTCGCGCACCCCGATTCGACTCTGAATCGCCTCGCGCCGGACTTGGTGCCGAGTGCTACGGAAGCAGTCCAGCCCCAACCTGGGCCGGTTGCCGAAATCGCGGACGTCGTGCGCCCTTCACCGCTCGTGATGCGCCCGTCGACGGACGTCGTGCGGCCGTCGCCGAGCCTCGTGCGCACGGACGCGAACGTAGTGCGAGCAGATGTCGCCCTGGGTACGCCGACACGCACTTCTGGCGCACATCCGCGGGCCTGGTGTCCTCAAAAGAGGACACTGTGTCCCCCGATGAGGACACGGTCGACGGCGACGAGCTCGTCTCCTGATGCATTTTCATTTTCGTCGAAGGAGAGCTACCCCTCTCTAACATCTGCGCCCTGCGCCGAGCGACCGTGCGCCCCTCCGCCCGTCCGACCGTCCGACCCTCCGCCCGCTGGCACACCCGATGCATCCCGCCGCACCGCTCGCGAGCCAACCGTTCCTGTGGTCACACCGACTACCTTTCGGGAGGCTAGCGTATGTCTCGATCCATGTTTGTTCCGCTTCTGGTGCTCCTGGCCGTGACGCCGGGGCCCACCCGTGCGCAGTCCGCCACCACCGCCGGCTGGACTCTCGCCAGCGGCGACTACACCATCTACGGCCACACCGACTACGTCCCGGGGATCATGGTGCTGCCCCGGCTGGTCTGGGACACCACCCCGCGGCTGGATAGCGCCCGGGTGGTGGACAGCGTCCGGGCGGTCCAGAAGCCGGCGCTCCGGGCCGGGCTCGCCGCGGGGCTGAGCCAGTGGCCGGAGGACCTCTACTGCAGCGGCCCCAGCTCGGCGGCCATGCAGCCGCTCGCGCCGGGGGCGGTGGTCGGCCGGCTCGAGCTGGCCGCCCACTGCGGGATGCGGCTCATCATCGTCCCGCCGAGGAAGTTCCTGACGACGAATGGGGAGAACCGGGGCCCGTTCTCGGTGGAGTATGCCAAGCAGCTGATGGACCGGTACGCGGCGGAGCTCCCGCCCGACACGCTCCGGAAGTACCGCGACGTGATCCTGGGCTTCAACCTGGCCGACGACTACGGGTGCTCCGAGTGCTGGGGCGGTCACGCGATCACGCAGCAGCAGATCGCCGAGTGGGCGGACTATGCCCGGACCGTGCTGCCGGGCGTGGCGCTCGGCATCCGCCAGGAGGCGTTCTGGGTGACCCGCTGGCCGGCGCTGGCGCCGAAGCTGGACTACACCTGGGCCATGTACGAGTCTCGCCGGGGCGATGCCAGGGCCTACTTCGACAAGGCCGCGGCCGCCGCCCAGCAGTACGGGCTCAAGGTGGTGATGGGGCTGAACGTGGAGCACTGCGGCGGCCCGAGCACGCCGCCCTGCACGGCACAGGAGCTGGAGCAGTACGGCAAGGTGGCGATCATGCACCCGTCGAGCTGCGGGTTCATCAACTGGCGGTTCGAGCCGGAGCGATGGGACGACCCGGCGGTGCGGGGGGCTTGGGAGGATCTGTTCGCGCTGGCGCGAACGCGGGCGGCGATGGGGTGCGGGAGGGGATGAGCGGGCCGAGGCGGGTGGCGATGTCGCGGGTCGGGGACAGCGCGACGCGGCTGCGGCAGGAGAGACTTGGGTGCGTCGCAAGAGACGCGATAGGAAGCTGAAACGCGACAGTCCGGTTGAGCTGAGCGTAAAGCCATACGAGGATGCACCACTCGCCGGGTTCAGGAGGGTGGTGCATCTTTGCTTCGGCGAGCTCATGACGCGTTTTCGGGTTGGAGATTTCGGCGATGCGCGTTTTTTCACCCTTTCCTTTCCTCCCGCGCGCGCCGTATCCTTGGTTGGAGATGCTCACCACCCAGAAGGCTACTTCAGCACCCAAGCTGCTGACGCTGGTGCGGAGCGCGGCGCAGGTCCACCACTATTCACCGCGCACGGAGGAGGCCTACGTCGGCTGGGTGCGTCGGTTTGTGCGGTACCATGGGCTGCGGCATCCATCGGCGCTGGGCCCGCGGGAGGTGCGCGACTTTCTCACCACGCTTGCCCATCGCGAACAGCTGAGCGCGAGCAGCCAGACTCAGGCCCTTTCCGCGCTGTTGTTTCTGTACCGGGAAGTGCTGGGCCGCGACCTGAACGAGATCGGCACGATTATCCGGGCCAAGCAGCCGACCCGCCTGCCCGTCGTGCTGTCGCATGAGGAAGTTCGTGCGCTGCTGGCGCGTCTTCACGGTAGCCCGCGGCTGGTGTGCGCGCTGCTCTACGGGAGCGGGCTGCGGTTGCTGGAGGCGCTGGCGCTTCGGGTGAAGGACCTGGATCTGAACAGGGGCGAGATTCTGGTGCGGCGGGCCAAAGGCGCCAGGGACCGCGTCACGATGGTGCCGACCGCGCTACGATCGGACCTCGATGCGCAGCTGGACAAGTGCCGCCAGCTGCACCGCCGGGATCTCGCCCAGGGCGGCGGAGGGGCGCCGCTCCCCAATGCATTCGAGCGGAAGTCGCCGCAGGCGGCCCGGGAGTGGGCATGGCAGTACGTCTTCCCGGCCAACCGCCGGTACCAGGCGCCCGGTGGCGACTTTCGCCGGCACCATCTCCACGAGTCCGTCGTCCAACGCGCCGTGCGCCGTGCCGTCGCCGAGGCGGGGATTGCGAAACGGGCGACGTGCCATAGCCTCCGGCATTCCTTCGCGACCCACCTGCTGCAGGACGGGTACGACATTCGAACGGTGCAGGAGCTGCTCGGCCACCGCGACGTGGCGACGACGATGATCTATACCCACGTGTTGAACAAGGGTGGGAAGGGGGTCCGGAGTCCGATGGATCGGTTGTGAGGGCCCGTCCATAGGGCGTCGCGTTCGCTGAAGGGCCGGCGGGTCTTATGCGGCGCTCCGCGCAGCGCCGTTTTGACAGACCCACAGCCTTCCGCCTGTTAAGAGAGGTGTGGTTGGGGAGTTGGCATCAGGCTCGCCTGACAGCGTCGCTGATTTGGCGTAGTTCCTTGAAGGGAAGTTCGGGTGGGGCCGGATGGCGGATGGATGTCCAATACTAGTTAGGCGTGCAGGCGCGAGCCGCGGTTGACGCGAGGTCAACCGCTCGCCGCCCGGTCCTAGAAGAGCTCGATCCCTGCTGGCCGAGGTTCCGTTGCGCCGGCGGCCCCGGAGGCCCCCCCGCCCCAGGTCGGGCGCCGCCGGGAAGAAGCTCCTAGTGGCCCTCAGTGGGGCGGAGGTCGAGCAGCAATCGACCCCCCGGTCGGGGTGGGCCTGACGCCTAACCCGCAAATGC
>DATEIR010000030.1:0-92749 GCA_035278885.1 Gemmatimonadales bacterium | reverse complement strand
GTCGTCGGGGAGCGCGTCTTCCAGCTTGGCCAGCCCTTCCCGCGGGCGGCCCCACTGCGCCAGGAGCTCGGCCTCGAGCCGCCGGGCCGGAAAGGCGCGATCGTCCCCGATCTCGTCGAGCACCTGGTCGCGAAGCCGCTCGGGAGTCTGGGCCAGCGCGTTGACGGCCGCAGGGTGATACCCGGGCAGACGCCGGATGGTGGCGAGCCACTCGCGCGAGGCCGCGACGTAGTCGCCGTCCGCACCGGCCAGCTGGGCCAGCTCCGCCGCGAGCGCGTCGGGGCGCCCCAGGCGCTCACGCCCGACCCGGAAGGCCTCGATCGCCCCGGGCCGATCATGCCGGCTGAGGGCGGCCGCTCCCCACTCGCGATACGGCGTCTCGTCGCCCGGCGCAGCCGCCGCCCATCGCTCCGCGGTGGCGCGCATGCTGTCGGGCTGGTCGGCCGCGGCCCAGGCCCGCAGGGCCACGCCGTAGATGCCGGGGGTACGCGTGTCCGCGGCCAGGGCGGCCTGCACCTGGGGGATAATCGCCGCGCTCTGATTGAGGGGGAGCAGAACTCGCTCCAGTCCCAGCAGCGCGGGGAGATCCGCCGGGCGGGCGGCGAGCAGCGTGCGATAGGCAGCCGCCGCGCCGGCGTAGTCGCCTCTCCGCTCCAGCTCGAACGCCCGCGGAATCCCGCTCTGCTGAGCGAGCACGGGCGCGGCCGCCAGGGCCAGCGCCAGACTCATCGCCAGAGCACGGCCTCGCCTCATGGCCCGCTCTCCGCCGGCTGTGACAGACGCCGGAAGTAGTCCACCACCAGCCGCCGCTCCTCGGGAGAAAGCTGCTGCAGCTCCTCCCAAGTAGGAACGCGGAGCGCCTCGCTGTCGCCCTGCAGGCGGGCCCGCAGCGCGGGCGGGAGGTGCACGCTGTCGTCGGTGGCCGTGGTGCTCTGCCGCTCCTTCTTCTCGTCCTCCTCGCGGCCCTGCAGCGTGCGCCCGGCGTCCAGCATCCGGCGGAAGAGCCGCTCCTGCCGCTCCACCATTTGACGATCCAGGCGGCCGCTCTCGAGCCGGCGGGCGAGGTCCTCCGCCTCGTCGCCCAGCTCTCCGGCACCGGGGATCTGGCCCTGGCCCTTCATCCGCTGCAGCTGCTCGGCGAGCTCGCGCTGCCGGGCGCCGAGCTGCCGAAGCTGCTCCTGTACGGCACCGGAGCCCGCCATGGGCAGGAGGCCGGCCGCCTGGCGGCCCAGGCCGCCCTGCTGCTGAGCCAGCTTGGCCATCTGCTCCATCGCCTCGGCCAGCCCGGAGCCCGACTCCGCGCCCGACACCTCGCCGCGCGACCGCAGCAGCTGCAACGCGGCGGCGTTGAGCGCGTCCACCGCGCCGCCCGCCTGGTCGGCCGCCTCGCGGGGGTTCGATGCCGCGGAAGAGATGGCCTCCCGGGTTCGCTGCATCTGCTGCTGCGCGCTCCCGAGGGCCTGGCCGATCTGAGGTGACACCAGCGCGTTCTTGCCGGCCGCCTGGCGCACCTGCTCCAGCAGCCGCTGCACGCCTTCTTCGATGGCCCCCTGCTCCGCGCGAAGGCCGGGGCTCGGATCGTCGCCCGACTTGAGGGCGTCCTGCACGCCAAGCTGGCGCTCCGCCAGGCGGCCGGCCTCGGCCAGCGCCTGGTCGATGTCGCGAGTGACCTCGTCTCGCCATTCCTGCTGCATCCCCTGGCGTTCCTGCTGCAGCTGGTCGCCCAGCGGCTCGAGCTGCTGGGCCGCACGCTGACCGTGCTGGCGGGCCTCGGGCCGCCGGCCCTGCTGGGCCGAGCCCGCGGCCTGCCGCATTTGCCCGGAGGCCTGCTGCGCCTGGCTGCCGGCGGAGTCCAGCCGCGACTGCCGCGCGCTGTCGCCCACGCCGGCGGCGAGCCGGTCGAGGGCACGGCTCAGGGAATCGGCCCGCGCGGCCAGGGCCCGCTCTCCTGCCGATGCCGCCGTACTGTCGCTGGCGGTCACCTGCTGACTCCATTGCCGCTGCTCCTGCGCCAGGTCCTTCGCTTCCTGACTCAGGTTGGCGAGGTCCCCTTCCATGGCGGCCCGCTTGAACAGCTCGCGGCTGCGCTCGAGAGCCTCGCGCAGCTCCTGCTGGGACTCCGACAGACGCTCGAGGGCCTCCTTGGCCTGCTCCGGATCGAGGTCCTTGAGCGCCTGCTGCAGCGCGGCGAGCCGGTCGCGCAGCTCGGGGGTGAGCGCCCGATCGATCTGCTCGCGAATTTCCTGCAGCTGCCGCTGCCAGGCGGAGTCGGTGACGCCGGCCGCCTCGGCGCTTTTCCGCAGCGCTTCCAGAGACTGCTTCAGCTCCTCCGTCCGCCGAACCAGCTCCTGCTGGGTGTGCGCGACCGATTCGGCTCGCTTGGACTGCTCGAACGAGAGCGACTCCCCGGGACGGTCGCCGCCCCGAGGGTCGCGCGGGCGCTCCTGGGCGAGATCCTCGGTCTGGCGCTCCAGTCGTCGGCTCGCTTCCGTCACCGAGTCGATGCGCCCCGCGAGGTCCTCGGTCGCGGCGCGCTGCGCTGCCCGAACCTCGGTCATGGTGGGAAGTCGAAGCACGTACTCGCGCGATCGGCCGGCCTGACGGGCGGGCGTGTTGTCCCGCGCGATCGCGACATAGCGTACGGTGTCCCCGGGGAGGAGTCCGCGCCGGTTCAGGTCCAGCGTATACGTCAGGATCGCGCGGTCGGGCGCTTCAGGCGGGACGGCCAGCCGCTCCCGCAGGGACGAATCGACCACGCCCAGCCGGCTGATCCGGCGGCTCTCGACTTCCACGCTGGTCAAGCCGTGGTCGTCCTGCGCGTCCACCACCAGCCCGACCTTGAGGCTGAGCGGCGCCACCGTGTCCGCGCCCGGCACCGGTACTTCCACGACAGGCGCACTGTCGGCGACGAGACGGATCGGCAGGCGGACCGTATCCCCGGCCAGGGGAGCGCGATTGGTGGTCGTGAGCACGAGCCGGTAGGCGCCGCCGGCGTTGGGCACGAAGCTTCCGCCGAACCGGGTGCCGTCGGTCGTCATCTCCGCGCGATGCGGCCCGATGACCCACCCGGCAGCCGCCAGCGGGGCTGTCGCTTCGCCATGGGTCTCCAGTCGGGTGCCCGCCGGCAGGATGAGGGTATCTCCGCCGGTGGGAACCGGCTCGGCCTCCATGCCGAGGTACGCCGGATAGTGCGCGGTGACGGCCAGGGAGCCGAGGAAGACGGGCAGGCGGACCCGAACCATGACGGTATCGGAGGCGCGCCCCCCGCTGGTCACCCGGGCGTAGAGGTCGCTCCGGAGCGCGCCGCTCCATACTGTCGTCTGACCCAGCGTATCCAGCCGCAATCCGACGGGGCGCCATGACTCGCCCGGCGCGCGTACCCACAGCGTCGCCGTGCGGCGGCCGATCGCTTCTACCCGGAAGGCCACCGAGTCGCCCTGGTCGATCACTCCGTGCGCCGCCGCGATCCGCACCGGGGCGACGGAGGCGTTCCACGCGCGCATCGGATGCCAGAGCGCCGAGGCGGGACCACGCCGCGGCCCCGCGCTCCCCAGTGCCACCGCGCCCAGGAGCAGGAGCGTGGCCCCCGCCGCAGCCAGCGGCCGGAGCGGCGCCGCCAGGGGCTCGACCATCGTTCCGCCCCGCTGGCCCAGGTCGGCCGCCTGAGCTCGATCGGCCTGGACGAAGAGCGATTCGCTGGTGCCGGGGGCAGGCAGATCGAGGAGCGCGGTCAGGGCACCATGGCGACGGAGCCCGATATCCTCCAATCGACGAGCGACTCGCCCGACCGAGAGCGCACGGAGCCCGCGCCACGCCGCGACAGCCGAGCCGATGAGCGCGGCCACGGTCAGCGCCCATGCCGTGAGGACCCACCATGGCGTGTCGACGACGCCGAGGCGGACGGCCCACGCGGCGATTCCGAGCAGCAGCCCCGCCGACCCGAGCGCGACAGCCACCCAACCCGCCCCGGCCCGCAGCCGCAGCGGCCGGGAGAGGCGAGCCAGTGCCGCTCGGGTGGCGACGGCGGTCATCCGCCGTATCCCACGGCGTAGGCAAACAGGTTCACTCCCATGCGGAGGGCCGCCTCCCGCTTTTCCGGCGGGTCATGATGCACCTCGGGATCCTCCCATCCGTCGCCCAGATCGCTCTGATAGGAGTAGTAGACCGCAAGCCGGCCGTCGATGAAGATCCCGAAGCCCTGCGCCGGCAACCCGTCGTGCCGATGGATCTTGGGAATGCCCTTGGGAAAATCGTAGACCAGATGGTAGATCGGATGATCGAGCGGCACCTCGACCAGCGGCCGCCCGGGCCACAGTCTCGCCAGCTCGCGTCGGAGCGACGCGTCCATGCCGTAATTGTCGTCGGCGTGGAGAAAGCCACCCTGCTCGAGATAGCGGCGCAGGACCGCCAGGTCGGCGTCGCTGAAATGGACGTTGCCGTGCCCCGTCATGTAGATGTACGGCAGGTTCCACAGATCGTCATCCGCCAGGGTGACCACCCGCTCCTGCGGGGCCATTCGAAGCCGGGTCCGGGTGCGGAGCGCGGTCAGCAGATTGGGCAGACTGGAGGGGTTGGCGTACCAGTCTCCGCCCCCGTCATAGTGCAGCCGCCCGATGGTCATGAGCGCCGCGGCGGGCGCGCCCGTCGAGGGCCCCTGAGCCAGCAGTGGCGGAGCGAGAAGCAGTCCTGCGAGGAGCGCCAGGCGCACCATCTATGGCAACCCCGTGACTAATCGGTAGGCGTCGTTGCGGGAGAGCCCATGCGACTCGGTGAGGCGGCGTGCCACCTCGCGACGGGAGACCCCCTCGGCCAGCAGCTCCGCCGCGTGCTCCGCGGCCTCCTCCGTGCGGTCCTCCGCCGGCGCCGGTGCCCCGGTGCCCCCGAGCACGACGGTGATCTCCCCGCGAGGATCCTGCTCCGAATAATAATCCGCGAGTTCCGCCAGGGTGCCGCTCCGAAACTCCTCGTGCAGCTTGGTCAGCTCCCGCGCCACAGTTGCGCGCCGCTCCGGTCCCGCGAGGCGCGCCAGATCCTGCAGCAGAGCGCCCAGCCGGGTGGGCGCCTCGAACAGGACGACGCTCCACTCCTCCCCGGCAGCACGGGCCAGCAGCCGGGCCCGCTCTCCCCCCTTCCGGGGAACGAACCCCAGGAAGAGATAGCGGTCGGCGGGGAAGCCGGACGCGGAGAGGGCGGTCGCGACGGCTGAGGCGCCCGGAATCGGCACCACCGCGAGGCCGCCGGCCCGCGCCGCCTCCACCAGGTCGGCCCCGGGGTCACTGACGCCCGGGGTGCCCGCATCGGACACCAAGGCGACGTCGCGGCCGTCCCGCAGGATCTCGAGTACGGTCTCGAGCCGACGTTCGTTGGAGTGGGCATGAAAGCTGAGCACCGTGGGCGAGGCCCCAAGGTGGCTGAGCAGCCCGCGGGTGCGACGGGTGTCTTCGGCCGCCACCACCGAAACCCGGCGCAGCAGGTCGGCCGCCCGGGGAGAGAGATCTCCCAGGTTGCCCAGTGGGGTCGCGACGACGTAGAGGGTGCCGGTCATGTGCGAACCTCTCGATTATATACGCGAAAGCGGGGACGGCTGCGCCGCCCCCGCTCGTCCACCCTCGGCCTCGCTCAGGTCAGGTGCTGCTTGATCTTGCCCTCGAGCGTGGCCTTGGGGACGTTGCCCACCACCGTGTCGACGTGCTTCCCGTTCTTGAAGAAGAGAATACTCGGGATGGAGCGCACGTTGAACCGCATCGCGGTGTGCTGGTTCGCATCCACGTCGACCTTGGCGACCTTGGCGCGCCCGGCGTACTCGCCCGCGAGCTGCTCCAGCACGGGGGCGACGATCAGGCACGGCCCGCACCACGACGCCCAGAAATCGACCAGGACCAGGCCGTCAGCCTGCTCGATCTCGCTGCTGAATGAGGCGTCGGTGACGTGGACGGTTGGGCTGTTCGTCGCGGCCATGATGTTATTCTCCTGAGGGTTGAAACCGTTCATCAGTTCGCCGGAGGACCCGCGTGGCCGAAGGCCCCCGTATCGCGCATGTCGGAATCGCCGTGCCCGACCTCGAGCAGGCGCTGCCGTTCTATCGTGACGTCCTGGGGCTCGAGCCCCACCCGCCGGAAGCCGCGGACGGCGCGACCATCGTGTCGCTGCCGTTTGGTGAGTCCGAGATCGAGCTGCTGGCCCCGGATTCGCCCGACGGCCCCATCGCCAAGTTTCTGGCCCGGCGCGGGCCCGGGATCCATCACATCTGCTACCGCGTGGCCGATCTCGACGCGGCGCTCGCCGCGTGCCGCCGAGCCGGCTATCGCCTGATCGACGAGACCCCCCGATCGGGGGCCGCCGGCCGCCGGATCGCCTTCGTGCATCCGAAGGCGACCGCCGGCATTCTGCTTGAGCTGACCGAGTAAGATAACAGCCGGTTCTGAGGAAGGTTCCCGCAGTCTCAGTGGCTGGCGGTGGTGTCCTGTTCGTTGCCCGGGAGGCACGGCCGGGCCGGATTTCCTGCGGCTTGGAGGTCCACCTGATTCACCAGCCACGACCCATCGGCCAGCTTGATCACGGTGAACGGCACCGTCTTGGTGCACAGCTGACGGCGCAGCTCCACCTGCACCAGGTGACGATCGGGACCGCTGTCCGGCGCGTCACCGGTGACCTTTGCTCCCTCGTTCTGCAGGTACGCCTGCATCACCACGATACGTCGCTCCCAATCGGGCGGCTGGTTGGTTTTGGCGGCCGGGCCGGCCGAAGTGCCCCACAGCGCGCCCATTTTCTGAATGTTGCTGTCAGCCACCGCATCGAGGAACTGCTCGACCGCCCCGCGTGGGGAGGTGATCGGCCCCGGAGTGCCCGGGGACTGGGTGGTCGTGGTCGACCCGCCGCAGGCGGCCATCAGGGCCGACACGAGAAAAGCCGAGGCCACCCGCCGCCCGTTGCCGCGCTGCTTGATCACAAAGTGCTCACCTGGCATATGTTAGCGTGCGAAGTTACACCGCTCTCACATCTCGGGCAATGATGCCGATCAGGCTTTACATCAACATCGACCACGTGGCCACGGTCCGTCAGGCGCGGCGGACCGACGAGCCCGACCCGCTGGAGGCAGCCGCGCTCTGCGAGGCGGCAGGGGCCGACGGCATCACGGTCCACCTGCGGGAAGACCGCCGCCACATCCAGGATGACGACGTGGAGCGGCTGGCCCCCGCCGTTCGGGTGCTCAACCTGGAGCTCGCCACCAGCGCGGAGATCGTCGGGCTGGCATGCCGGCTTCGACCCTACCAGGCGACCCTGGTGCCCGAGCGTCGGGAGGAGGTCACCACCGAAGGGGGGCTCGACCTGAGCCGACCCAATGCGCGGCTCCGGGAGGCGATTCGCCGGCTGGACGAGTCCGGCATCCGGGTCAGCCTCTTCATCGATCCGGACCTGGCCACGCTGGACGCCGCAAAGGACCTCGGCGTGCCGGCCGTGGAGCTCCACACCGGCCGTTACGCGCACACGTGGCGCACGGGCGACCAGGCGCTCGTCGAGCTGCGACGGGCCGCGCGCCACGCGGCCGACATGGGGCTCTTCGTGCACGCCGGACACGGTCTCACCTACCGGAACGTGACCCCGGTGGCGGGCATCGGTGAGATCGAGGAGCTCAACATCGGCCACAGCGTGGTGAGCCGCGCGGTGATGGTCGGCATGCGGGCGGCGGTGGAGGAGATGGCGCGCTTGGTGAAGGGGGCGCGACCCTGATAGCTTGTCTCCACCTATGAATCAGCCCCTGGGCGCCGCCGACTTCTTCGCGCTGGAAGCCGGAGAGACCCTCGACCGTCTGGACGGCCTGGTATCCCGCCAGGAACCGCCCTCCGGAGACGATCTGCTCCGCGCCAGCCGCGTGCTGCGCGGTGCCGCGCTGATGGCATCCCAGCAGCCGATCGCACGGGCCGCGGGCGGGCTCGAGGCGTTCGCGCGGGCGCTTCGCGACGGGCGGCGGCAATGGGAGCCGGCACTGCGGGAGCAGGTGGCGCAGGCGATCGAGGAATTCCGCCTGCTGGTACGCCGAGCCAGGGACTGGGCCGATTCCGACACCGCCCGCGCCGCCCGACTCGCCCGCTCGCTCGAGAATCTCGGCGGCATCGCGCCGGCGGAGGACGACCGCCGCGATGCCCGGGGCACGATCGACGCCGGTATTCGCGCGTTCGTCGCGCGGGAGGGCGCCCTCATCGCCAGTGCGCTCGACCGGGCCGCCCGCGCGCTGCAGGCGGCCCCCGGCGACCGGGAACCGCTCTACGCAGTGATTCGGCGCATGCAGTCCCTTCGCGGCCTGGCCGAGCTGGGCGAGCTCTCTCCGCTCCCCGAGATGCTCGACGCGGTCGAGCTCGCCATCGGCGACCTGACCCGACTGTTCGCGCCGCCGCCCGGAGTCGAGGAGGTCATGGCTGCCGGGGCGTCCGCCCTGACGCGCATCGCGCGGGACGTGGCCGAGCACGGGCGGCCCGACCCGGAGGCGGAGGAAGCCAGGCACTTCACCGAGCTCCTGCTGCGCGCGTTCGCGGTGGAGCGCGACGTGGTGCCGATCGAGACGCTCTTCGTCGAGGGCGACCCGGCGCCGGCGACGCCGCCCGCGACCCAGCCCCAGTTCGCCGCGCCCGCCCCGCTCGGGCCGCTGGAGCTGGTGAGTCACGGGGAGCACCTCTGCCAGATCGCCGATCTGATCGGGGGCGCCCGGACGCCGGTGGAGCGCGACCTCCGGCTCTACCAGCTGCTCGGCGCGCTGCGGGCCGCGGCCACCCCCGGGCCGGATCCGGTCGCCGGTGCGTTGGCGGTGTTCGCCCGGTCCACCCGCGAGGCGCTGGCGGACGGGGTCGCCGCCCAGGCCGCCGATGGACTGGCAAAGGCTCTCCGCGACGCCGGCGAGCTGCTCCGCTCGGTGGTGGATGCGCAGGATCGGATGCAGGTGTCCCGCCGGGTGCTCGACGTGGCCCACCGGATGGACCTGATGCGCGGGATCGAGCCTGCGGAACAGGTCGTGCCGATCGAATCGCTCGGGTACGACGAGGCCCCGGTGCCGATCGAGAGCCTGGCGCCGGACAGCGGCCTGGAGACGAGCTACCGCACCCTGTGCCGCCTCCTCCGGGAGCGCGGCCCCGCCCGACCGTCGCTCCAGGCGCTGGTCGGAACGCCGGCGGAGGAGGCGCTCGCCATCGACACCCTCCTCTATCGCGGCAAGGCCGCGCTGGAGCGTGCCTCGGACGTCCGGCGCGAGCTGGTGACCGCCCTGCAGCAGGGACGGGAGCTGGCCGCGGTGCGCCCCCTCCTCGACGAGCTGCTCGACCTGCTCCCCCTGGCGCTTGCCGACGCCTGAAGCCGGCGGAGCCTCACGCCTTCGCCGAGTGCTCGCGACCGTGGTCGGCGTCGCGGTCGCGGGAGCCCTGCTGGTCTGGTCGCTCCGGGGCGTGCACCTCGACGAGGTCGTCCACCACATCCGCGACGCGCATCTTGCGCCGCTGCTCCTCGCCGTCGTCGTCGCCACGCTCACCTTTCCCATCCGCATGCTGCGCTGGCGCCTGCTGCTGCGCGACGAGTCGGGCGGCCCCCTGCCGGCGGCGGCACTCTGGCACGCGGTCGCCATCGGCTTCATGGCCAACAACATTCTCCCGTTCCGCGCCGGTGAGCTGGTCCGGATCTTCGCCGCGACGCGGCTGACCGGCGCCCGGTTCAGCGCGACGATTTCGTCGGTGGCGGTGGAGCGCATCTTCGACGGCCTGACCGTGGTGGGGCTGCTCGCCGTGGGCCTGCTCGCCTCCGACCTCCCCCCGGGCGTGTCGGTGGGAGGGGTGTCCGTGGCCCGAGGGGCGCAGGCGGTGGGAATACTGTCGCTCGCCGCGCTCGTCGGCGCGGTGCTGGTCGTGGCCTTTCCCCTCGCCGCCGAGCGCATCGTGCGGCGGCTCCTGCCCGAGGGACGCCTGGCCGATCGCCTCGTGGCCGTGATCGAGGGTATCCGGCATGGTCTCTCGGTGCTGCGCTCCCCCGCTCTGCTGGCCGGGGTGATCCTGTCGTCGCTGGTCCTCTGGCTGACCAACGCCTATGCGTTCCGGGCCGGTTTCGCCGCCTTCGACATCCCCGTCGGCTTTGCCGGAGCGCTGCTGCTGCAGGGCATTCTCGCCTTCGGCATCTCGGTGCAGCTCACCCCGGGGTTCGTCGGCCAGTTCGAGGCCTCCATCGTCGCCGCGCTCGCCCTGTTCGGGGTATCCAACGAGCTCGCTTCGTCGTACGCCATCACGTTCCACGGCACGACCTTCCTGCCCATCATCCTGCTCGGCGCCTGGTCCCTCGCCCGGACCCCGGTCGCGCTCAGCGACCTGCGCGGTCGCCCGGCGTCGTGACCGCCTCCACGGTCGAGGTCGCCGCCCCGGCCAAGGCGAACCTCTTTCTCCGCGTGCTGGGGCGCGAGACTGACGGATACCACGCGATCGAGACGCTGTTCTGCCGGCTGGACCTGGCGGACACGGTAGGGGCCGAGCGCCGCCAGGGAGAGGGTGTCACGGTCGACGTGAGCGGCGCCGAGGTAGGACCGCCGGAAACGAACCTGGCGGTGCGCGCCGCCCGGATGGTGCTCGATGCGCTGGAGCATCGCTTCGCCGTGCACCTCCAACTGACCAAGCGGATTCCGGTCGGCGCCGGACTCGGTGGCGGCTCGGCCGACGCCGCCGCCGCGCTGCTGGCGGTGAACCGGCTGGCGGGCGACGCGGTGCCCAGACACGAGCTGCTCCAGTTCGCGGGGCGACTCGGGAGCGACGTGCCGTACTGCCTGAGCGGGGCGCCCCTCGCGCTGGGGTGGGGTCGAGGGGAGCGGCTGCTGCGACTTCCCGCCCTGCCGGCGGCGCCGGGCCTGGTGGTCTCGCCGCCGATCGCGATCGCGACGGCGGACGCGTACCGCTGGGTGGATGGCGCGCGGGAATCGGCGGGACGGCGCGGCGCGCTCGCGCTCGATCTCGACGCCCTCTCCCGCTGGGGCGACATCGCCCGGATGGCGGGCAACGACTTCGAGTCGCCGGTCTTCGCGCGTCATCCCGAGATCCGCGCGGCCTTCGAGGCTCTGGTCGCCACACACCCGGTGGTGTGCCGGATGACCGGCTCCGGATCGTCCCTGCTCGCGATCTATCGCCACGCCGGCGACCGGGAGGACGCCCGCATGCGGCTCGGCCGCAAGCACGGGGCTGTCGTCCCGGTGGAGACGCTGTCGGTGGTCGACGCTACTTGACCTGCACGATGGCTCCGACCGACGGCACTTGCTGCGCGTTCAGGAGAAACAGCATGTAGTGCCCCGGCGGCGTCCGGTTCCGACTCGTGGGGATCGTCGTCTTGATCTGTGTGGCCGTGCGGGTGAATGAGAGCTGCTGGAACCGCTGCCCCATGTCGAAGGCGTGGGTGGCCGCGCCCAGGCGGATCAGGGTGACCCGGGTGATCGCCGTCGGATCCGGAGTGGACACCTTGGCGTAGGTGCCGTAGTGCAGCTCCGCCGGCGCGGCGGTGATCACGGGACGCGGGCCGTGGAACAGGTACGGTGGCGAAAAGATCTCGGCGTTCCGCTCGTCGGGCTGGTTCGAGGCATCCCCGCTCCCGCTGTGCAGCACTCGGCCGTCGGGCAGCAGGATCGATGTGGCGTGATAGCCGCGGCTCACCACGTTGGAGGCGAGCGTGGTCCACTGGCCGGTCGTGGGACTCCACAGCTCGGCGGCATGGGCCGCCTGGCTCAGGTCGTTCCCGGTCGTGCCGCCGGTGCCGCCGGTCGCGAGGACCTCACCCGTTGGCAGCACGGTCAGGTTGAGATGGCGCCGGGCGTACGCCATCGAGCCGGTCCATTGCCACGCCGGCGGCGACTTGGTGAGGTCGATGACCTCCGCCGTGTTGGTCACGAAACCGCCGCCCGCATACAAAATCTTGCCGAACTCGTACATCACCGCCGATCCGTAGCTGCGATCGGGGAATCGGCGGACGAAGTTTCCGCTCCACGCCCCCGAGCCGGCCGTGCTCAGGTACCGACTGGCGGTGATCGCTTCCTCGCCGGCCATGAAATACTTCCCGTTCGGCGCCAGGAACATCCGCGGGTAGTACGGGATGACCTTGCTGGCGGTGGTCAGGCTGCGGATCGTGCCGTTCGACCAGACTTCCGGCAGGTTGGCGACTTTGCCGGCTTCGTCCACTCCGGCCACGATGAGCATCTCGCCATTGGGTCCGCTGGTGACCGTGGGGTACCAGCGGCCGCGCCGCATGTTCACCGACTGGGACCAGGTCCCGGCCGGCTCGAAGATGGTGATGTTCGGCAGCCCATGGTCGTCCGAGATGTGACCACCCGCCGCCAGGAGGCGTCCATCGGCGGTCAGTGCGTGGCCGGCGCAGAAGAGCAGGACGGGGCTCGGCACCGGCGTGAAGAGTCCGGTCGCCGGGTCCCAGAGCTGCGGATCGCCGTAGTGGCCCCAGGAGAGCACCTTGCCGCTGGGAAGCAGCATGAGGTGCAGGCCGACGATATGCCAATCGAACGGCGCGGTCCACTGCCCGGCGTCTTCCGGACCGCCCGTCGTGAGCAGCGAGGGCGCCGGCGTCGCCGGCGTGCACGACACGCCGCCGTTGGCCCGAGCCCGCAACGGACGACCCTCGAAGAAGAGCTCCACCACCCCGCGTGAGCGCACCTCGAGCATCGCCTCGCTGAATGCCGGATCCTCCTTCGGTGCCGCGGCGAGCTCGACGCTCCCTTCTTCCGTGCTGCCGCGGACCCGATACCGCAGCGAGACCGGCACGTCGTGCGCGTTGGTGATCAGGAAGCGGTTGCCGCAGACGTAGCTCAGCCGGATCGGCTGACCGAAGTCTGTCTCCATCTCGGAGCCGGCCGGGAACGGCGAGACGGGAGCGCCGCCTTCTTCAGGCGCCTCCCGGCAGGCCAGCGCGATCAGCGCGGCCGCCAATGGCAGCAACGCCCGCGAGCGAACGAACATGGTACGAGGACGCCACATCTGGCACCTCGGTCCCGAAACACGGGGTATGTAGGGTGGAGCACGGGGGATTCGGCGGCGAGCCGCCGGGAGAGAGGGTACGGCCCGGCGGAAAAGGCGTCAAGCAGCGGGTCATACGGAAGGGGCCCCCTCCTGGGAGCCCATTGTCTGAGGTGTCTGCTTCGGACTACTGCGCCACGGGGGCCGCCACTAGGACCGGTCGCAAACGATCGGTCTTCGTACCGTCGCCGATCTGACCATAGAAGTTGTGACCCCAGCAGCAACCAGCGGCTGCAGGCGTTTTGTCACAGCTCTGCCCCTCACCAGTGGTCATTTGGGTTGAAGGCATGTCCAGCGGCGGCCGCCCTCGGCGTCAGGCGCCGTTGCAAGGACACATCGGGTAGCAATACCATTGGCAACCCCCAAGTCCTTGGCTCGCCATGCCAAAAGCTCGGCTTGCAAGTGCGGCCAAGTACAGGAACCCGGTTGGGCGCTGTAGCTTAGGGGTGCTGGCCCTTCGTCCAATGGCAGGACAGCGGACTTTGGATCCGTTAATGGAGGTTCGAATCCTCCAGGGCCAATGCGGGCGATCGTCGCTGGATCATCACCGCCGCCATCCGGCGAGAGACACCCCGATCAGTCGCTCCAGATCCGCATTCCGCTCCCGAAAATACTCGACCAGAAATCGCCGATCCTCCTCGGTCATCGCCGGCAGGCGGCCGGAGCCGCTCTTGACCCGGTTGATCAGCGCCTTCACCCCGCTTGGAAGAGCGGACTTGAGTGCGGCCCGGAGACCCGGGAAGGCGATCTCGAGCTTGTTGACCTGGCGGCCGGCCCACCCCACCTGATAGCTCTGGTTCTGCGCCGAGTCCAGCGTGATCGCCTCGGCCGGGGGCAGTCCGAGGAAGGTCAGACACCCGTTCACGACCTCGTGCGGGTGGTCCTTCATCCGCTCGAACAAGACGAAATGGAAGGACGACAGCGGGAAGTACTCCAGCCAGCGCTGCAGCTGCCCGTGGTAGTCGCTCACGTCGAGGTAGAACGGGTTGCGCTGCACGGCGCCCCGGAACGCTTCGTTCTTGACCCCCATCCTGACGTCGTGCCAGTAGCCCGAGTAGGTCCGGTCCACCGGGTCACGCAGCAGATAGATGAATCGCGCGTCCGGTCTCGCCGCATGCACCTTGGCCGGAATGCCTTCATACACCGCGGGATCCCGCTGCTTCCACCCCGCCGTCAGCGGGGCCATCGCATAACTGGTCGAGGCATCCATGCAGAGCGCGGTGGCCGAGCCGGGGTACTGCTTCCGGTACCAGTCGAGCCCCTTCTTCCAGTTGTCGGTGAAGAAGTGCGGCTCCTTCGTCTCGCCGATCGTGAGCCCGGGGTGCTGGTCCAGCAGATACGCCAGGGTGGTCGTCCCGGCCTTCTGCGCGCCGATGAGATAGCTCTCGGGCGGGAAAGACATCCGTGGGCCTCCACAGCAGGAAGTGACTCGACAGCCGACCGACCGCGCCGGCACCTGGTGCGCTACGGCGAATCCAGGTCGCCCACGCCGCGAATGATGCCGGCCACGACGAAGCACTGCCCCAGTGCGATGAGGGGGAAATACTTGAGCAGCGGGCCCACTGCTCCCACCGCGACGTTCTTGGTGACGATCCGCCCCAGGGCCATGGTCACGTAGGCGGGAGCGAGCACCACAGCGCTCGCGGGCGTGGAGGGATACCAGCGGCCGAACGGGACCGCGGCCCGGTGCTTGAGCCGGAAACGGCAGCCGTAGCGGCCGATCTTGAATTGATAGCGGAGATAGCTCGCGACCGAGGTACGCGGGTGCCGATGCTCGGAGACCGCCCGCGGCTCGAACACGACGCGCCAGCCGGCCTGGCGCGCCCGCACGCAGAGATCGAAATCCTCGGCGATCCGAAGCGCGGGGTCGTAGGTGCCGACCTGCTCGATCACCGCGCGGCGGGCGAGCATGTTGGCCCCGACCACATAGGGGACATCCATGGCCCGCGCCGCCGGATCGACCAGATAACGATTGGAAAAGTCGAACGCGGCCGCCGCGTACGTCACCGTGCGGGGGTTCTGGGGGTTGGGTCCGCCGACGATCCCGATCGTCGGGTCCGCCGTGAGCGCCTCGCACAGCGTCGCCAGACAGTCGGGTCGGGGGACGCAGTCGGCGTCGACGATCCAGAAGCAGTCGGTCTTCACCCGCGGAAACGCGAGGTTGCGCGCCTCGGCCGGTCCCACGTTTCTGGCCAGCGCCATTACCTCGATCCGGGGATCGCGGCCGGCCCGGACCAGCTCGACGGTGCCATCGGTGCTCGCGTCGTCGATGACCAGGATGGACGCCACCGGATACGACTGCGCCGCGATGGCGTCCAGACAGGCCACGATCGTGGCCGAGCCGTTGTGCACGGCGACGATGGCGGTGACGCTCACGTGACTTACACTCACGTGACCACGCCCGCCGCCGCTCCCGGCTCCATGGAGGCGGAGGCCTGCTCGCGGCCGAGCAGCGAGGCGGCCAGGGCCCCGGAGACCGCGCCGCGGCAGACCCACGCCGCCGTGACGCCGTACATCAGGCCCAGCAGCCCCCACCGAGCCCCGAGCCATCCCAACGCCACGCCGATCGCCGCGCAGGTCCAGCTCACCCAGTTGAGCATCGCCAGCTGGCGGGGGCTGGCGAGGGCCCACACCATCGTCGTCGCGATCGCGTCCGCCAGCTTGGCGACGCCACTCACCAGGGCCGCGATCATGAGCCCGGTCGAGAGCTGGTACTTGCCGGCCAGCAGATGCTCGGCGATCCACGGAGCGGCCGAGAGCAGCACGACCCCACCCGCCCCGCCGATCAGCGCGACCGCCAGGGCCTCGTGGCGGACCAGCCTCCAGCGGGCCTGGGGCGAGCTCGCCGCGCGGAGTCGGGGCAGCAGCGTGTAGCCCGCGCCCATCTGCAGCATGCGGAAGGGGGACCCGACCAGGGTGGCCACGACCGCGAACCGGGCGAGGTCCTCGAGCGAGAGCAGCCTCGGCGCCAGCAGTCGCTCCAGCTGCATGAGGAGGAGCGCCGCCGCGGTGATCCCGAGCAGGCTCAAGCCCTCCCAGAGCGAGTGACCTTCGCCCGAGGCGGCCGGCCGACCGGACCCCAGAATCCCCCAACCCACGATCGCGAGAAGCACGTACTGACCGGCGACGAAGGTCCCCAGCAGCCACAGCGGGGCGTGCCCGATCACCACCGCGGCGGCCCCCATGGCGAGCAGCACGAGTGCGAAGCTCTGCGACAGGCCGAGCGCGGCGGCGAATCGAAGCCGACTCTGGAATACCGACGAGGCCACCAGGGTGCAGCCGCCGGCCACGATACTCGCGAACAGGGCGGCTACCAGTGCGGCCTCGAGTCCATAGAACGCCCAGGCGATCGCGGCGAGCGCCCCGCCCACGATGGCCGAGGTGAGCAGCAGCCGAGGAAAGGAGACCGCCCGGTTCGGGTGCCGGTTGACCTGCCCCTGCAGCCCGATCGGACCCAGCGAGGCGCCCATCTGCACCAGCGCGAGGAACAGGGTGAACACCCCGAACTCGGCCGGCGGCAGCGCTCGCGCCAGCAGCAGGTTGCCCAGCGCGAAGCCCACCCCGCCGAGGCCGAACCCCACCGCGGCCCGCAAAGCGGTCGATTTCTGAAGGAGACGAAGCGACGGGGTCACTGCAGCTGCCTTGGACGAAGAGAGTGCATCGTTACCGGGCGAGGACGGACGAGGCATCGGGCGTCGTCATCGGCCGGCCGCCGGACATCTCCTGCATGATCCGGTCGGCGGCACGCTCCCAGGTTCGCTCGGGGGCGGTGCGGAGACAAGACTCCGAGGCACGGCGCAACCGCTCGGGGGACCCCAGGAGCTCGATCACGGACGCCGCGATCGCCCGTGGGTCGCGCGGGTCGACCAGCCAGCCCGTCTGCCCTTCCTCGATGGCTTCGGGGATGCCGCCGCTCCGGCCGCCCAGCGAGGGAAGCCCGCAGGCGGCGGCCTCCAGGAATACCAGTCCGAACCCCTCCACGTCAGGCGGCTCCTCGCGGGTGAGGAGCACGAACAGATCGGCGAGGCTGTACAGGGTGACGATCTCGGCCACGGTCCTCCGCCCCAGAAAGCTCACCCGATCCTGCAGGCCGAGGTGGTCGGCCAGGCCTTGCAGGCGCGGCAGGTCCGGGCCTTCGCCGACGACGAGGTACTTCACATCGGGGATGGCCTGTATGATCGCGGGCAGCGCCTCCAGCATGCGATCCACCCCCTTGTAGGGATAGAGCCGCGTCACCGTGAGGAGGAGGCGCTCGCCGCGCGGCCGATACCGGGTTTCGTCGGCCGGGCCCACCGTGCTCCGCTTGAAGACCGCCGGGTTCACGCCGTTGTGGACGACGACGACCCGGCGCTGGTCGGCACCGGTCTCCTCCAGCACCGCCCGGCCAGTGTAGGCGCTCACCGGAAAGACCTTCTCGGCCTGCTGGAACACGCGCCGCTTGACGCCCCGTGCCAGCACGGTGCGGATGCTGTTGCGGACCGTGGCGAAGTCCTTGAAGACCTCGGTGCCGTGGGCGGACACGAAGTAGGGAATGGGCGCGCGGCCGAGGGCCCAGCGACAGGCGGCGCCGTCGGGCAGCCACATGGGACAGAGTATGGCGTCGGGCGGCTCGCGGCGAATCAGCTCCCGCAGGGTCCGGGCGAACAACGGAGTGGCCAACATGGCGCTGTAAGGAACGCGAATACGGGTGATCTCGTAGGGCAGATCCCGATCGAATTCCTCCATGCCGGGCAGCTTCCGGCTGACCACGTGCACCCGGGCCCGGCGGCTGAACTGGACGGCGAGCTCGTGGACGTAGTTGGCCACCCCGCCCAGCAAGGGCTTGAAGTCGTAGGCGGGGATGAGAATGCGCTGGAGCGTCATGGCCTCGTGATCACGGCGCCGGGCGGCGAAGGGGAGCAGGATAACACAGCACACTGCCGCCCGCGAGCGCTTCTCTGCTCGCGGACGGCATGATAGGCGCGTGGCGGATTACTCGACCGGGTCGGCGGTCACGGTGATGACCAGGTCGTTGAAGTCGGGCTCGCCCGGGCCGGCGACACCGTCGTCGAACGTCAGCGTCCACTGGGGGAAGCTGCCGCTCACGTGGAGCGCCGGCGCCATCACCTGGTTCAGGGCGCCGGAGATGACCTGCGCCTTGAGGTGCGTGCCCGCGGCGAAGACGGCGCCATTGTTGAGCGCGAACGGGCCGGTGTTGGGCGTGTAGCAGCCGTCGGTGAACAGCACCTCCGGCACTGGCGCGGTCATCTCGAAGGTGTTCCCGTGCGCCTGGCACGAGCGGTCCGCCAGGTTGACCGTGACCCGCGAGTCCTTGTCCAGCACCAGATCGCAGGAGACGAACTGCCCGGTGCCCGGGGCGTCCTCGCACTTGAGGGTCGCGGCCGGCGACACGGTGATCTCCGCGGTCTTCGAGCTGGAGAGCCCCTGGTTGTCGGTCACGGTGAGCTTCACCGGAACGATGGTCCGCTCGGCGAACTGGTAGGGGTGGACCGGGCTCTGATCGGCACTGGTGGCGTCGTCGCCGAACTCCCAGGCCCAGGCCACGACGGTGCCGTCGGCGTCCGTGCTCAGGTCCGTGAAGCTGCACTCGAGCGACGAGCAGGTCACCGAGAAGTCGGCCGTGGGCGCGCCGTTGGCCGGCAGGCTCACGGAAACCGTCTTGCTGCGCGAGCCCTCGAGGTTCTTGTCGTCCGTGACGGTCAGCGTGACGCTGAACTCGCCCCCGGTCGAGAAGGTGTGGCTCGGATTCCGGTTGCTGGCGCCATTGCCGTCGCCGAACTCCCAGGCGAAGTGGGTCACCTGACCGTCATCGGTGCTCAGGTCGGTGAAATCGCAGCTCAGGCCGCTGCACGTGCTGCTGAAGTCGGCCTTCGGGGCGAGGTCGTCGCCGCCGTCGCTCGGGCCATTCGAGTCCTTCCCGCACCCCAGGGCAGCGCTGAGTACCACTGGGGCACACCACAGGTACAGCGATCGAATCGGTCGCATAGCTCCTACTCAGCGTTGAGGGAACGGGATCGTTGGGTGCGGGCCTGTCCTGCCCCGGCCGCTGGGGCTGCCTGCCGGCGGCGAACCGCCGGCAGGCCTTGCCAGTCTATCTCAGCACTCCCGGGACTTACGGCGCCGCAGTCGCGTGCACCGCCAGCACCAGGTCGTTGAAGTCGGGCTCGCCCGGCCGACCGGTGTTGCCGCCATCGTCGATGCTCAGCGTCCAGTCGGGGTAGCTCCCCTCGATGCGGATCTGGGGCGGGACCCGCTCCGGATCGCCGGGCTGGCCGACGCCCTGAGTGAACTTGAACGTCAGCTGCGTGCCGGCATCGAACGGCTGGTCGCTGTTGATGTGGAACTCGGTGCCGACGGTTTCGGAGCACCCATCGGTGAAGACCGGTTCGCTGATCGGCGAGGTGATGTCCAGCTCGTTGCCGGTGAACCCGCAATCCGAGCTGGTCAGGGTGAAGACCAGGGTCGACTTGTCGGTGATGTCCAGGGTGCAGTCAATGTCTTCGGTGCCGCTGGTGCAGCCCGCGGCCGGACTGACCGTGAACGTCTCGTCGTGGCTGCCCTGGGCGTTGCTGGCATCGGTGACCGTCAGCGTAGCCGTGTACTCGGTCACCGCCGTCGCCGCATAGGTGTGGGTCGGGTTCTCGTCGGTCGACGTGTTGCCGTCGCCGAAGTCCCAGGCGAAGGTGAGGCCGGTCGCCGGAGTGCTGGCGTTGGTGAAGGTGCAGTCGAGAGCCGCGCACGACACGGTGAAGTCGGCCGTGGGCCCGGCCGGGTTCGCAGGCGCGACGGTCACGGTGTGCTGGACCGAGTTGGTTTCGCCCTGCGAATCGGTGACGGTCAGCTGGACGGTCTTGTCGCCCGCCTCGGTGTAGCTGCGCTGCGGGTTCGTGGTGTGCGAGATGGCGCCGTCGCCGAAATTCCACTCCCGGTCGGTGATGTCGTCGTTGCCGTCCGGATCGGTGCTCGCGTCGGTGAACTGGCAGGGCACCCCAACCGTGCAGGACGGGGCGGTGAACGCCGCGACCGGCGGCTGGTTGTCTGGCGGATTGGTGGTCCCACCATCATCCCCACCGCATGCGGCGGCGAACGCGCCGGCGAACAGGACAGCGATTACACGATGCGATCGCATAGCTCGGGGTTTTCCCGGCCCTAGGCCTTGTGTGGTAAATGAGAATGGGGACCTAGCCTGCTGGTCCCGCGGAGGGCGGGTGCCAGTTGCGTGCCATCCGCCGGTCGTCAAATGGGCGAACAATGAAAAATTTTGCAATGACTTACGTCACAAGCGCATAGGGGGGACCGCCCAAGATCCGCTCACCCTTGCGTCCCGGCGACACCTGTAGCGGCGCCCCGCTACTGACACGTCCTGCGCGCCGTGGAATGACGCACCCCCCGACCGTTGACGTAACTCCTGTGACCCGGTAGGTTTGCGGGCTCGGATATGACGGACCTGTCGCTCTCGCGCAGTCAGATGCTGCTCCTCAGCGGGTCGGCCAACCGGGCCCTGGCCGAGGAGGTGGCTGCCCATCTTGGGCAGCCGCTCTGTCAGGTTACCCTGCGGCGATTCGCCGATGGCGAGTTGTTCGTCAAGATCGACGAGAACGTGCGCGGGCGGGACGTCTACATCATCCAGCCCACCAACCCGCCGGCCGAGAACATGATGGAGCTGCTGCTCCTCATGGACGCGGCCAAGCGGGCGAGCGCGGCCCGGGTCACCGCGGTCATTCCCTACTTCGGGTATGCCCGGCAGGATCGGAAAGACCAGCCGCGGGTGGCCATCAGCGCCAAGCTCATGGCCAACATGGTGTCGATGGCGGGGGCCGACCGGGTGCTGGCGATGGACTTCCACCAGCACCAGCTGCAGGGCTTCTTCGACCTGCCGGTGGACCACCTGTACGCCGCGCCGGTGCTGGTCAACCACTATCGCCAGAAGACGTTGAAAGACCTGGTGATCGTGGCGCCCGACGTGGGGTCGGCCAAGATGGCGCGCGGGTTCGCCAAGCGGCTCAATGCCTCACTGGCGATCATCGACAAGCGCCGGCCGTCGGCCAACGTGGCCGAGGTGCTGAACGTGGTGGGCGAAGTGACGGGCCGGGATTGTCTTGTCCCGGACGACATGATCGACACAGCCGGCACCATGGCCGAGACCGTCAACGCGCTGAAGCGGCTGGGAGCGGGCGACATCTATTGCTGCGCCACGCACGCCTTGCTGTCGGGGCCGGCGGTGGACCGGCTGATGGCGTCGCCGGTCAAGGAAGTGACGGTCACCAATACGGTCGCCCTGCCGCCGGAACGGCGGTTCGACCGGCTTCGGGTGCTCTCCATCGCCGGCCTGCTGGCCAAGGCGATCGGGTACACCCACAGCGACCAGTCGGTCAGCTCGCTGTTCGATTAGGGCTATCGGGGTCGATAGCTGCTGGATAACTGATAGCTCGCAAAGGAGTCATGTATGGCCCAGACTGCCACTCTCAGCGCCGCCGTTCGCCAGGACACCGGCAAGGGCGCCGCGCGCAGCCTTCGCCGTCAGGGCAAGGTACCCGGCGTGATCTACGGGCACGGCCGGGACGCCGAAGCCCTGGTCGTGGACACCGTGGCGCTCAACAAGATGCTGGTCGGCATCAGCGCCGCCACCACGATCGTGGACGTGGCCATCGAGGGCCGGCCTGCGGTACGGGCGCTCATCCGCGAGATCCAGCGCGACTCGCTCCGCCCGGGCGACATCATCCACCTCGACCTCTACGAGATCAAGGCCGACGAGGCAATAACGCTCGAGGTACCGGTCCATCTCACCGGCATCCCCGACGGCGTCCGGAACTTCGGCGGCGTGCTCGACCACTCGCTCCGCGAGCTGGAGATCGAGGTGCTTCCGGCCGACATCCCGGAGCACATCGAGCTCGACGTCACCGCCCTGGCGATCGGGCACTCGCTCTTCGTGCGCGACATCAAGCCGGAGAAGTTCACCATCCTCAACGATCCCGACACCCCGATCTGCACGGTCGTGGCGCCGCGGAGCGAAGAGGCGCCCGCCGCGCCCGAAGAGGTCGCCGCGACCGCCGAGCCCGAGCTCATCCGCAAGCCCAAGGCCGAGGCCGAGGGCGAGGGCGAGGCCGACAAGAAGGCCTGAGCCCTGCTCGCCATCGTCGGGCTGGGCAATCCCGGCCAGGAGTACGTCGAAACCCGGCACAACGCCGGGTTTCGACTGGCCGACCACCTGGCCACGCGCTGGCGCCTGGGCAGCTTCCGCCGGGGCGAGCGCGCCCGGGTCGCCGAGGGGAGCTGGAACGGGCGGTCGGTCCGCCTGCTTCAGCCCACCACCTTCATGAATCGCAGCGGCTCGGCCCTCGCCTCTCTGCTCGCCCTCCCGGAGTTCGATCCCGCGCGCGACCTCCTCATCCTGGTGGACGACGTCGCGCTGCCCCTGGGCCGGTTCCGGCTCCGTGGGGCAGGCTCCGCCGGCGGGCACAATGGGCTCAAGAGCGTCGAAGGCAGCCTCCGCCGCCAGGACTACGCCCGGCTCCGCATCGGCGTGGGGCCGGTTCCCGCCGGACTCGAGGATCTGGCGGACTACGTGCTGGCCCCCTTTCCCCCGGAGGAGCGCCGCGCGCTCGACGAGCTGCTCGATCCCCTGGCCGACGCGGTCGAATCGTGGGCGGAGCACGGCATCGAGCGCGCGATGGCCGCCCACAACCGCAGCTGACAGAGCGTCACGGAGATCATGCTCAGACTCGGCATCGTCGGATTGCCCAACGTCGGCAAGTCCACCCTCTTCAACGCCCTCACGTCCGCCAAGGCGCTGGTGGCGAACTATCCCTTCGCCACGATCGAGCCGAACACCGGCATCGTGCAGGTGCCCGACCCGCGGCTGGCGGTGCTCGCCGACCTCGTGCACCCGGAGCGCACCGTGCCCGCCGCGGTGGAGTTCGTCGACATCGCGGGGCTGGTCAAGGGCGCGAGCGAGGGCGAGGGACTGGGGAACCAGTTCCTGGCCAATATCCGCGAAGTCGACGCCATCGTTCACGTGGTGCGCTGCTTCGAGGACGATGACATCCAGCACGTGATGGGCCCGGTGGACCCGGCCCGGGATCGCGAGGTGATCAACATCGAGCTGGGTCTGGCCGACCTGGCCTCGGTGGAGAAGCGGCTCGACAAAGCCACCCGGTCCGCCCGGACCGGCGATCCACAGTCCAAGCTGGAGCAGCGGCTGCTCGAGGCGGTGCGCGACGCACTGGCCGCGGGGCGGCCGGCGCGCACCGTGGTGCCGGCGGCGGAAGAGGCGGCGGCCTACCGTGGATTCAACCTGCTCACCAGCAAGCCGGTTCTGTACGCCGCCAACGTGGCGGAGGACGAGCTGGCGCGAGGCAACCGTCACGTCGAGGCCCTGCGCGCGGCCCTGACGCGGGACCAGGAGACCGCCGAGGTCGTCACTTTTTCGGCCAAGGTCGAGGCGGAGCTGGCCGAGCTGGCGCCGGAGGACCGGGGGGAGTTCCTCCACTCGCTGGGGGTCAGTGAGTCCGGGCTCGACCGACTGGCCCACGCCGCCTACCATCTGCTCGGGCTGCGGAGCTACTTCACCGCCGGGGAGAAGGAGGTCCGGGCCTGGACCATCCACCAGGGCGACAGGGCGCCAGTCGCGGCCGGCGTGATCCACTCGGACTTCGAGAAGGGGTTCATCCGCGCCGAGACGGTGGCCTACGACGATTTCGTCCGGGTGGGCGGCTGGAAAGGCGCCCGGGAGCAGGGCCTGGCCCGGGCCGAAGGCAAGGAATACGTGGTGCAGGACGGCGACGTCCTCCTGTTCCGCTTCAGCAGCTAGGCGGGGGTAGCCTCAAGCTGCCGTCCCGCTTATACTTTCCGCCTCACAAACCATCCTCCCCGGTGCCCGCACCGGCCCGGGGCGACTCAGACCGAAGGAAGGTGTCATGACCCGCCAGT
Source organism: Gemmatimonadales bacterium (assembly GCA_035278885.1). Lineage (GTDB taxonomy): Bacteria > Gemmatimonadota > Gemmatimonadetes > Gemmatimonadales > GWC2-71-9 > CAVVWJ01. Next base: position 68,789 of record DATEIR010000030.1, on the reverse strand, counting down.
ACGAGGTGGTCTATATCTTCGACAGTGCGCTCGAAGAGACCGCCATCAACGAGCGCCTCGCGCGCTTCCACACCCTCATCCAGCAGGACGGCGTCGAGGCTCCCCAGGTCAGTCAGTGGGGCAAACGCACGCTGGCCTACCCGATCAAGAAGCACGACACCGGCTACTACGTCGTCGCCAAGTTCGAGGCCGAGGCGACCGCGCTGCCCGAGTTCGAGCGTGCCATCAAGCTCGACGAAGGCGTGCTGCGGTTCCTGGTGGTGGTCAATGAAGGCGCCCAGCCGGTGCCGGTGACTGCGGGCAAGAGCGATGAGGAGGACGACGAATGAGGCGGCCCCAGAAGACCTGCGCCATCTGCGAGTCGGGCGTGCGGGTCGTCGACTACAAGGACGAGCGGACCCTGTCCCGGTTCCTCACCGAGCGCGGCAAGATTCTGCCCAGCCGGCTGTCCGGCACCTGCGCCCGTCACCAGCGGCAGCTGAGCACCGCCATCAAGCGGGCCCGGCAGCTGGCCCTGCTGCCCTACATCAAGGGCTTCGTGGGCTGACCCGCACGGGGTGGCGCCCGGTGCTGCTCTTCGTCGGCTACCTGCTGGTGGCGCCTCCGATGTTCGTCTTCGGACCGCTCATCGGACTCCTCCTGCTCAGCCGGCCGGCCACGCTCCGCGAGTGGGTGTGGTTGGCCGCGGCGACCTGCTGGTCCCTGTTGTGGCTCAGTGAGACGAGCGGCTTGAGCGGGCAGTTCGTCCGGGCGGCCACCGTCCTGGTCTCCGGGAGCTTTCTGGCTCTGACCGTCTGGCGGCCGTCCAACCAGCTCTCCCGCTGCCTCGCCGCCACCGCGGGCGCCGGGCTGGCGCTGGGCGGCTGGATGATGGGATTGGGCGTCCGCTGGACCGAGCTGCGCCAGTCGATCCAGCTGGACCTAGCCGAGATCGACCGACTCGCCCGGGCGCAGTGGTCCGGGATGAGCGGAGCCACCGACGCCCTGGCCGATCTGGCGGGGATGGCCGACACGCTGACCACCTTGTACCCCGGGCTGCTGGCGCTCGCGGCGATCGCGGGGCTACGGCTGGCCTGGGCGTGGTATCACCGGATCGCGGAGCGGCCGATCGGCCCCGCACCCGCGCCCTTCACCGCCTTCTCGTTCAACGACCAGATGGTCTGGGGCCTGGTGATCGGGATCGCGCTGCTGCTCCTCCCGCTCCCGGTACTCAGGGGCGTCGGGGACAATCTGGTGCTGGTCTGGGCGGCGCTCTACGCCGTCCGGGGCATGGCGGTGTTCGCGGCGATCGCCGGCCGGGTGCCGGTGCCGGTCCTGGTGGCCCTCGTGGTCGTCACCCTGCTGCTGCTGCCGTTCGTCATCGGCGGACTGACCCTGCTCGGTCTCGCCGACACCTGGCTAGATTTCCGGCGTCGCCTGACGCCGGCCACCGGAGGCTTCGACCGATGATGGAAGTGATCCTGCGCGAAGACATCAAGACCCTGGGCAAGGCCGGCGAGCTGGTCCGGGTCAAGCCGGGGTACGCGCGCAACTACCTCCTGCCCCACGGCCTCGCCTACGAAGCGAGCGAAGGCAACAAGAAGCGGATCGCGGCCGAGACCAAGGCCCGGACCACCCGCCTGCAGTCCGAGCGGGCCGGCGCGGAGCGCGAGGCGGCCACGCTCGCGGGAGTGCAGGTCCGGCTCACGGGCAAGGCCGGCGAAGAGGGCAAGCTGTTCGGCTCCGTCACCGCCCAGGACATCGCCGACGAGCTCGGGCGCCAGGGGCACCCGGTGGACCGCCGGCGGATCGAGCTGGAGCACCCGATCAAGACTCTGGGCGAGCACACGGTGTCGGTCCGGCTCCACCCCGACGTACACGCCGAAGTCCGAGTCTCGGTCGTGGCGGAGTGATCCGCGGCGGATGACCGTCGGGATCGCCTACCTCGACGGATCCAGGCTGGCGCGGGCGGTCTTCGCCGCGTCGGACTGGGTGGCGGCGGGGCGGGACGAGATCAACCGGATCAACGTCTTTCCGGTCCCCGACGGCGATACCGGCACCAACTTCAGCCTGACGCTGCGCTCCGTCGCCGACGCCCTCCGGGCGCTCGGCGACGCGCCGCTTCCGGCGACCGCCGCGGCCATGGCCCGGGCGGCGGTACTGGGAGCCCGGGGAAATTCGGGCATGATGCTGGCCCACTTCCTTCTGGGCTTCGCCGACGGCCTGGGTGAGCGGCCAACCCCCGGGCCGACGGCCGTGGCCGCGGCCCTGCGCGAGGGCTCCGATCGGCTCTACGCCTCACTGGACGACCCGCGCGAGGGCACCATCCTCACGGTCGCGCGCGAGGCCGCCCGGGGCGCGGAATCCGCCGCCCCAGGGTCGCCCGACCTGGGCGAGTTCATGCAGCGGGTCCTGGTGGCCGGAGAGGCCGCCCTGGCGCGCACCCCTGAGCTGATGGCCGCGCTCAAGGAAGCGGGCGTGGTGGACGCGGGCGGCAAGGCGTTCGTCCGGATGCTGGAGGGGGTCGTTCGCCTCATCCAGGGCGAGCCGATCCTGCCGGTAAGCTCGCCGGCCGAGCCAGCGACGTTCCCCGCCGCGCTGGTCGAGGTGGCGGCCGAGCGGGACTTCCAGTACTGCACCGAGCTGGTGGTGCGTGGGGCCCGGCTTCCCGCGGCCAACGAGGTGCGCTCGGCCATGCACGGTTTCGGCGGCTCCGTGCAGGTGGCCGCGGCCGCGGATGTGCTGAAAATCCATGTGCACACCGACGCCCCTGAGGCCGTCTTTACCTATGCAGCGAGGTGGGGTCGGGTCGAGGGGACCAAGGCCGACGACATGCGGGCGCAGCATCGGCGCCTGGCGCACGCCGGACGTCGGCCGGTCGCCCTGGTGACCGACACGTCGGCGGATCTGGCGGACCCGGTGCTCGACCGGCATCACATCGCGCTGGTGCCGCTGCAGGTGAGCTTCGGCGCCGAGTCGTTCCGCGACCGGCTCGAGCTTCGGCCCGAAGAGTTCTACCGCCGGCTGCGCGAGGCGCGGGATCTCCCGACCACCTCCCAGCCCGCCCCGGCCGATTTCGTGCGGATCCTGCGGGACGCCCGGGCCGAGGCCGACGAGGTGGTGGCGGTGCTGCTGGGCGCGAACCTGTCGGGGACCTTCGCATCGGCCCAGGCGGCGGTTCGAGCGGCGGGCATCAGCGGGGTCCATCTGGTGGACAGCCGGTCCGCCTCGCTCGGCTTGGGAATGCTGGCGCTCCGCGGGGCCGAGCTGGCGGAGGCGGGGAGGACCGGCGCGGAGCTGGTCCGGGAGCTGGAGGCGATCCGGGAGCGGTCGGGAATGCTGCTCACCGTGGACCGCTTCGACAACCTCCTCCGCTCCGGGCGGGTCTCCCGCGGCAAGGCGTGGATCGGTGAGGTGCTCGACGTCAAGCCGATCCTGACGCTGGAAGAGTCCGGCCGGGTGGTGCCGCTCGACCGGGTGCGCGGGCGGCAGCAGACCATCCCCCGGGTGCTCGGCTGGCTGCAGCGGCGTCTCACCCCGCGCCCGACCGTTGTACGCTTCGGGGTGGCCCATGCGGACGCCCCGGAGGCGGCCGAGCAGGTCCGGGCGGCCCTGGTGGCGGCGTATCGGCCCCGGGATTGTTTCGTCAGCCTCGCGACGGGCGTTCTGGCCACCCATGTGGGGCCCGGCGCCTGGGCGATCTTCTATCAGGTCGAGGAGCAGTGACTCATGATGCGGGACAGGGCCGGGCGGTGACGCCAAGGTTTCCCGAGGCGCTCCGCCTGGCGTTGAGCGCGATCCAGGATCTCAAGGGCAACGATCTCGTGGTACTCGATTTGCGGGGCCTTACCGACGCGACCGACTTCTTCGTGATCGCCTCCGGCACCTCCGACGCCCACGTGCGGGGCATCGCCGAATCGGTGATGGACAAGCTCGACCGCCGCGGTCACCATACGCACCATGTCGAAGGTCTGACGACGGGACGGTGGGTGCTGCTCGACTTCGTGGACTTCGTGGTCCACCTCTTCCATCCCGAGACGCGGTCGTTCTACCAGCTCGAGCGTCTCTGGGACGATGCACCGGAGCTGCTGCCCAGCTCCACCTGACGAGGACCCCTATGCTTCGACGCGTCGCTCCGGCGCTGCTGCTCCTTCTGCTGCTCACGCCGGGCCTGGCGTCCGCCCAGTACTTCGGGCGGAACAAGGTGCAGTACACCAATTTCAAGTTCAAGATCATCCAGACGGAGCACTTCGACGTCTACTTCTACGACCGCGAGCGGGTGGCCGCGATGGATGCCGCCCGCATGGCCGAGCGGTCGTACGCGCGGCTCTCCAAGGTGCTGAACCACGAGTTCCGGGAACGGAAGCCGATCATCCTCTACGCCTCCAGCGCCGATTTCCAGCAGACCAACGCGACCGAGGTCGGCGGCGAGAGTACCGGCGGCGTCACGGACTTCGCGCGGAACCGGGCGGTGCTGCCGTTCACGGGCTCGTACTCCGACTTCGAGCACGTGATGATGCACGAGATGGCGCACCAGTTCCAATACGACATCTGGTCGCGCGGGCGGGCCGGCGCCGGGATTTCCACCCTCATCGCGATCGCCCCGCCGCTCTGGTTCGCCGAGGGCATGGCGGAGTTCCTCTCGCTCGGTCCGATCAACTCCGAGACCGCGATGTGGCTCCGCGACGCCTCGCTCGAGGGCAAGGTGCCCACGATCGAGCAGATGACGATGGACCCCTACGAGTACTTCCCCTACCGCTTCGGCCACGCGCTGTGGTCCTACGTGGCGGAGCGGTGGGGCGACGAGGCCGTCGGCGCGATCCTCAAGGCCACCCTGGCCGGCGGGATCGAGCCGGCGTTCCGGCGGACCATCGGGCTCACGCTGGACCAGCTCTCGGACCAGTGGCGCGACGCGGTCCAGAAGCGCTACCTCCCGGAGATCGGCGCCCGGGCCCGGGCGCGGTCCGTGGCCGACGCGCTGCTCACCCAGAAGAAGTCCGAGGGCACCCTGCACCTGGCCCCGGCGCTCTCGCCCGACGGCTCGCTGGTGGCCTACTTCACCGAGAAGGATTTCTACTCGGTGGACCTCTGGCTGGCCGACGGGAAGACCGGGAAGCCCATGCACCGGATCCTGAAGTCCGGCATCAGCAGCAATTACGAGACGTACCGGTTCATCAACTCGCAGGCGAACTGGTCGCCCGACGGGAAGTATCTCGCCTTCGCCGCCAAGCGCGGCGCCCGCGACGAGATCGTGGTGGTGGACGCGGCCAGGAACCGGCCGGTCGACCGCATCAAGCTCAAGCTCAGCGGGGTCACCACCCCGTCCTGGAGCCCCGACGGGCAGCAACTGGTCTTCACCGGGTACGAGGGCGGGCTGAGCGACCTGTTCGTGGTGAACCGGGACGGCAACGGACTCCGTCGGCTGACCGAGGACAAGTACGCCGACCTGCACCCGGTCTGGTCGCCGGACGGCAAGACCATCGCCTTCGCGACCGACCGGGGACCGGGAACCGACTTCCGCACCCTGGCCATCGGCAATTTCCGGATCGCCCTGTACGACCTCGCGACCGGGAACGTCCGGGTGCTCGATAAGATGGACCAGGGCAAGAACGTGAGCCCCCAGTGGGCGCCCGACGGCCACTCGATCGCCTTCGTGTCCGACCGCAACGGAGTGAGCAACATCTTCCTGTACGACACCGACGAGCACGAGGTCTACCAGCTGACCGACTTCTACACCGGCGCCCAGGGCATCACGCCGCTCTCGCCGGTGCTGAGCTGGGCCCCGCAGGCGGACCGGCTGGCCTTCGTGTACTACGAGGCCGGCAAGTACGACATCTACACCATCACCAATCCGCGGTCGCTGCGGCGCGCGCCCTATCGGCCCCAGGCGGTGGACAGCACCGCCATTCTGGCGGCCACCCCGCCGATCGACACCACCCGCTCGCTCCAGGTGCGCGACGACGTGCGGCCGCAGGTGGGCGAGGGCGGGTCCATCTACCGGACGCCGTCGGGCTTCCGCTCCTCTGAGGAAGTCGCCCGCAGCGCCGACAGCGCCAGCGTCGTGAGCCAGCCGGTCTCGATCGCCGCGCTCCTCGACTCGGCCGACTTCAGCCTGCCCGATACCAGCGAGTTCAGCCTGAAGAAGTACCGGGTCAGCTTCAGCCCGGACTACGTGGCGCGGCCCAACATCGGGTACACCCGCGACAACTTCGGCCGCGGGTTCTACGGCGGGTCGGCCATCTCGTTGAGCGACATGCTGGGCAATCACCAGCTGGTCTTCGCCGGCTACGTGAACGGGCACGTGAACGAGGCCCAGATCCTGGCCGCGTACGCCAACCTGAGCCATCGGATCAACTGGGCCACCGGCATCACCCAGGACCCGTACTACTTCCTCGAGCCCAGCTCGATCGAGCCCAGCAACCGCCCCGGCGAGGCGATCTTCGTCACCAATATCCGCCGGCTGATCGTGCGCTCGGTGTTCGCCTCCGCATACTATCCGGTGAGCCGGTTCCAGCGGATCGAGACGGGTCTGCGGTTCGCCAACGTGGACGACGCGATCCTCAAGGTGAAGGAGCCCTACGATCCGCAGACCGGGTTCCCCACCGACGACCCGTTCCTCGACACGGACAACCGCGCGGGCGTGACCTACGTCCAGCCCACCGTGGCGCTGGTGTTCGACAACTCCCTGACCGGATACGTGAGCCCGTTCTACGGCCACCGCTATCGGATCGAGGTATCCCCCTCGATCGGCAGCTGGATGTTCACCCAGCTCAACGTCGACTACCGACGCTACGATGGGCTGCCCGGGCCGCTCGTGTTCGCCAGCCGGTTCGAGTACTTCGGCCGGGTGGGACGGGACGCACACGAGTTCCGCATCTTCGCCGGAACCACCGACTTGATCCGCGGCAACACCTCGGGCTCGTATCGGCGGAACGAGTGCCTCAACGCGGCGCAGGACGACACCGAGACCGGCTGCGCCGAGCTCGATCGGCTGGTGGGAACCCAGCTGGGAGTGGCCTCCTTCGAGCTGCGCATGCCGCTCTTCAACCCGACCGGCAACAGTCCCGTGATGCTGCCCCCGATGGAGTTCGCCGTCTTCTACGACATGGGCCTGATCTGGGACGACCGCAGCACCATCGCGTGGAACCGCGAGGTGGGCAACAATGCGACCAACGTGCGGACCCCGCTGAAGACGTTCGGGCTGTCGCTTCGCACCAACCTGTTCGGGTTCGCGATCGGCCGGCTGGAGTACGCCATCCCGTTCGACCGTCCGGGGGTCGGGGGGCTCTGGACCTTCAGCCTCGGTCCGGCGTACTAGCGTCGTTCCCGGCGGGGCGATGGGGTGATGGGCACGGCGGCCACGAACCGCCCCCTGCCCAGCGACCCCGCCGCCCCGCTATCTTTTCTGCCGTGAATCTCTTACGAGCCTGGAGCACGGGCCTGGCCGTGGCCGTCCTCGGTGCCTGCGGCGGGGATCCCGACCTGGCCGCGGGCAATCTCCCCGCGGTTGGACGCGGCCCCGCCACCGCCACTCTGCTCCGGGTCCCGCGCGACGGCGGCCTGGCCCGCCTCTACCGGGTTCCCGGACTCGACGCCTCCTCCTGGAAAATGCAGGACAAGCTGCCCCCGCTCGAGCGGCTCGTGGGCGCGGATCCGGAGCAGGGCGTGGTCTACTTTCTCGACCGCAAGCGGAACGTGGTCGGGATCGACCTCGAGACCCACCGGGTCCGCACCTACACCGAACAGGTGCGCAGCGCCTTCGTGGGCCCGGACGGATCCCTCTTCACCATCGACACGGGACAGGTCGTCACCCAGCTGGTCCGGCGCACGCCGGTGCGGTTCCGGTCCAAGCTGGCGGGAACTCCGCAGGACCTGAGCGCGACGATGTCGGGCAGCGTGCTGGCCAGGGTCGGCGGTAAGAAGCCCGGCCTCGAGGTCCTGGGGCCCGACCAGGCGCCGACCACCACCCCGATCGCCGACGGCTCCATGTCACAGAGCTTCTGGGGCGATCTGGTGGCGGTCGCGGGCTCGTCGGGCGTGACCGTCTATCAGACCCAGGGCAAGGAGAAGCCGCGCACCCTGGATGTCGACGGCGCCAAGGCCGCACTGTTCTCCCCCTCGGGCCATCGGCTGTACGTGGTGCGCGAGACAGGGGTGCTGGTGATCTTCGACCGCTATTCCTGGGACAAGCTGGAGGAAATCGACCTTCCCGGCCCCGCCGTCGGGATCCGCGGCGATCTGTACGGCCAGTGGGTGCTGATCCGTCCCGCCCTGGGCGACTCCGCCTGGGTCTTCGACGTCGGCCGGAATCGCCTGGTCGGCGCGGCGCCGGCGCACTGGGAAGGGAACCTGCCGCAGGTGGTCTCGCCCAACACGCTGCTCACCCGCCAGGGCGACCGGCTGGTGGCGCTCGACCTGGGGGCCAAGGACTTCACCCGCCGGGGCGATATCGAGGGCAGCGAGGACGATCTCTTCATTCCGCTGGCCTGGCACCCGTCCCAGGACGAGCCGGTGCCGGCCGAAGCCGATTCCACCGCGCTCACGGCCGCCGCGGACTCCGCGTCCGGCGCCACGGTGTACCTCCAGGTGAGCAGCTCGCAGAACCCGGCCTGGGCCGAGGAGCTCTCGCAGCGGCTCCGAGCCGCGGGACTTCCGGCCTCGGTCCTCAAGCCCAAGCGGAGCGACGAGCCCCACCGTGTGGTGCTGGGCCCCTATCCCACGCGGGAGCAGGCGGAGGAAGCGGGACGCAAGATCGGCATGCCCTCGTTCGTGGTCACCACCCAGGATCAGGCGACCCCCTGACAGGATCCGCGCGATGAAGCTGACCAAGCTGGAGCTCTCCGGGTTCAAGTCGTTCGCCGACAGCGTGACCCTGACCTTCGAGGACGGGGTCACCGCGATCGTCGGGCCCAACGGGTGCGGCAAGTCCAACGTCTCCGATTCGGTGCGCTGGGTGCTGGGCGAGCAATCGGCCCGGCTCCTCCGGGGCGGCAAGATGGAGGACGTGATCTTCCAGGGCTCGACGGCGCGCCGCCCGGTGAACGTCACCGAGGTCTCCCTCTATCTCGACAACAGCGACGGCGACCTGCCCATCGCGTACCGCGAGGTGGTCGTCACCCGGCGGCTCTCCCGCTCGGGGCAGAGCGATTACCTGCTCAACGGCTCTCCGGTCCGGCTGCGCGACATCCAGGACCTCCTTCGCGGCACCGGCCTGGGCAGCGACGCGGGGGTGGTGATCGAAGCGAAGATGATCGACCTGCTGCTGTCCGACCGGGCCGACGAGCGGCGGAGCCTGTTCGAGGAAGCCGCCGGCATCGGCCTCTACCGCGACCGGAAGCACAGCACCGAGCGGCGCCTGGAAGAAACCGCGGTGGACCTCCAGCGGGTCGAGGATCTCATCGCCGAGGTCCAGTCGCAGATCCGGAGCCTCGCGCGCCAGCGCGGCAAGGCGGAGCGGCACGTCAAGCTTACGGAAGAGAAATTCGCGGTGCAGGTGACGCTCGCGCGGCGCCTGCTGGAGCAGCTCGCCGCGGATGTGAGCGACATGCAGATCCGGTACACCGAGCTCGCCGAGGTCCTGCCCGCCGCCCGCGACCGGGTGGCCGACGCGGAGCATCGGCGGGAAGAGGCCGGCCGCTCCCGCTCGTCGGCAGAGACCCATCGGGCCGACCTGGCACGGCGCCTCGGCGCGGTCCAGCTCGAGCTCGGCCGCCTGGAAGGCGATCTCGCCCTCACCGGGGAACGCCTGGCCAACATCGAGGCGCGGCGGGTCCGAGCGGGTGAGGAGCGGGCGCAGATGGAGCTGCGCGCGCAGGGGGCGGCGCTGGAGCAGCAGGCCGCGTCAGCGGATCGCGAGGCCGCGTCCGTCGAGCACGCCCGGATCCGCACCGAGCTCGCCGGACGGGCCGAGGCGGAGGAGGACGTCCGCCGCCGGCTGGGCGAGCAGCGCCAGGGCGTGCGGGAGCGGGAGGAGGGGCTGCAGCGACACGCGCACGCGTTGCGCTCGCTCGAGGGAGAGCGGGCGGCGCTGGATGGCGAGCTCGCCTCGCTGCGCGAGCGGGTCACCCAGGCCACGGCGCAGCGAGCCATCCTGCTGGGCGAGCTGGCCGACGCCGAGCGGCGGCGCGACAGCGCGATCGAGCGAGCCGGGTTCTTCAGTCACGAAGGCAAGCGCGCGGCGGCCGCAGCCGAGCACGCCCGGCACGAAGTCGCCGCCACCCGGGAGCGCGAAGCGATGCACCGGGCCGACCGCCGACAGGCGGAGGAGACGGTCGCCCAGCTCGGCGCCCGCCGTCATGCCCTGGAGGAGCTCGAGCGGGACCGCGTGGGCCTGGCCCCGGGGGCGGCCGCGCTGCTCGCCGCACGCGAGAGGTTCGATGGCGGCGTGCTCGGCCCCCTGAGCGATTTCGTGAGCACCGAGCGGCAGGACGCCGAGCTGGTGGAGCGGCTCTTGGGCGACTGGATGCACGCCGTCGTCGTGCGGGACGAGGCCACGGTGGCCGCGGTACGCGACTGGCATGCCGAGCAGCAGCCCGGCGCCCTTGTCCTGCTCCCGCTGGACCCGGGCCCGGCCGCTCATACCGGGCGCCCGGTCGACGGGCGGCTCCGAGTCGAAGGCCCGGCCGCGGACTGGGTACGGGCCGCCGCCGCCGGCTCAGAGGTGCTCGACGAGGGCGGCCGGGTCCTCCGGCGGGCCAGCGGCGCGATCTTTCTGTCCGCGGCCGGCGCGCCCACGGGCCCGCTCCGGCGCCGGGCCGAGCTGGCCGAACTGGCCACGGAAGCGACCCGAGCCTCTGAGGCGCTCGCCGACGCGATCGCCGCGCTCGATGCCACTATGGCCGCGCTCGCCGAGCGGGAGGCGTCCCTCGCCGAGGCCGTTGCGCAGGCGGAACGCGCGCGCGAAGCCGAGCGGCAGGCCGCGGCGGTTCGGGAGGATGCGGTCCGGCTCGCCGGCAATCTCGGTCGAGAGTCGGCCGACGCCGAATCCCGGCTCGCCCGGCTGGCCGAGCGACTCACCCGATCCGAGGGACGCATGGGCGAGATCGACGCCGAGCTGGTGCAGCTGGACCTCGCTCGGGGCCGGCTCGAAGAGGAGCTCGGCGGCGCGCGCGCGCTCCTGACCGAGCTCGAGATCGAGCAGGAGGCGGCCCGTGAACAGCGGGTCCATTGGCAGGTCCAGGAAGCCCACGTGGCCGGCGGCCTTCGCTCGGCCGACGAGCGGCTGGAGCGCGCCGGTCGGGTACGCAGCGAGGCCGAAGCGGCCGGACTGGCGCTGGCCGGCGAGCTGGGACAGCTCGAGGCCGATGCCACCGCCCTGAATCGGCAGCAGACCGAATGGGGCGAAGCTCGGGCCGAGCGCCGGGTGGCCCTGCAGGAGCTGGAGACCGCGAGCGCGGAGGCCGAGGCCGGCCTCGCGGCCGCCGCCGAATCGCTCGCCGAGGCCGAGCGTGAGGTGGTCGACGCACGCTCGGCCCTCGAAGCGGCCAACGAGGAGAGTCATCGCCTCCAGGTGCAGCTCACCGAGGCGTCCGGCGCGCGCCGCAGCATCATGGAGCGGGTCGAGAACGAGTGGCATCACCCGTTCGAGCAGCTGATCGAGACCGCCCCGCTGGTCGAGCTGGACCTGGAGACTCTGCAGGCGGAGTCGGCCCGGATCCTCGCGGCCCTGGACGCCATCGGGCCGGTGAATCCGCTCGCGGTGGAGGAGCATGCCGAGGAGGTCAAGCGCCTCCAGTTTCTGACCTCCCAGCGCGACGACCTGGTGAGCGCGCGGCAGTCTCTCATCCAGGCGATCCGGGAAATCGACGGCACCGCCCGCAACATGTTCCTGGAGACCTTCACCGCCGTCCAGGCCAATTTTACCCGAGTGTTCACCACCCTCTTCGGCGGCGGTGAGTGCGAGCTCCGGCTGGCCAACCCGGACGACCCGCTCGACAGCGAGATCGACATCCACGCCGCCCCCCGGGGCAAGCGCACCCAGCGGATCCACCTGCTGTCCTCGGGCGAGCGGACCCTGGTGGCGGTGTCGCTGCTCTTCAGCATCTACCTCACCAAGCCCAGCCCGTTCTGCCTCATGGACGAAGTGGACGCGCCGCTGGACGACGCCAACGTCGGGCGGTTCACCCGCCTGCTCGACGAGTTCAAGAGCGACACCCAGTTCCTGGTCATCACCCACAACCCGCGGACGATGCAGGCCGCCGACGCGGTGTATGGCGTGACCATGCAGGAGCCCGGGGTGTCCACCATCGTGGGCGTCCGGCTGGGCGAGCGCGAGCACGTGTAGCCCTCCGGCTGGCCCGGAGCTTGCACCCGGGGCCCGCGGGCTCCAACGTTGTCGGAGGCAAGGTCATCCGAGCGCCAGCGAACGAGGGACCTGGCCCGGCCGAGCTCGCGTTCGGTCGGGCGGGTCCCTCACCATCTGAGGAGCAGTCATGCTCATCGTGATGCGCCACGGGGCGCCGCAGGAAGACGTCGACCGGGTCGTTGCCGCCATCGAGGAGATGGGGTACCAGGCGCGTCCCATGCCGGGGCACCAGCGCACCACGGTCGGGCTGGTGGGCAACGATGGACGGGTGGACGGGTCGCGCCTCGCCGCGCTGCCCGGTGTCCACGAGATCATCCACGTCACCAAGCCCTACAAGCAGGTCTCCCGGGAGTGGCAGGCCGAGCCTACGATCATCCGGCTTCCGGGCGGACTCACTGTCGGGGGTGACGACGTGGTCGTCATGGCCGGGCCCTGCTCGGTCGAGAGCGAGTCGCAGATCATCGAGGCGGCCCGCCTGGTCCGGGAGGCCGGCGCCACCGTACTGCGGGCCGGAGCATTCAAGCCGCGGAGCTCGCCGTACTCGTTCCAGGGCCTGGGGCGGAAGGGGCTGACCCTGCTGGCGCGCGCGCGGGAGGAAACCGGGCTGCTGATCGTCACCGAGGCGATGGACAACGAGGGTTTCGATCAGGTGCTCGAGGTCGCCGACATCGTCCAAATCGGCGCGCGGAACATGCAGAACTATTCCCTGCTCAAGCACGCCGGGAGGGCCGGAAAGCCGGTGCTGCTCAAACGGGGACTCTCCGCCACCATTCAGGAGCTGCTGTTGTCGGCCGAATACATCCTGGCCGAGGGGAACCGGCAGGTGATCCTCTGCGAGCGCGGCGTCCGCGGCTTCGACACCTCGACGCGGAACCTCTTCGACCTGAGCGCCATCCCGGTGGTGCACGGACTCTCCCATTTGCCCATCCTGGCCGACCCGAGCCATGGCACCGGACACCGCGACATGGTGATCCCGATGGCCCGGGCCGCGGTGGCGGCCGGGGCGGATGGGCTGCTGGTCGAGGTGCACCCTAACCCCGAGCGAGCCCTGTCCGACGGCGCCCAGAGCCTCTACCCGGAGCAGTTCGAGCGGCTCATGCGGGAGACGCGGATCATCGTGGAGGCCATCGGACGCCGGGTGGCGGAGCCGGCGGGAGCGCGGGCGTGAGGCTGGTCCCGGTCTGTCTGGCCCTGGTGTCACTCCTGGCCGCCGCGCGGGCCGCCCCGGCGCAGGACGCCGCGGCGATCGTCGGGCGCTCCTCCCGGGTCTACCGCTCGCTCGCCAGCATGCGCGCCGACTTCGTGCAGGTGATCGACAACCCCATGATCGACAGCGCGGAGAGCCGCGGTACGCTGGTGCAGTCCGGCGAGTCGAAGCTGGCGATGCGCTTCACCGATCCCCCGGGCGAGGCGATCGTGATCGACGGCGAGCACGTCTGGGTCTACACCCCGAGCACCGTGCCGGACCAGGTGCTGCGGATGAAGCTGCCCAGCGGGGGGCCGGCCTACGGCTACAACATCATCGCCTGGCTGCTGGACAAGCCGGCCGAGCGGTACGAGCCGAAGTACCTGCGGCAGGACAAGGTCGGTTCGCGAGCGGTGGACGTGATCGAGCTGGTGCCGGCGGTCCCGGACCTGCCGTTTGAGCGTGCGATCGTCTGGCTGGATCGGGAAGACGCTCTGCCCCGCCGGCTGGAGATCACCGAGCGCGGAGGCGCCCTCCGGACGCTCACCCTCTCGAAGCTGCAGGTGAACCAGCGGGTGCCGGACAGCACCTTCACCTTCACGGTGCCGTCCGGGGTCCGGATCGTCGATCAATGAGGGCGGTCGACCTCGCTCGGCCCGAGGCCCAGCAGCGCCTGGGGTGACGTGGTGCCGCGCAGCAGCGTCACGGCCTGCTGCACTTCCGCGTCTCCCACCACCCGCCGACGCCGCTCCGCGTCGGGCCCGAAGACGTAGCGGGCCACTTCATAGCCCAGCTGCTCCCCCACCAGATCCTCCCCGCCGGTGTAGACACTGTCGGCCAGCACGACGCCGCGATCCGCGAGCCGGCGCCGGACCTCGTCGCACATGGCGGGCGTGACGGCAAACGACTCCCTGGTGATCGTACCCGCCTTGCGCAGATCGAGGGCGTACGCCGTCAATACGTCGCGGAAGAGACCCACCCTGCCGTCGAGCGCGGTGGCGAACAGGTTGCCGCCGGCGGTCAAGGTGTCGGGGCGGAGCACCACGTCGGGCACGATGCCGCCCGTGGAGGGGAGCAGCCGCCCGGCGGTGGAGCGGTAGACCGCGTGATGGGGCGGACCGGGCACCGCCCCCATCGCCGAGTCGAGTTGAGCGGCCTGGATGGAACGGCCGCTCGGGGTGTACCAGCGGGCCGTCGTCATGCGCAGGGCGAGCTCCGGCCCCAGGGGGAAGACGGTCTGCACGATCCCCTTCCCGTAGGTCGTGTCGCCGACCAGCAGCGCCCGGTCGTGGTCCTGCAGGGCGCCGGCGATGATCTCGGCCGCACTGGCGGTGCCGCCGTTCACCAGAACCACGATGGGGAGGTTCCGCCAGCGCTGGGGCCAGGCGTCGGTCCAGCGGTGGTTGTCGCCCGGCGCGCGGCCTCGACTCTCCAGAATCCCCTGGTGAGGATCCAGAAACAGATCGGCGATGCGCACCGCTTCGTCCCGCAGGCCGCCGGGATTCGACCGCAGGTCGAGCACCAGGGTCCGCATTCCCTGGGTGACCAGACGGCTCACTTCCTCCTCCAGTTCGTCGGCCGCGTTCTCCCGCACCATGGTGAGACTGAGGTATCCGACTCCATCGGGCAGCAGCACGCCGGACGCGACGGCACGCTGGTGAATCCGCTCGCGGGTCAGGTGAAACCGGAGCGGCTCCGCGCCGCCTTCTCGGCGAACCGCCAGGTCGATCGGGCTTCCGATCGTGCCGCGCATCGCCTCGACCGCCTGGTCGAGCGTCCAGTCGGCGGAGGCCTTGCCGTCCACCTCCACCAGCTGGTCGCCGGTCCGGATTCCTGCCCGCTCGGCGGGACTGCCCTGCATCGGCGAGATGACCGTCACCCATCCGTTACGCGCGTCCACCAGGAGGCCCACGCCGGCGTAGTCACCGGTGGTGCGCTCCATGTGGCGCTCCCAGTCCTTGCCGACCAGCAGCGCGGCATAGGGATCGTGAAGCTGACCCAGCAGTCCGTCTACCGCGCGGCGATAGAGCTCCGCCTCCGGGACGGAATCGACGTGATAGTCGCGAACATGGGCGAGGACGGTCTCGAAGAGCCTGGCCTGCTGATACACGTTGCCGTCAACGGCGACTTGGCGCTGCAGGAGCCAGCCGCCCGTCAGGCAGGCCGCCAGGGCGACCACCCCTGGCACGATGAAACGATGCCGCATGGAAGGACCTCAGTGAGGATACTTCCAGTAAGGATGCGGCGCGAAGAAAGTTTCGGCTACTCCCCCCGTTCGTGGAGCGCTTCCGCCACCCGATCCGCCAGCTCCGGCGGCAGGCCTGCCTGGCGGGCAAGACGAAGCGCCTCGACCCCCAGCAGCCGGTACAGCCGAGCATCCTCTCCGCTCAGGACGGCGAGGTGGGCCCGGATCGTCCGGACATCCCCGCGACGCACGGGTCCGGTGAGCGCCGCCACGGGACCGGCGTCGAGGTTGGCGGCAGTCCCGCGGAGGAGCGGCAGGTACAGACGGGCGGCCGTCTCCGGGGAGACACCGGCCGCCTGGGCCAGCCGCTCGGCAACGGCAATCAGGGCCGTGGTATAGTTGGCCACCATGGCGGCCCCCGCGTGATATGCCGGCTTAGCGGCCGCGGAGAGGCGCACCGGAACCATGGCCAGGGCATCGGCCAGGCGGGCGCCCGCCGCGAGCGCTCGATCGTCGCCCTCGAGTCCGGCATAAGCGCCGGCGAGCCGCTCGGAGGCGACGAGGGGGTCTGCAATCGTTTGCAGCGGGTGGAAGGACCCGAGGCCAGCGCCGGTCGCACCCAGGGGTGACAATGCTCGGCGGTCCAGAAGCCCCGAGAGGTGCAGCACCATGTGGTCGGCGGTGACGGAGCCCTCGGCCGCCAGGTCCGCGGCGAGCGGGGTGACGGCATCGTCCGGAACGGCGAGGATCAGTAACGCCCCCCGCGCTACCGCCTCCGCCCTCGGACCAGGGTGCAATCGCAGGGGTGCCGCCACCCGGTGCGCACGCCGGCCCACCAGCGTGACGTCCGATGGCCGAAGCGCCAGCGCAAGGCCCTGCCCCATCCGGCCGGCACCGAGAATCGTTACCCTGGGGAGCGGTGCCATGTGTCTCCGGATCCTGGAGGCTTCAAGAGAAAAGGGCCCGGCTGCCGCGCGAGGCGGGCCGGGCCCGGAAGACCAGCGTGAGCGCGGTCCGGTCAGTTCCTCGACGGGGCGTTGTGCGTGGCCATCGCCAGGCCGAGCAGGTCCTTCGGGCTCTGGGCCCGGCGGAGCAGCTGGAGCGCCGTCTGCATGTCCTTCTGGTCGGCCGCCCGCCGGCGGAACTCGGCGGGCCGGCCGAACACGTAGCGGGCGATCTCGTAGCCGAGCTGATCGTCCACCAGGCGGCCCGCGCCGGCGAACACCTCGGGCTTCATCTTGACGCCCTTGGCGGTGAGCCCGTCGTAGACCTGCTGCCGCATGTCCGGCGTGACGGTGAACCGCTCGGAGGGGACGGTGTGCTTGGTCTTGTACTCCAACGCGATGCTGGTCAACACGTCCCGGTAAAGCGGGAGATCGGTGCCGAGATCCTTGGCGAACTCGCGCTCGCCGTCGGTCAGCGTGTCGGCACGAACGACGATGTCCGGCACGATCCCGCCGCCGCCGCGCACCACCCGACCGGCGTCGGTATGATAGACCGGCCGAGAGCGGATGGCCGAATCGCTCGCCGCGGGATCGTTCTCCCGAGGTACCGTGTCCGTGGTCGCCTCGGCCGCGGCCTGCTCGGCCTGGTCCATCTCGTCGTGCGCCGTCCGCTGGATCGTACGACCGCTCGGGGTGTACCAGCGCGCGGTGGTGAGCTTGAGCGCCACGCCCTCGCCCAGCGGGAAGAGCGTCTGGACCAGCCCCTTGCCGAACGTCGGCGTTCCGATGACGACCGCGCGATCGTGGTCCTGCAGCGCGCCCGCGATGATCTCCGCGGCGCTCGCGGTCCCGTCATTCACCAGCACGACGATGGGAAGATCGGGCCAGGCCTGCTTGGCGTCGTCGTAGAACTCCTTACTGGAGCCCCGCGCCCGACCCCGGGTGGAGACGATCTCCTGCTTGGTATCCAGGAACAGGTCGGAGACCTCCACGCCCTGATCGAGCAGGCCGCCGGGGTTGAGTCGGAGGTCGAGGATCAGGGACTTCATGCCCTTGCCCTTGAGCGAGGTGATCTCCTGCTTGAGCTCCGCCGCCGAGGTCTCGCTCACGGGGTTGAGGGAGATGTAGCCCACGCCCCCGTCGAACATGGTGCCGGGCGGCACGCTGCGGATGTGAATCTGAGCCCGGACCAGATTGAACTTGATCGGGTCGGGGATACCCGAGCGCCGAACCGTGATGGCGACCTTGCTGCCCGACTCGCCACGCAGCGCCTTCACCGCCTCGTCGTTCTTCCACCCTTCGGTAGACTTACCGTCGACTTCGATGATCTGGTCGCCCGTCTGCACGCCCGCCCGCTCGGCAGGCGTCTCGGGCAGCGGGGCCACCACGGTGATCCAGCCGTCGCGGACGTCGATCTGAATGCCGAGGCCGGCGTAGTTGCCCGAGGTCTGCTCGGTCAGCGCCTTGTAGTCGTCCCCGGTGAGCAGGACCGAGTAGGGGTCCTTGAGCTCCTCCAGCATGCCGGTCGTGGCCTTCTGGTAGAGATCGGTCTCGCCCAGCGAGTCGACGTAATACGCGCTGACATGGCCGAGGACGTCATCGAACAGCCGGGCCTGCTGGTACACGTTGGGTCCACCGGTGCCACGCTGGAGCAGCCAGCCCCCGCTCAAAAACGAGATCACCGAGACCAGTGCGATGACACTCCAGCGCTGCCTCATGCCCGCCTCCACTCCTGCAGAATGACTGGCCCCGGCCGGCGGCCGGGGCCCCTTGGTACAAGTTAACTGGTTGCCGGGTGAAATCTTTCGGGTGCGAGGGCCACCACTTCGTGCCAAGCCGCCTGCAAGAGCTGGTCCGGCGGTAGACACGCATCCAGATGTCGCATCCCGGAACCGCGGGCCGCGAGATAAAACTCGACCACCTTCCGATGGAACTCCGGACTCTCCCGCTCCAGCCGATCGAGCCGTTTGCCCGCCGCCTCCTGCCGCGCGCGGCCGAGATCGGCCGGCAGGTCGAGGATGAGGGTGAGGTCGGGGATCAGCCCATCCGCGGCCGCCCGGTTGGCCGGGAGGACCACCGCCGACGGGAGCCCGCGGCCCGCCATCTGGTAGGCCTCGGTGGTGAGGGCAAACCGGTCGGAGAGCACCACCCGGCCTTCGGCCAGGGCCGGGCGGATCACCGCGCGGACCAGGTCCGAACGAGCCGCCAGGTAGAAGAACAGCTCTGCCATCGGGGACAGATGATGCTCGGGATCGAGGACCGCTTTCCGAGCCACCTCGGCGGCCGGGGTCCCGCCAGGCTCGCGGACGACCACCGGATCCACGCCCGCCGCGCGCATCCGCTCGACCAGCGGCCGCAGCAGCGTCGACTTGCCGGAGCCGTCGGGGCCCTCCAGCACGATGAACAGCCCGTCGGTCATCCCAGCGTGATGATGCTGCTGGTCGCGCCCTTCTCCATGCCTTCGCTGATCTGCTGGTTCACCTTGGCCATCAGCTTCTCGAAGTTGGCGCGGGCGGCGACGTAGGACTGCCCCACCGGACTGACCTCGAGGTCGCGGACCGCGTTCTCGTACGCCTCCGCGGTCGCCTGGTCGGGCATTTGGCCCTGGGAGACGAGCTGATCCACCTGCCGGGCCAGCGTCTGGATCTGCTCCAGCTTGGCGACGGTTTCCTTGTCCTCACGCAGCGACGTCTCCGCCCGCCGCAGCGCCTGGTACTCCGACGACTGGCCGATGAGTCGGCCCAGGTCCTGCGCCTTGTCCCAAATCACGTTGCCGCGCTCCTCCGCGCGAGCAGGTATCGCTCGCGGCCGAATAGGTCCGTCTCGACCATCACCTCACTCCACCCAAGCTCCCGAGCCCGGGCCGCCGCCATCGTCGCCCGGGTGCAATCGACCTCGAGCGCGATCCACCCGGCCGGCCTGAGCACCCGGCGACCCTCCGCCAGCAGCCGGTCGGTCGCCGCCATGCCGTCGGCGCCGCTCTCGAGCGCGCCGTTCGGCTCCCAGTCCCGCACCGCCGGATCCAGGCCGGCGTATTCCGCAGACGTAAGATAGGGAGGGTTGGAGACCAGCGCGTCCAGACTCGCGTCGGCCAGCGGGTCGCACAGATCGCCCAGCACGAGGTCCACGGCGGCGCCGACCTCGCGGCGGTTCTCGGCGGCCAACCCGATCGCGTCCCGGGAGACGTCGGTGGCGGTCACCCGATCGAAGCTGCCCTCCGTCGCCAGGCTGAGCGCGAGGCACCCGGTGCCGGTCCCGACGTCGGCGGCCCGACCGGTCCGCACCTTCGCGAGCAGGAGATCCACCAGGCCCTCGGTTTCCGGCCGCGGGATCAGCGCCCGACGGTCGGCGCGGAGCTCCAGCCGGCGAAAAGCCGCTCGCCCCACCACGTAGGCGAACGGCTCCCCGGCAATCCGCCGGCGCACCAGATCCTGGAGGCGCCGGCGGTCGCTCGACGGGACCGCCTGGTCGGGCTCGAGCACGAGTGCCTCGCCGGCTCCCGGCGCGATCTCGGCCCAGAGCCGGAGCGCCTCCCGGCGTGGCTCCGTCACCCGGGCCCCACTCAGCGCCGCGGCGGCGGCGGCCAGGACTTCGCGCCGACTCAGCGCCAGGTCAGGCATGCTCCAGCTCCTGACGGCCGGCCATGCGGAGCGCATCGACCATCTCGTCCAGATCGCCGTCGAGCACGTCGGCCAGGTTGAACACCGAGAGGTTGATCCGGTGATCGGTGATCCGGCTCTGGGGAAAGTTGTAGGTCCGGATCTTGGCCGAGCGGTCGCCCGTGCCCACCATGGCCCGGCGATCCCGGGCGCGCGCGGCCTCCTGCTCCGCGATCATCCGATCGAGCAGCCGCGCGCGCAGCACCTCCATCGCCTTGATCTTGTTCTGAAGCTGGGATTTCTGATCCTGCTGACTCACCACGAGCCCGGTAGGCAGATGGGTGATGCGCACGGCGCTGTCGGTCGTGTTGACGCTCTGGCCACCGGGGCCGGAGGAACGGAAGACGTCGACCTTGAGATCGCCGGGCTCGATCTTGACGTCCACGTCCTCGGCCTCGGGCAGCACCGCCACGGTCGCTGCCGAGGTGTGAATCCGCCCCTGGGTCTCGGTGGCGGGCACCCGCTGGACGCGATGGACGCCGGACTCGCGCCGCAGCAGGCCGTACGCCTCGGTCCCGCGCACGGCGATGATGGCCTCCTTGAGCCCTCCCAGCGTACCCTCGCTCAGCGTGATCGGCTCCCAGCGGAGCCGATGCCGCTCGCAATAGCGCTGGTACATGCGGTAGAGATCGGCCGCGAAGAGCGCCGCCTCGTCGCCGCCGGTGCCGGCCCGGACTTCCATGATGGCGTCACGGTCGTCGAGGGGATCGCGAGGAAGCAGGAGCTGGTGCAGCTCCTCGCTGAGCGCGGTGATTTCGGGAGTAAGCCTGGCGATGTCGGCCCGGGCCATGCCGGCGAGCTCGGGATCAGCCTCGCCGGTGAGCTCCTGGGCCTGGGACAGCTCGTCCTCGGCGCGGGCCAGACGCTCGGCCATCCGGACGATGGGCGCGAGCCGGGCATGTTCCCGGCCCAGCGCCTGTAACTGGGCGGAATCCTTGGCCGTGGCGGGATCGGCGAGGAGCCGTTCCACCTCCTCCGCCCGCTGGATGGCCTGGCGGAGTCGGGCCTCCACAGGTTACGCCTTGGACCCCGTCGCAGCCGGCTCGGTCTGGTACCTCTTGCGGAAGCGATCCACCCGCCCGGCCGTGTCCATCAGGCGTTGCTTGCCGGTGAAGTACGGATGGCACTGGGCGCACACCTCGACGTGGATCGAGCTGGAGGTGGACCGGGTCTCGAAAGAGTTGCCGCAGGCGCACACGACGGTGAGCTTACGGTAATTGGGGTGAAGATCGGGCTTCACGACAGGCTCCGGGTTCCGAGTAAGCCAAGGAAAATAAAGGGGATTGGCCTTCGATGGTAGGTGGCGATACCGGCGCCGGAAGAGGGCCGCAGGACCCCATACCCCCGCGCCCCGAACCCCCGCGCCTCATTCATTGACAGCCCCTCTGGCCGCAAGTAAGCTACCCCCAACTACTTCCGCTTTCGAGAGGCCCCCGTGCCCCTGTCGCCGATCGAGGTCTTGCGTAAGGTCCCCCTCTTTTCCGGTCTGAGCGAGGGTGACCTCGCCGCCTTTGCCGACCTGACCCGGGAGCGCAGTTATCCCAAGGGCAGCGTCATCGTCTTCGAGGACGATCCCGGTGATGCCTTGTTCCTGGTGGCCGCCGGCCAGGTAAAGGTGGTCCTGATCGCCGAGGATGGCCGGGAGGTGATCCTCTCGGTGCTGGGAGAAGGGAGCTTCTTCGGCGAGATGGCGGTGATCGACGAGGAGCCGCGTTCCGCCCACGTCATCGCCATGGACGACTCGAGCCTCCTGGTGCTCCGCCGGGAAGACTTCCAGGCCCGGCTGCGCAGCTCGCCCGAAGTGGCGATCTCGCTGTTGCGTGAGATCTCCCGTCGCCTCCGGCGCGCGGACGAGAAGATCGGCAGCCTGGTGCTTCTCGACGTGAATGGCCGGGTCGCCCACCTGCTGCTCCGCATGGCGGACGACGAGGGCGGCGACCGGATCACGCGGAAGCTGACCCATCACACCATCGCGCAGATGATCGGGTCCAGCCGCGAGACCGTTTCCCGGACCATGCGCAACCTGGTGGAGCGCGGGATCATCCAGGTAACCCGTAAGGACATCACGCTCAAGGACCGGCGCTCGCTCATGCTGGCCGCGCGGCGGGCGTGACCGCAGTCACGACCGACCCGTGACTGCGACCGCTGCTTCCCCGCCCTGAAACGGAAGAGGTTCAACCATGCCTCTTCCCGACTCCCGGGTATGACCAGCGTCCTGAAATTCTGGGGGACGCGCGGCTCCATCCCCACCCCAGGTCCCCACACCGCACGCTACGGCGGCAACACCGCGTGCATCAGCCTGACCGGCCCGGGCCAGCGCCTGGTCATTCTCGACGCCGGCAGCGGCCTCCGCCCGTTGGGACACGAGCTCATGGCGTCCCGGCCGAGCGCGCTCGCGGCCGACATCCTGATCTCGCACACCCATTGGGACCACATCCAGGGCCTGCCCTTCTTCAAGCCGCTCAGCGCGCCCGGCAACTCGTTCTGCATCTTCGGCGCCCCGCAGGAAGGGGTGAGCCTGGAGGAGATCCTCCGCCGCCAGATGGACCCGATGGTCTTCCCCGTGCCGCTCCAGGCGCTCTCGGCCCGGATCCAGGTCAACGACATCGCGGAAGGGGAGCTGCATCTCGCCGACTACCTGGTGCGGACGTTCCGCCTCCGCCACTCGGGCACGACGCTGGGGTACCGGCTGACGCCAGCGGCCGGCGGGCGGACCATCGCCTACCTCACCGACAACGAGCTCGGGCCTGGCGGCAGCTACCCCGTCGGCGACGACTGGCGCCCCCGGCTCACCGGGTTTCTCGAAGGCGTGGACACCCTGATCCACGATGCGATGTACGGTGAGCAGATCATCGAGGCGCGGCGAGGGTGGGGCCATTCGACGCCGCGCGAGGCGGTGGATCTCGCCAGCGATGCCGGGTGCCGCCGTCTGGTGCTCTTCCACCACGAGCCCGAGCATGACGACACGGCCCTGGATCGGCTCCTGGGCGAGACCCGAGCCTACGCGATTTCGCGCGGTAACGGTCTGGTGGTCGATGCCGCCGCCGAGGGGATGGAGCTTCCCCTCTGAGGCGCCTTGCCGCGGCGCAGGCTGGCGGACGCTAGCGGCTGCGGCGGAGCCCGGCCGCGACACCCAGGTGGGCCGGCAGTGCCAGTGCGATCACCTGGATGTTGGCCTGATCGAAGCCCGGCAGCACCTTGAGGACGAGCCCCAGCAGCGCGAGTCCCGCCACCGCCAGCGCGAGCGCCTGGGCCAGTCGCCCGATCCGGGCCGATCCGCGAAGGGCGAATGGCAGCAGCACGGCCAGCAGCAACGCCAGCGGATTGATCTGGAACAGGTTTTCGTTGCGGTACGCCATGACATGATCGGTGAACGACCACAGCCCCGCCAGGATGACCCCGCCGAGACCCGCGAGCAGCTCCCACCCACCGGCCATCAGACCGAACGCTACCCTTCCGGAGCTTTCCCGCCGCGCCACGCCACCCAGCCAGGCCGCCGCACTGCCCAGAATCACGCCGAGGAACAGGTAGCGCGCCAGCCAGCGCGGAGGGACGGGTGGCGGTGGCGTTGCGGTGGACTCGAAGAGCGTCCGCTCGGACACAACCAGCGGCGCCGGACGTCCATCGGGACCTGGGACGCTGACCCCGCGCAGGTGCTCTCGCATCTCCATGGGAAGGAACATCTCCTCCCATCGGGACAGCGGGCGATCGACCCCCTGCCCCAGAGCGACCAGTAACCCGGTGAAGATCAGCGGGTCGTTGGCCGTGAGGCGCTGGGTGTGAAAGCGGTACGTGGTACCGGCGGGAACCGAGTCGGTCTGGGCCCGGATGGCCCCGACGAGGACCCGGTCCAGCGCATCCCGCACCCGGGTGGAGCAGTTGTCGCGGTAATAGTCGTAGTGATAGAAGCGATGGGCCGGCTCCTGGTTCCAGCGGAGGAACCGTTGCAGCTCGAGCCGCGCGGCCGGCGGCAGATTGAGCTCCTGGAGATAGACCGAGCGGTTCGTGCGCCGGTACGCCCCGACATACGACTCGGCGGGAAAGCCGTCCATCCAGTACCACATCTGCCCCTTGATGAAGCGGAGCAGGAAGTTCTGCTGCTGGAAATCGAAGAGTCCGTAGTTGTACGCCTGGTCGGGCGGCGAGGAGGGATCGTGAATCCAGATCGCGTTGTGGCCGAAGCGCTCCCAGACCAAACTCCCCGGTCCCATCGTCATCAGGTAGACGGTGAGCTGGGATCCCGGCGGGGCCGGCGGCTCAGCCCGCTGCGCGGCCGCGCGGCCGGCGCCGAGGGCCAGGCCGGCCAGGAGCAAGGCGTAGGTCCGGCGGATCACAGCACCACGTCGCGGCCGTCCTGGGCGGAGCGGTAGATCGCGTCCAGCACCCGGTGCAGCGTGAGGTGCTCCTCGAGGCTGGGGACCTTGGCCTCTCCGGCGATGGCCGCCTCGAAGTGCGCCCATTCGGCCCGATAGGAGGCGGTGAACGCGTTCTCCCGGCTGCCGGACCCGCTCGGAGAGACATCCATCGGCACGCCGTGCATCTCCTTCCACACCATGAGCGGCGCGATGGCCGCGCTCCCGCGGCTGCCCCGCACGCCCGCGCCGAAGCGCTCCCCATCGCCCAGATGGTGCCAGGTCACGTCGGTGAAGATCGACATCCCGGTCTCGCACACGACGAAGGCGCTGCCGGACTGCTCGACCGCGCGGTCCTTGCCACTCTCGTCGAGGCAGGCGCTCACCCGGACCGGCGCCGGACTGCCGCCCAGCCAGAAGCCCAGGTCGAGGATGGAGAGGCCGAGGTCGAGCATGGCCCCGCCGCCGGCCTGATCGCGCCGCTGGCGCCAGCCGAGCTGGGCCCGGCCGGGGCGGAAGACGTGCCAGCTTCCGCGCACGCTTTCCACTTTCCCCAGCTCACCGCTCTGCACGAAGCTGCGTACGATCTGGACATCCGGCCGGTAGCGGTGATTCATCCCCACCATCACGACCCGGTCGCGCTTCTCGGCAGCCTTGATGATGCGCTGCGCGCTGACGGCGCTCATGGTGAGCGGCTTCTCCACCAGCACGTGGAGGTTGGCCGAAAGGGCGGCGAGGATGTGCGACTCGTGGAGGTGGTTGGGCGAGCAGATCACCACGGCGTCGAGCGCCTCGTAGCGCAGGAGGTCCTCGATGTCGTCGAACGCATCCTTGACCGCGAACCGGTCGGCGAGCGCCCGCGCCTTGGGCAGGTCGATGTCGCAGATGGCGGCGACCTCGATCGACTTGAGCTTCCGCAGCACCGGCAGGTGGGCGACCTGGGTAATGGCGCCGCCTCCCACGATGCCGACGCGCAGGCGCTCGGATGCCGTCCGGCTCACGGTCATGGGACCTCCCTCAGTACAGGCGCTCCAGCTGAGCGCCGGGATAGTACGCGGCGACGATTTGGCGATAGTCCTGGCCCGCGCGCGAGCGGCCGACCGCGCCCCACTGGCAGAAGCCGACGCCATGTCCCGCGCCGCCGCCGTCCGCCACCAGCCGGGTGACCCGGCGCCCGGCCCCGGTCGTGGTGAGGGTGAAGGCGCTGCTGCGCAGCAGCTCGCCCGACTGCGGGCGGAGCACCTGCCGCACGGCCGGGCCGCTCACCCGCGCGTCGATACCGGCCAGCGCCACCACCAGCTCGCCCACCCGGCCCGAGGCGGTGCGGCGGGCCACCCAGACGTCGCGCACGTCGCCGACATCGGACGCCGCCACGCCGGCCACCGGGGGCAAGGTGCGGCGGAGGGTCGTCTGCAGGCTGGCGCCGGTCCACTCCTCCCGCCAGCGAAACCGCGGGGACAGGCTGCAGTAGGCGGTTCCGTCCGCGCCCACGTCGGGGATGGAGCGCAGGTACGGTCGATCGGCCGCGCGGAACACCTCGGTGCCGTCGGCCGTGGTGCCGCCGCAGGTGGAATAGAAGAAGGCGTCGATCGGCTGACCGCCATAGGTCAGGATCATGCCGCGGGTGCCGCTCACCGCCTCCCGCGCCTCGACCGTCTCGGCTCCGACGCCGCCATACACCTGGTCGGCGACCGTGGCGTAGAGGTCGAAGCCCTGAGCGCGCCAGCGACCTCGATTGCGGAGCGCGTAGGTGCGGGAGACGACGGACTGCGCCCGCAGCGCCTCGAGGTCCTCCGGAGCCCGGCGCCCCATTTCCGCCGACACCACGCCGACCACGTAGCTCTCGAGGCCCACGCGATTGATCACGGTGAAGCCGGTGCGATCGGGAACGACCTCGACCTCCCCGCGGTACTCCCGGCCGTTCACCCGGATCGGCTGCCCCGACTCCTGCGGGGCGACTGCCACCGCGCCGCCGGTGCCCGCGCCCGCTCCGGTGGGGCCGACCAGCTGAAGGCCCACGCCCTGCGCGCTGATCCGCCAGGTCTCGGCGGCGCCGATCTCCGCGACCTTGGCGCCCGCCGCGTCACGCACCGCGAGCGGGGCCCCGCCGCCGATGGTGGCCGATGCGGCGCCGACCGCAAGTCCGACCCGGAGCGTCGGCTCGGCGGATTCAGCGGCGGGCGCCGGGTAGCCCGGCACCGGTTCCGGTTCCGGCACCGGAGTCTCGGGGGGCGCCGCCGGCGCGCAGCTCACGACGATACCAGCCACGGCGAAGGCCAGAAGGCCCGCGACCGCGCCGGCGCGGCGCTCAGCCGCGGTAGTTGCCAAACTTGAGCTCGATCCCGAAGTCCTGGGCCCGCAGTGCCGCGATCACCGCCTGCAGCTCGTCACGCGATGGACTGGTGACCCGGACTTCGTCACCCTGGATCGAGGCCTGGGTCTTCCTGAACCCGCCTTCCTTCACCGCCTTCACGATCTTCTTGGCGGCGTCGGCGGGAATGCCCTGGGTAAGACGCACCGTGCGCCTGACCGATTGGCCGGTGGCCGGCTCGAGCTCGCCGATATCGAGGTTCTTGACCGGCACTCCGCGCTTGATCATCCGCGTCTGGAGCACGTCGGTCAGGGCCTCCATCCGAAACTCGTCGTCGGCCGCGAGCCGGATCTCGGCCTTGGCCCGATCGAAGTCGATGGTGCAGTGGGTGCCCTTGAAGTCGTAGCGCTGCGCGATCTCCTTCAGCGCCTGGTTCACCGCGTTGTCGACCTCCTGGAGGTCGGCGCCGGTGGAGATGTCGAACGACGGGTTGCTCGCCATAGGAGAACTGGAGGCTGGGACGATGCGGTCGGGAACGCGCTAAGGAGTAACCCTGCCGGAGGACGCGGGCAAGCGGCGCGCGCACCGTGCCGGAGGACGTCGGCTCCTCGAGCGACCTGGCTGCGCGATCCGGCGATGGCGCTTCGGGGATGTGGCTACGCTGTGGGGAGTGTGCGACCGAGGGAAATGCGGCGGGAAATCGAGCCAGGGGCCCCGGGCTACGCCAGGAAGCTCTCCAGCGCGCGGGCCCGGCTCACGTGGCGCAGTCGGCTCAGGGCTTTCTCCTTGATCTGCCGCACCCGCTCGCGAGTGATGCCGAGCAGGCTGCCGATTTCCTCCAGGGTCATCGGCTCGGGCCCGTCCAGGCCGAAATAGAGGCGGAGGATCTTGGCCTCGCGCTCCTTGAGGGTCGAGAGCACTTCCTCGATCGACTCGGTGAGCGCATGCTCGAAGGTCTCGGAGTCGGGGCCCGGATTCTGGGTGTCGGGCAGGTAGTCCAGCAGCTTGTTGTCTTCGCCCGGCGTGAGGGGCGCGTCGAGCGAGAGGTGATTCTGGGAGATGGAGAGGGTCTTCTGCACCTCTTCCATCGAGATGTCCATTCCTTCGGCGATCTCGGAGGGGGTGGGCTCGCGCCCCAACTCCTGCAGCAGCGCGGACGAGCGCTTGCCGATCCGGTGAAGGGTGCCCGCCCGGTTGAGCGGCACCCGGACGATCCGGCTCTGCTCGGCCAGCGCCTGCAGGATGGCCTGCCGGATCCACCATACGGCGTAGGAGATGAACTTGATGCCCTTGGTCTCGTCGAACTTGTGCGCCGCCCGGATGAGGCCGAGGTTGCCCTCGTTGATCAGGTCGGCCAGCGAGACGCCCTGGTTCTGGTACTTCTTGGCCACCGAGACCACGAACCGGAGGTTGCTGCGCACCAGCTTGTCGAGCGCCTCGCCGTCGTTGGTGCGGATCCGCTGAGCAAGGCTGACCTCCTCCTCCTGCGGGATCAGCGGATACTTGCTGATCTCGCGGAGATATTGGTCCAGCGATCCCTCGTCGAACGAGGGGCCCCGCTTGCCGGAACCGACCTGCATAGGACGCATGCGACTCGACCTCGAGCTGGATACGGGGAGCATCAGGAGTAGCGGCGCGGCTGCCAGATGACTCCCCTACACCACACCGACCGACCGAACAGGAGGAACCTGCCGAACCTTACTCTGCGGATCGGTGAGGCGCAATGGAGGACCGCGCGTGTGAGATGCATCACCTGTCACTCTACACGTCGTAGGTGTCCATCTGCGCCCGCTGCAGCCGGCCCGAGTAGTCCACGTAGCACACCTTCGTCTCGGAATAGAACTCGTAAACTTCCCAGCCGCCCTCGCGGTGACCGTTCCCCGTCGCCTTGACGCCGCCGAACGGCAGGTGCGCCTCGGCGCCGATCGTGGGGGCGTTGACGTAGGTGATGCCGTTGTCGAGCAACTGCATCGCGCGGAACGACAGGTCCACGTTCCGGGTGTACAGCGAGCTGGAGAGACCGTAGCGCACGTCGTTGTTCACCTTCACCGCCTCGTCGAACGAATTCACCCGGACGACACTCAGCACCGGACCGAAGATCTCCTCCTGCTCCAGCCGGGTCCGCGGCTTCACGCCGGCGAAGATCGTCGGACGGAAGAACCAGCCGTCGCCCAGCCGCCCGCCGGGGGCCTTGCCGCCGGTGACGAGCTCGGCGCCCTCGTCCCGGCCGATCTCGATGTAGCGCTCGACCTTCTCCCGCGACGCCTCGTGGATGAGCGGCCCCACGTCGGTCTTGTCCTGGCGGCCGTCGCCCAGGCGCAGCCCCTCGGCGGCATCGGTGAGCCGGCGCAGGAAGCGGTCGTGCACCTTGCGGTGGAGGATGAGTCGGCTGGTGGCGGTGCACCGCTGGCCCGTAGTGCCGAAGGCGCCCCAGAGCACGCCTTCGAGCGCCAGATCGAGGTCGGCGTCGTCCATCACGATCATCGCGTTCTTGCCGCCCATCTCGAGCGACAGCCGCTTGTGCATCCGACCGCAGGTCTCGCCGATGAGCGACCCGGTGTCGGTCGAGCCGGTGAAGGAGATCACCGGGACCTCCGGGTGCTCCACCAGCGCCTTCCCCACCGTCTCACCCCGGCCGTGCACCAGCTGGATCACCTCCGGCGGCAGTCCGGCCTCGAGCAGGATCTCCACCAGGAGGTGCACCGTGTGCGGAACGTCCTCCGACGGCTTGATGATCACCGCGTTCCCGCAGAGGAGTGCGGGAAACATCTTCCAGGTGGGAATGGCCAGCGGGAAATTGAAGGGGGTGATCAGCCCCACGACGCCGATGGGCCGCCGGTAGCTCATCGCCCACTTGGAGCGGAGCTCCGAGGGCACCACGTGGCCGAAGAGCCGGCGGCCCTCGGTCGCGGCGTAGTAGGCCGTGTCGATCCCCTCCTGCACGTCGCCTCGCGTCTCGGCCAGCACCTTGCCCATCTCGCGGGTCATCGCGTCGGCGATGGCTTCCTTACGCTCGACCAGCAGATCGCCGACGAGCCGCAGCACGTCGCCCCGGAGCGGCGCGGGCGTGCGGGACCAGAGCGCGAACCCGCGCTTGGCCGACCGCACGGCCGCCTCGAGATCGCGGCGGTCGGAGTCGGGAAACCGTCCGATCAGATCATCCGTATCGGCGGGGTTGCGGTTGTCGAAATAGGTGCCGCCCGCGGGAGCGACCCATTCACCGGCAATGAAATTCTTGAAGTTTTTGGCCATGCCAGAGTCGGTGTCGAAGTGGAGTCGTTCGGTGAAATGCTCGGCGTCAGGGCGTAGCGGGCTGAGCGCCCTGCCCCGACGGAGCGGCCGGCTGGGTGTTCTGTCGGGATGGTGCGGCCGGCTGGGTGCTCGGAGCTCCCGATGGCGCCGCCGGCCCCGGCGCTGGCGCGGCCGGCCCCGGCGCGGGGGTGGTCGGCTGGGCGGGACAGAGCCACGGACGGATTTCCCGGGCGTAGCCGCTCCGCGGCAGCGCCTCGCTCGCGCCGACCACGCCGGCCCAGAGCAGGACCAGCAGACAGATCAGATGCGCGACTCCGCGGCGGTGGGTCCAGCTGGCCAGCGCGCCGACCACGCCGGCCACCACGGTCACCGCGGTGGCGCCGAGGAAGAAGAACAGCTGGAGCCCGCACGCCTTGGGATAGGGCCAGACGGCGAGGCCGATGCCGAGCGCCAGCGCGAGCACGGTCCAGAACCAGGTGCGCGCCACCGAGCCCCGCCCCGTGGCCGGCGGCGGAGTGACGGGTGGCACGCGCTGGATGGTTCCCGGCGGCAGCGCGGTCGGCGGCGGCGGCGCGCCGGCCCGCTGCTTGTCGATCACCTTGTCGATCGCCGCGAGCTCGCGATCCCAGTCCCGCGGTTGGTCGGCGGTCATGGCGACGACTCCCGGTTCAGGCCGTAGCGCTCGATCTTCTTGTACAGATTCGACCGGGGAATCTGCAGCGCCCGGGCCGTCTCCGTGATGTTCCAGTCGTGCTCGCGCAGCTTCTGCACCAGGAACCCCCGCTCCGCCTCGGTCTTGAAGTTCTCCAACGACTGCTTGGGTCCCGGATCAGCCGGCAGCAGTCGATCCACGTCGGCGGCGGTCACGACCTTGCCGGGCGCGAGGATCAGCGCCCGCTCGACCGCGTTGCGGAGCTCCCGGATGTTGCCGGGCCAGGGCCGTGTCTGCAGCCGTCGCACCGCCTCCTCGGCGAAACGCTTGCCCGGCACGCCGGCGCTCGCGCCGATCAGCTCCGCGAAGTGCGCCACGAGCGCCGGGACGTCCTCCAGGCGCTCGCGCAGCGGCGGCACCTCGATCGGTACCACATTGAGCCGGTAGAGCAGGTCCTCGCGGAAGCGGGACTCCGCGATCTCGAGCTCCAGGTCCTTGTTGGTCGCGGCGAGGACCCGCACGTCCACCTGGACCGGCTTGGCGCCCCCGATCCGGGTGACGACGCCCTCCTGCAGCACCCGCAGGAGCTTGGCCTGGGCCGAGAGCGACATGTCCCCGACCTCGTCCAGGAACAGGGTCCCTCCATCGGCCTGCTCGAACTTGCCCGCGCGGTCGGCGAACGCGCCGGTGAACGAGCCCTTCATGTGCCCGAACAGCTCGCTCTCGATCAGCTCGGAAGGAATCGCGGCGCAGTTCACCTCTACCATGGGCCGGTCGCGCCGGGGCGACGTCGCGTGGATGGCCCGGGCGACCAGCTCCTTGCCGGTGCCGTTCTCGCCGGTGATGAGCACCCGTGCGGCGGTGGGCCCCACCTTGTCGATCAGCTCGCGCACCACCTGCAGTGCCGGACTGTCGCCCACCATCGCGTAGCGATCCTCCGCCGCCTGCCGGAGCCGGGCGTTCTCGCCCACCAGCTCGGCGTGCGCGAGTGCGTTCCGGACGGTGAGCAGGAGACGGTCGGTGTCGAGCGGCTTCTCCAGGAAGTCGAACGCGCCCCGCTGGGTGGCCTCCACCGCGGTGGCGATCGTGCCGTGTCCGGAGATCATCACGATCTGCGGGCCGGCGTCCAGGGTGCGCAGCCGGGTCAGCGTCTCCAGGCCGTCGAGTCCGGCCATCTTCACGTCGAGGAAGACCAGGTGCGGCTTGAACTCGGTGTAGAGGTTGATGGCCTCCCCGCCCGACGCGGCGACCCGGACCTCGAGGTCCTCGTACTCGAGCACCTGCTTCAGCGCCTGACGGATCCCCGCCTCGTCGTCCACGATCAGCACCCGATGACTCATGAGCGCTTCGCTCCGTACAGAATGGCGGTCCCGGGCGTGAGCCGGATGGCCCGAACGCCCGAGGGCACGCGGATCGGAACACTCTCCTGCTCCGGATTGCCCAGTACCTTGGCGACCACCCGGTGGACCACGTCGGCGGGGAGCGGCAGGTCGCGGATGCGGATCGAGCGGACGTCCCATTCGCCGACCGAGGGCCGGAGCACCCGGAGCGGGCCAATCGCCTCGATCGGCTCCGATTCGCGCAGCGCGATCGCCAGCGGGCCCACGACGTCGCTGGGAAGGCGTCCCGTGCGCAGCCGGGCTCGCACCCGAAGCTCGCCGTTGAGCGGCTCGACTCGCAGTGAGTCCAGCTGCCGACGCACTTCGGCGTCCATTCCGTCGCCGACCAGGGACGCGAGCTCCGAAGGCGTCAGCACCACCGAGTCGGCTCCCCAGCCGTTGAGCGAGTCCACCTTCGATTTGGCGGACGCCAGCGCACGGGCCCCTGGCCGGCCGGGCAAGGCCGCAACGGCAGGGGCCTCGCTCCGCTCGAGCCACCCCCGCGCGGTGCGCACCACCTGATCGCGGTAGAGCCAGCCAAGCGCAAGCCCACCGACGACGACGAGGCAGCCCAGGGCCCGGAACGGAGCAGTCAGGCAGCCGATCACGCGGCCAGCTCCAGGCTCACCCGCGGCGTGTAGGTCGGCGCGCCGCGCCCGGCGACACTCTCATAGAGCACCAGCTGCTCGACCAGGAACGACAGCGGCTGATATCCCGCCCGCAGCTGCTCCAGCGCGCCTTCCGGAAGGCGATGACCCTCCCGGACCCTTCCCAGGGTGAGATGGGGATGGTACGGCGCACCCTCGGGCGGGAACCCGATGGCCTCGGCCCGGCGCTCCAGTCGGTCCTGCAGCAGCTCCAGGGCCGGCGGCGCGGTCACCCCGAGCCAGACCACTCGCGGTCGGCGGAGATTGGGGAAAACACCCGGCTCGTCCAGGCTCAGCCCCAAGGGTCCCGTGCCGGGGACGGCGAACTGGAGCGCCTCCGCGATGACGTCGAGGCGATCGGGCGGGACCTCGCCGAAAAACTTGAGCGTGAGGTGGATGTTCTCCTCGTGCACCCAGCGGACCGGCCAATCGCCGCCGCGGAGCCGCTGGAGCAGCCGGGACACTTCCGAGCGCGCCGGCTCGGGAATCGGGAGCGCGGCGAACAGCCGCATCAGCCAGCCGCTGGGGGGACCAACGCGAGAAGGCCGCCACGCCGGTAGCCCTCGGGATCGAGCTCGACCCGATCGAAGCCGAGCGCGCCGAAGGTCTGCACCACCTCGTCCCACCGCTCTCGCAGACGGGACTGGTGCGCCGGACCCACCTCGATCCGGGCCACGCTGTCCAGATGGCGCACCCGCAGGTCGCCGGTGACGCCCAGCCCGCGGAGGTAGCTCTCGCCGTCTTCTACCTGCCGGAGCCGCTCAGGGGTGATCTCGAGACCGTACCGGACCCGGCTCGAGAGACAGGGGGCCGCCGGCGCGTCCCAGGTCGACAGGCCGAGCACCCGAGAGGCGTGCCGCACGTCCGCCTTGCTCCAGCCCAGCTCGGCGAGCGGGGAGCGGACGCGGTGCTCCGCCGCCGCCCGTACCCCGGGCCGGTGCTCGCCGAGGTCGTCCGCATTGGTGCCGTCGATGACCACGGCGCCCCGCACCTGAGCTACCTCCTGGAGGCGGCTCCACAGCTCCGATTTGCAGAAATAGCAGCGGTCGGGCGCGTTGCGCAGATACGCGGGATCGCTCAGCTCCCGGGTGTCGAGCTCGAGCACGGGCACCTGAAACCGCGACGCCAGGTCGCGAGCGGCGCGCCATTGCGCTTCGGGATAGGAGGCGCTGCGCCCGATGACGGCCAGGAAATGTTCCGGGCCCAGTGCCTGGGTGCCGGCCACCGCCAGCAACGCCGAATCCACGCCCCCGGAATACCCCAGGACGATGGGGCCGAGACCGCGCAGATGCCCTCGCAGGAGATCGAGGTTCGCCATGGGGGAGAAACGTAATGCTTCCCTCGGGAAGTGCGAAGCAGCACGCGTCACCGTACACTTGGGCATGGCCCCCGATGAGCGGCTCGCGATCGCCCCCGGACTCGACCTGCCGCGCTCCGAGCTGGAGTTCCGCGCGTCGCGCTCCGGCGGACCAGGAGGACAACATGTCAACACCTCGTCGACCCGGGTCGAGGTATGGTGGGACATTGCGGCATCGCCCACCCTCTCCGACGAGCAGCGACAACGCCTGATCAACAGGCTTGCCACTCGACTGGACGGCGCCGGGCGGCTGCGCCTGGTGTCGTCGGGATCGCGCAGTCAGCTCAGGAACCGGGAGGAGGTGACCGCGCGCCTGGCGGAGCTCGTGGCCGAGGCGCTGAGAATCCCCAAGCGACGGAAGCCCACCCGGCCCAGCCGGGCGGCCAAGGCCGCTCGGCTCGATGCCAAGCGCCGTCGCGGCGCCACGAAACGGGAGCGCCGCCACCGGCCGGACCAGGACTAGGCGGCAACTCCCGGTTGTGTCAGCGGGGCCTTCCGTGCAGATTCCTGCATAGTTCCCATCCCCTGAGCACCAGACGTCGCCTTTTACGCCGCGGCCTCCTTCCGGTCCAGCGCGCGATACTGGATCGCCTCGCTCACGTGGCTGGACGCGATCACCGCCGAGCCGTCGAGGTCGGCCACCGTTCGCGCGATCTTGAGGACCCGATGGTAGGCCCTTGCCGACAGACCGAGTCGGGCCACGGCAGTACGTAGGAGGCCCTCGACCGGAGCCGAAACGGCGCACCAGCGACGCAGGTCGCGGGTGGACATGGCGGCATTGGTGTGGACACCTCGCTGACCCCGGAACCGCTCCCGCTGGATGACCCTGGCCCGCTCCACCCGCTGACGGATCGTGGCGCTGGACTCCTCGACGGCCCCGCCGACGAGATCCTGGTACGGCACGGCCGGCACCTCGAGATGGATGTCGATGCGGTCCAAGAGCGGACCCGATACCCGCGACCGGTAGCGCTCCACGTCGAGCGGGCCGCAGCGGCAAGGATGCGTCGGATCGCCGTGGTAGCCACAGGGGCAGGGATTCATGGCCGCGGCCAGGATGAAGCGGGCCGGATAGGTAAGACTCAGCGCGGCGCGGCTCAGCGTCACGAGGCCGTCTTCCAGCGGCTGGCGCAGGACCTCCAGGACGTTCCGGCGGAACTCGGGCAGCTCGTCGAGAAAGAGGACCCCACCGTGGGCGAGGCTCACCTCGCCGGGACGAGGGCTCGACCCCCCGCCGATCAGGCCGGCGTCGCTGACGGTATGGTGCGGCGCGCGAAACGGCCGGGTGACACAAAGCGCCTGTCCGGCCGGCAGCATGCCGGCGACGCTATGGATCCGGGTCGTCTCGAGTGCTTCGTCGAGTTCGAGGCCGGGCAGGATGGTCGGAAGGCGGCGGGCCAGCATGGTCTTGCCGGCGCCTGGAGCGCCGATCAGGAGGATGTTGTGGCCGCCCGCGGCGGCGACCTCCAGGGCCCGCTTGGCGGCTGCCTGACCGCGGACATCGGCGAAGTCCACCGATTCGACCGCGCGCTCGTGCATCAGGTGATCGAGATCCACGCCTGCGGCAGGGAGCGGCGAGCCGGCCTGAAGGAAGCCGCAGACCTGGGCCAGAGTGTCGGCACCACGCACCTCGAGCCCCTGCACCACCCCGGCCTCCGGCATGTTGGACAATGGCACCAGCAGGCGGGTCGAGCCCGCGGCGCGGGCCGCCAGAGCCATGGAGAGGGCACCGCGAACGGCGCGAAGATCTCCTTCCAGGCCGATCTCGCCGGCGACCATGGTATCGCGAAGGGCGGCCTCCGGCAGCTGGCCGCTGGCCACGAGGAGGCCCAGCGCGATCGGCAGGTCGAGCGCCGACCCGTCCTTGCGGATGTCGGCCGGGGCGAGATTGACGGTGATGCGCCGGAGCGGAAAGACGAAGCCGGCGTTGGCCAGGGCGGCACTGACGCGCTCGCGCCCTTCCTTCACGGCGCCGTGCGGCAGTCCGACGGTCGAGAAAGAGGGGAGGCCGTTGCTGATGTCCACCTCGACATCGACCGGATAGGCGTCGATGCCCAGGACGGCGGCGGACCGGATGCGTGCGAGCATGGGACTCGGCGTCTGGGACCCGACAGGATAGCCTCGGAACCAGTCCGGTCCGGGCACCTTACGACGCAGAAACGGTCGGATTCACGCCGGATGAACGGAACTTGCAGTAGGTAGGTGCGGGAGCAGTGCCGCTGCGGAATTCCCCCGTTTCGTGGGCGGGAAGGTCGAGTCCTGGAGCCGAATGATGCGTCAATTCTGGTATTCTGCAGCTTTCCTCAGCTCGGTAGCCGCGTGCGCCCTGCCAGGCGCGGGCGCCGCGCCGCTCGCCCCGGTGGAACGGGCGTGGGCGGTGCCGACCCTCGAGCTGTACCAGGAGTGGTGGACCAAGACCGAGGCCTGCTCGGGACGCACCGGCGACATGTCGCAGGTCGCCTTCTACGCCGTAGACTCGCCCTCAGGCGCGATCGCGCTGGGTAAGGAGAAGGGTCACGGCTGGTGGATCCGGAACGGCAACCGCATCTACCTCCCGGCCAACGCGTTGTCCGAGGAGTGGCTGGTGCGGCACGAAATGCTCCACGCCCTGCTCCAGACCGGCGCGCACCCGAGCGACCAGTTCGTCGAGGCGTGCCACCTCGCGTCGACTCGCGTCTGGCGGGACTCGACCTTGGCGGCGGACCCGGCCAACCCCAGCGGGCACTAGCCACCACTGGCGGCCGCGGCCCCGCGCCCCGTGGTGGTGGCAGCGGGGCCATTGCGCATTCGGATCCACACTCGTCCGAGAGCGTGGCCGCCTCGCGAACGCTGCGACTGCGACTGCGCCTGGTGAATCTGGTGGACAAGCGAGGCTGAGCAGTCGGCCCGGGCATGCCGGCGATAAATGCCAGGATATGTTTCACCTTTGACGACCTTGTCACTAAGCCAGCGAGCCGCGCGACGTTAGCGGCGGGCTCGGCTGAGCGCCGGCCGGTCGCCAAGTGACCAGACGGCCCCCGTTTTGCTGCAAAAGTTGTAGGCTCGAATCACGCCCTCCCTGGTTCCTCCTCAGAGGTTGCATCCGGCGGGCCTCCTCGCAAACTGCGGGAGCATCGGCATGACGGTCTCGACCCCTCGGGCGCGCTGGCTGGCGCTCACTTCCATCGTAGCGATCGCCTGCCTGAGCGGCGGCTGGCTCCTGCGTCCCAAGCCGGCGGCAGGCGGCGGGATCTACCAGCAGGCCCGGCTGTTCGAGAACGTCGTCGGCGCCATCAACAACCATTACATCGATTCGCTCGGCGAAGGCGACCTCTACGAACGGGCGGCTGAGGCGCTCGTGGCCAGCCTCAGGGATCCCTACGCCGAGTTGCTGATCAACGAGTCCTACCGGGAATACCAGCGGCAGATGACCGGCACCGAAGTCGACCTGGACCTGGGCCGTGGCGCCACCGAGTCCGGGTTCGGGTCCGGCGGCCATGTCGGCCTGTCCCTGGGCGACGAGATCCTGAGCATCGACGGCACCAGCACGGTGGGATGGTCCAGCACCAGGATCGAGGAGGCGCTGCGCAACAGCCGGCGGCCGACGGTCACGGTTCTCGTGCGAGCCCCGGGGACGGATCACCCCGTGGTCCGGCAGATCACCCGCACCAGCGTGCACGTGCCGGCGGCATCGCCCGGAGTGCTGCTGAACGGCGGGGTCGGCTATGTGACCCTGCGGCGGATGAGCGAGGGCGCCTCGGACGAGCTGCGCGCCGCGGTGGAGCGGCTCCGGGCCGAGGGGATGCACGCGCTGGTGCTCGACCTGCGGTCGAACCCGGGCGGACTGATCCGCGAAGGCGTGAAGGTGGCGGGCCTGTTTCTGCAGCCGGGTGACACCGTTGCCGTCTCCCGCGGACGCACCGGCAAGCACCTGAAGGCCTACGTGGCCGACGAATCCGGAGGCTGGGACGACCTGCGGCTTGCCGTCCTGGTGAACCGGGGCACGGCGAGCTCGGCCGAAGTCGTCGCCGGCGCCCTCCAGGACCACGACCGCGCCGTGCTCGTGGGCACTCCGACGTACGGCAAGGGCGTGCTGCAGACTACCT
Organism: Gemmatimonadales bacterium; assembly: GCA_035278885.1. Classification (GTDB taxonomy): domain Bacteria; phylum Gemmatimonadota; class Gemmatimonadetes; order Gemmatimonadales; family GWC2-71-9; genus CAVVWJ01. Next base: position 30,500 of record DATEIR010000030.1, on the reverse strand, counting down.
ACCCGCTGGGCGAAGAGGTCGCCATCAAGCTGACCACGGCCCGCTGGTACACGCCGACGGGGCGCTGGGTGCAGCGTCCGCAGGCCGAAGCGAACGGCGCGCCGGGCAACCGGACGCCGGCCATGGAGCCGCAGGTCTTCCGCACTCCCATGGGTCGTCCGATCCCGGACCGCAGCGGCATCCTGCCCGACCTCATGGTCCGCACCTCGTTCCGCTCCGACGGCGAGCGGACGTTGCACCTGGCCCTGGGCGACGATCTCGACCAGTTCCGTCAGGTTCTCAGCGCATATGCGGCGGAGCTGCGGGACAATCCGGCGGTGCGGGACGAGTCGTTCGTCGTGACCCAGGGCATGCGTGACACGCTGTACGCGCGCCTGATCCACGCGGGCGTACCGCTCGCGCGGGAAACCTACGATGCCGCCACTCCCTACGTTGCCGAGCAGCTGGGCTACGAGGTGACCCGCGAGCTCTTCGGCACCGAGTCGGTGGTCCGCCGCCAGGCCAAGAGCGACCGGCAGCTCCAGGCGGCCATGCGCCTGGTCAGGGCCGCGGGAAATCAGCAGGAGACCATTACCTCCGCCGTGGCGGCCCAGGCTTCGGGCCGGATTCGCTGAGGCGCTCAGCCGGGCAGGCGCACCGTGACCACGGTGCCCTGCCCCACCTGGCTCTCCACCTCGATCGTCCCGCCCCAGCTCTCGACCAGCCGTCGCACGATCGCCAGTCCCAACCCCGAACCGCTGGTGGTCGTAGAAAATCGAGGCTCGAAGATCCGCGGCAGCAGCTCGGCCGGAATTCCCGCCCCGTTGTCCACCACACGGATCCGACCCGGTCCCACCGTGACCTCCACCAGCCGAGCGCCGGCGTTCCGGGCGTTCTCCAGCAGGTTCACCATCACTTCCTTTACCTCGTCGGCCCGGGCAGCACCGGTCGCCCCTGGCTCGGCGGTGAGCCGGACCTCGTAACCCTCCTCCGCCAACCGGTAAAGCTGGACCACCTCGCCCACCGCCCCGGCCAGCTCGATCCGATCCAGGGGCTGGTGGTCGTCCGCCGGTGCCGCGAAGCGACTGAAGGCGCGGGCGATCGTATCCAGCCGGTCGATTTCCCCCAGCATCCGCTCCGCCGTCTCCTCCAGGGTGCGATCGAAGTCGGGACGCCGGTCGCGATAGACCCGCAGGAGGTGCTGCAGGCCGAGGCGCATCGGGGTCAGGGGATTCTTGATCTCGTGCGCCACCTGTCGCGCCATCTCGCCCCAGGCCAGCACCCGCTCGGCTCGCGAGAGGTCGGTCACATCGTTGAGCGCGATGACCAGCCCCCGCACGTCGGGCTCCAGCGTGGCGAGCTGGAGCGTGAGGCGCCGGCCCCCGATCTCCAGCTCACTGATCGCTTCGACGTTCCCCTCGCGCAGGAAGCGGCCGATCTCCCCGGCGAGGGGAGCCCACTCGGGGTTCAGGCCGGGCAGAAAGAGAGCGCCCTCGTTCAGCCAGTCACCCAGGAGATCCACGGCCTGCCGATTGGCGATGAGCACACGCCCCTCGGGGTCGAGGCCGACGACGCCGGTCGCCACGGTCGCCAGCACCGCGGCGGTTCGCCGACGGGCGGCGTCGAGCGCCTCCTGGCTCGAGCGGATGTCGGAGGCCATCCGCTCGAAGGCGCCGAACACCGGCTCGAACTCCAGCGGGGGGTTCTCCGAATGCGCCGCCATCGACTGCCCGCGTCCCAGCGCCAGGGCCGAACGGCGCAGCTCGGCGACCGGCCGGGACAGAGAGCGCGACGCCCGGCCCGCTCCCGCGAGCGCGGCGGCCACGCCCGCCAGCGTGGCGAGCAGCAGCACCAGGGCCAGATCGAGCTGGCGCACCGCGAGCGAAGAGTCGTCCGCGAGCTGCGGAGTCGCCAGCACGCCGATGGTTGACGGGGTACCGGGCTGGATGACGCGGTAGCCGACCCGCTCCGCCAGCGCGGGGATTGACCCATCGCGCGTCACCTCGAGGTCGCCGCCGAGGGCCACCGCCTCGAACGCGGTGGGGTCCATGAGCTGGGGCATCACGCCCAGATCCTCCAGCACCTGGGTGCTGGTGGCGGCGAGCCGTCCGCCGCGGTACAGGGCGAGGTCGGCATCGATCCGACGGCTCAGCTCCTGGAGGCGATCCTCCGTGGCGGGCCCGCCGGAGCGCAGCGACGCACCGCCGGTGATGACCGCATCCCTGAGCGTCTGGGTGATGAGGAGGTCCCGGCTCCGCTCGACCTCCTGCGCCAGCCGGGCGAAGCTCCAGACGGCGAACCCCACCGCGGGGATGAGGAAGAAGGCCGCGAGGGTGACCGCCAGCCGGATGCGGAACGAGCGGATCAGGCTCTGCCACCTCGGCCGCGGCGGCCGGGCCCCGGAGACGACCTCGGCCAGAAACCAGAGCACGCCCAGCACGGCGGCGTCGAGCAGGACGACGAGCACGCCGCGCACCAGCAGCGGGGCCGGTCCGCGCAGGTCGATGGCGGCGTGGACCACCCGCGTGCCTCCCGGCAGCGCGAGGGGAAACTCGCTCCGCACGGTCCAGCCTTCCCGATGCCAGCGGGGCCGCGGCAACACGGTCGCGGGGTCCAGAGGCGGAGCCAGGGTGAGCTGATATAACGGCGAGTGACTGCGCGACGGCTCGAGCAGCCGTCCCACCCGTCCGGGCAGGATCAGCTCCGAGCGGGGTCCGACCGCAGCGGTCATCACCTCCTCCCGGGTCAGCCGCACCAACAGGACGTAGTGCACACCCGGTACCCGCGCGACCTGTGCGATCCTGAGGCTGTCGCTCGGCGGCAGGTCCTGCACCATCGTGGAGAGGAGGGAGGGCGGCAGGTCGAGGGAGTCGAGCGGCAGCTCATCGAGCGGCGTGCCGCGCCTGCCCCAGAGCGCGAGTTGCGCCGGATACCCTTGGTGCCCGAGAGCCGAGCCGTGCCAGAGCGCGTACATCTCGGAGCCGGTCGTCGGCGCGGTCGATCGCAAGACCTGCTCGCCGAAGCGCTCCAGCAGCGGCACGGCGAGGGGATCGGGTTCCGGGCCCAGCCGGGCCACGTCGCGCTGGGCCACCTGAATCTTGCCGGTGATCTCGGCGCCCCAGGTTACCAGCGCCGCGGAGCTGCCGGCCACGAGAGCGATCCCGCCGATCGCGGCCCAGCGGGGCGCGGGAAGGCAGACCAGCACCAGCGCCGGCGTCCACAGGAAGGTGTACCAGTCGGGCCAGCCGCCCCTGGGGCTCCAGACCACGACACCGATGACCGCGGCGGCCAGCGCGATGGCCACCCCGAGCCCGATGCGCCACGGCGGCGCCACCGCGGGCTCCGCTCCCCGGAAGAGCGCGGCCGTCAGCACGATCAGCGCGGACGCGGAGACCATGATGGCGAGCTGCCAGGTGAGCCAGAGTCCGACGGAAACCCCCGCAGCCGGCGGCGTGATCCCCCGCCCGAGGCTGCTGATCAGGTAGGGCGACGCGAGCAGCAAGGCGCCACCGAGCGCGACGCCATACCAGCGCCGGGGAAGCCGCCGGCGCCAGAGCCAGACGGCGGCGATCGTGAGCAGCGTTCCGCTCAGCGCGAGGACCCCGGACGAGCTGGAGAGCGGGCCGAGCAGGGGTCGGAAGAAGGTGCCCGGCGAGAAGAGCGGCTGCAGACCCAGCGCCGGACCGATGGGGGCCCGGATCGCGAGCCACAGCCCGGCGCCGAGCAGGAGAAAACGCTCTGGCGGTGAGCCCGCTCCGGCCAGCCCGACCATGAGGGCGAGCAGCGCGAGCCAGGTGACCCAGCGGCTGCCGCGCTCGAAGACCCGCTCCTTGGCGGTCCCCTGCTCCGGGGGAATCGGGCGCGCGCTGAAGAGCAGTCGGTCGCCTGCCGTGGTCGGCTCGGCATAGTCGAAGACGTCGACGCTGTCGGGAGCGGTTCCGGGAGGATAGACCGTGAGGCCGACTTCCGTCCGTTCCCGGAAGAGCTCGGCAAGGCTGCGGAGGCGGTCGGGCACGGCAGGATGGGCCCAGATCAGCACGCCGGCTACGGCAGTGCGGCCGCCGGCCGAGTGGCGCCGTGCCTCGAGCACCACGTAATATCCAGTCGCCCGGGCCGCGATCGAGTCGCCGACGGCGCTCGGCGGGAGGCGGTGTCGCCCGGCCCAGGCCCAGGGTTCCCCCTCGCGATCCAGGACCACGACGCTCATCTCGGGGCCGCGCGCGGGGATCAGCCGGTCCAGCCCGTCGAGAGCCGCCGAGCGATCGTCCGGCACGGCCAGCGCGGCGAGCGCGAGGCGGTCGGCCCGATGCAGCGCGTCGTGCAGCTCGCCGCTCAGGCGGCGGGAGGCGGCCTCGACCCGACGCTCGCGCTGCTCGGGCCAGTGGGTCTCGATGGCGGTGAGGCTCGCCTGGCTAAGCGCCAGGACCAGGGCCAGCCCGGTCACGAGCGCGAGCAACGCGAGCCGGCGCCACCCACGGGGAGGCCAGGCGACCAGCGCGGCCCCGACGGCCGCGAGGACTCCGACCACCACCCACGCGAGCGAAGGGCTGCGCAACCACTCCGCGGCCGCGACCACCGCGGCGAGCGCCACGACGACCCACCCGCGAGGATGATGAGTCAAGCCATCGGCCCCTGGCGCATCAAGGACATGACCCCCGGCGCGATCCGCGAACGGTTGCTCGAGCGACCGACGCTCATCGTGCCGGTCGGGACCACGGAACAGCATGGTCCCCACCTGCCGCTCGGGTGCGATACCATCGTGGTCGAGCGTCTGGCGGACGATCTCTCGGCGGCCTTCGGCACGCTCCGGTCGCCGACGATCGAATACGGGGTCCACGCCCAGGCCGCGGCGTTCCCCGGCGGCGCCGCCCTCCGACGCCGCACGTTGCACCGTGTCATGAACGAACTTATCGAATCCTGGGAAGAGGGGGCAGGCGTCCGGGAGTTCGTCATTCTGACGGCCCAGGCCAGCGAGGCCCATCTGGAGGCGCTGAGCACCATCCGGACCGACAGCGCCAGCGTGCAGGTGATCGACATCTTCAGCCTCGACTTCGGCAACCTGCTGGAGCAGCCGGGCGCGCCGATTCAGGGCGGCGAGCTGGACACCTCCCTCCTGCTCTACCTGGCGCCGGAGCTGGTCCGGATGGACCTGGCGCGGGACTTCGCGGCGACGCCCGAGCTGCTCGCCCGCTACCGACCGGGGCAGAGCCGCCGGCTCCCCCTCGGCAGCCCCGGATCGGTGGGATACCCCAGCCTCGCCACCGCCCAAAAGGGTGAGCTCTTGTATAGATTTCTGCTCGATCGCATCAGCAGCTGCCTGGCCGGCACCTGAGGTGAGCCGAATGGGTTACCGCGCTGCGGCGCTACTCATGCTTCTCCTGGCTCCATCACGCCCGATCGCGGCCCAACAGGGGCCCGCCACGGTGCTCGTCGTCCGCCAAGCCGGCCGAGAGATCGGGCGGGAGGAGTTCACCCTGTCGGCGGGGCGTGCGCGGGGCGCGGCCGGGTCTACGCTTACGGCGACCGCCAAGTACCCGCCGACGGCTCCGACCACGCGCCTGGCCGCCGTGCTGGAGCGGACGCCGGAAGCGGCGCTGGCCAAGTTCCAGCTCGATGTCGAGAGTCCGGCCGGCACCACCGTCATTCTGGCCGCCGGCTCGGGTGCGCGGCTGATCGTGCGAACGGTCGCCAAGGGATCCGAGTCGGGGCGGGAGCTCCCCGGCGGACCGGATGTGGTGCTCCTCGACGACCAGGTGTACTCGCTGCTGTCTCAGGTGGCCGACCTCGCGACGGCGGCGGGGCACCCCCTCACCGCGATCTATCCGCGCACCGGGCGGCGCCTGGCGCTCAACGCCCGGCGCGACGCGGCCGGAGAAGCCGGTGGAACACGAACGGTCGTGACGGGCGATCTGAGCGCTACCGTGGTCACCGACCAGGCCGGGCGGGTGGTCCGGGTCGAGCTGCCCGGTCAGGACATCGTCGTGCAGCGAGCCGAGTAATCCCCCTCCTCGCAAGTCGTTGACCGACACTTCGTATTCCCGCCTTTGTCGCAACCTGAAACCTGTGCGACGAGGCTGCCGTATTAGGCACCGGTCACGTCCATACCGTAAAGGGCACCATCCATGAAATGCTGGGTCGGTCTCGTCGCGCTCGTCGCGTGTCTGCCGATCGCCGCCGCCGCGCAGGACACGACATCCCACTCGGTGGCCGACACCCTGGTATCGCCCAGGGTCGCACCCACGGTCTCGCTGTCGCTGGCCGACGCGCTCGACCGCGCCAACCACGAAAGCCCGGCCTACCGCCAGGTCCTCAACAATGCGAGCCCCGCCCGCTGGGGAGTGCGCAACGCCTACGGCACCTTCGTGCCGACGGTGACCGCCAACGGCAGCATGGGGTACACCGGGTCGGGCCGAACCGACATCGGCGGCGGCCTGGTGCAAACCACCTCCGCCTATCTCACGTCCGGCTACAGCCTCATGCTGACCTGGCAGCTCGACGGTCACGTGCTCTCGGGTCCGGGACAGCAGAAGGCACTGCAGAAGGCCACGGACGAGGATATCAGCGGTGCCGGGGTACAGCTCAAGTTCGACATCACGACCCAGTATCTGAACGCTCTCCAGGCGGCTGCCCAGGTAGACGTCGCCCGGCAGCAGGTACGGCGCAACGCGGACTTTCTGACCCTGGCGCAGGCGCGCTACCGGGTGGGCCAGGCGACCCTCCTCGATGTGCGCCAGGCGGAAGTGACCAAGGGGCAGTCGGACGTGGCCCTGCTCCGCGCGGTCCAACTCGACAACGAGGCCAAGCTCGAGCTGCTCCGGCAGATGGGTGTCGAGCCGCCGGTGCCGGTGGAGCAGATCACCCTGTCCGACTCCTTTCCGGTGACCCCGCCGGGGTTCCAGGTGGAGCAGCTGCTTGCGCTGGCGGACCAGGAAAATCCCCTGCTGCGCTCCCTCCGCGCGCGGCAGAGTGCCGCCGGCTGGGACGTGCGGGCGGCCAAGTCGGAGTTTCTCCCCAGCCTGGCAGTGCAGGCCGGATGGAGCGGGTTCACCCAGGAGCTGACCGACGAGGACCTGCTGGTGGGGACCGCCACGTCCGGCGCGCAGGGACTCTCGGCGCAGTGCCAGTACGACAACCAGGTCAAGACCGCCCTCGATCTGGGCGGGGTCCAGAATTGCTTCCAGCCCTACGGGCTCAACAGCACCGGCACCGCGCTCACGCCGGCCGCCCAGCAGAATTTGCTCAACACCAACAACGTCTTCCCGTTCGACTACACCGCCCAGCCGTTCTTCGCCGCGCTTCGTGTCTCCCTGCCGATCTTCACCGGCTTCGGCCGGTCACTCCGGCTGAGTGAGGCGCGGGCGGCTCAGGACGACGCCGACGAGGACGTGCGTGCCCGCCGGCTCGCGGTGCGCACCGACGTGCGCGCGCGGCATCTGGGCCTGGTGGCCGCTTACCGGGCTATCGCGGTCCAGGAGGCCAACCGGGTCTCGGCGCGCGACCAGCTCCGGCTGGCGCAGGACCGGTACCGTCTCGGCGCCGGCACCTCGCTGGAGGTTTCCGATGCGCAGAGCGCGGTGCAGCAGGCCGAAAGTGACTACGTGAACGCGGTCTACTTCTATCACAAGGCCGTCGCGGCGCTGGAGGCCGCGGTGGGACGCCCACTCCGCTAACGAGGGACGCACATGTCGCGCGGGATGAAGGTCGGATTGACACTGGGCATCCTGGTGCTGGCGGGAGGCGGCTTCGCCGCCTTCAAGATCCGGCAGAAGAAGAACGCCGGGGCCGAGGTGCGCATGGAGCAGGTCGGCCGGCGCGACCTGGTCAGCGCAGTCACCGCCAGCGGAAAGATCGAGCCCAAGACCTCGGTCGACATCTCCGCCGACATCACCGGCCGTATCGTCAAGATCGCCGTGCGCGAAGGCGACCTGGTGAAGAAAGGGCAGTTCCTGATCCAGATCGACCCGGCTCAGTACCAGGCCGCGGTCTCCCGGGCGGAGGGCGTCGTGGCCTCGACCCAGGCCACCATGCTCCAGACCCGGGCCAACCGTGATCAGGCGGAGCGGGCCTGGCGCCGTGCGCGGGAGCTGAGCCAGGCGGGGGCCAACCTGATCGCGCCGGCCGCCGTCGAGGACTACAAGACGGCGCTCGACGTCGCCCAGGCCACCTACGAGGCGACCGGGGCGCAGCTCAGCCAATCCCGGGCCAGCCTGCAGGAGGCCCGGGACAATCTGGCCAAGACCCGGCTGGTTTCCCCCATTGCGGGCCGGGTCACCCGGCTCGCCGTGGAGGAGGGCGAGGTGGCGGTGCCGGGCACGTTCTCCAAGGAAACCGGCCTGCTCATGACCGTCGCCGATCTCTCGGTCATCCTCGCCAAGGTGCAGGTGGACGAGACCGACGTCGTACGCCTCACGCCGGACGATTCGGTGGAGGTCACGATCGATGCCTACCAGGACACCACCTTCGTGGGACGGGTCACCCGGATCAGTCACAGCGCGCAGCTCACCGCCACCCAGACCGCGTCGGGCTCCAACGATCGCGCGGTGGATTTCGACGTGGAAGTCACCCTGCAGGACCCGCCGGAGGACATCCGCCCGGACCTGAGCTGCACCGCCCGGGTGGTGACGGACACCCGGAGCAACGCCCTCAGCATACCGATCATCGCGCTGACCGTGCGCGACCACGAGCGGGTGCCCAACGAGACCAGCGAGAACACGCCGCCGGCCGACACGCTCAAGGCCAAGCGGCGGAACCGGGAGGCCGAAGGCGTGTTCGTGGTGCGCGACGGGGTCGCCAGCTTCCGCCCGGTCAAGGTCGGTATCGCGGGCGACGAGTACTTCGAGGTCCTCGACGGGGTGCGGGAGGGCGAGACCATCGTGGGCGGAACCTATCAGGCGATCCGCGACCTCAAGGACGGCGACAAGGTCCGCCAGGCCGACACCACCTCGACCCAGCGGGAGGCGGCGTCGTGACCGCGGTGATCCGGATCCGGGAGCTGACCCGTGCCTACGAAATGGGCACCGAGCGGATCCTGGCGTTACGGGGGGTCACCCTCGACATCGCCCGCAACGAGTACGTCGCCATCATGGGGCCTTCGGGGTCGGGCAAGAGCACCATGATGAACCTGCTCGGCTGCCTCGACACCCCGACCGGCGGCGAATACTGGCTCAACGGCGAGGAGGTGTCGCGGCTCTCCGACGACGCGCTGGCGCGGGTGCGCAACCGGGAGATCGGGTTCGTGTTCCAGACCTTCAACCTGCTCCCGAGGGCCACGGCACTGCACAACGTGGAGCTCCCGCTGGTGTACGCCGGCGTGAGCGGCCGGGAGCGACGGGAACGGGCGCTTCAGGCGCTGGACCGGGTCGGGTTGGCCAACCGGGTGCACCACCGCCCCAACGAGCTCTCGGGCGGCCAGCGGCAGCGCGTCGCCATCGCCCGGGCCCTGGTGAACCGCCCCAGCATCCTGCTGGCGGACGAGCCCACCGGCAACCTCGACAGCGTCACCAGCGAGGAGATCATGCAGGTCTTCGCCGACCTGCACCGCGGTGGCCAGACGGTCATCATGGTCACCCACGAGCCAGACATCGCGGCGCACGCCCAACGGACCGTGGTGCTGCGCGACGGTCGGGTGGAGTCCGACCGGCCGGGGCCAGGGACGGATTTCTGCGCCGCCGACTCGGGCCGCTCAGGGCTGGCGCCGGCCGCCGCCGGCGCGCGGTAGCGGCGGGCTCCGATGCCGCTGCTCGAGGCGGTCCGCTTCGCCTTTCGTACCATCCGGGCCCAGAAGCTCAAGAGCTTCTTCTCCCTCATCGGGGTGCTCATCGGTGTCACCTTCCTGATCGCCGTGGTGTCGGTGGTCCAGGGCATGAACCGCTACATGGTGGATCGGTTCGCCAACGCCCTGGTCGGTGCCAACACCTTCGAGCTCCGTCAGCGGCCCAACATCCTGACGGACGACGTCCCCGAAGACGTCTGGCGGGAGTGGCGCCGCCGGCCGCGCATCAGCTACGACGACGCGGACTACGTCCGGCAGCGGATCCGCACCCCGGCCACCTTCGCCAAGTTCTGCTCCGACCGGGTGAACGTGAGCTACGGGGGGAAGGTGGCCAAGGACGTCGATCTGGTGGGCACCGAGGAGACCTACTTCAAGATCCGGAACTACGAGATCACCTCGGGCCGGACCTTCACCGCCCAGGAAGTCCGCGCGGCCATGCCCGTGCTGGTGGTCGGCAGCGAGCTCGCCGACAAGCTCATCCCGCGGCTCGACCCGATCGGGAAGACGGTCCAGATCGGCGGACTGCCTTACCGCATCATCGGGGTCGTCGCGAAGCAGGGCACGCTGTTCGGGATCTCGCTCGACAAGTTCGCCGTCATGCCGTTCAACGCCCCGGGGCGCCGGCTGATCTGCCCCATCAACATCCTGGACGCGTTCATCGTGCGGACCGACGATCCCACCCGGATGCAGAACGCCCTGGCTGAAGCCGAAGCGGCGATGCGCGCCCGGCGGCAGCTCAAGCCGGACCAGGCGAACAACTTCGCCTTCCAGACCGCGGAGGGCGCCCTGAGCACCTGGCAGAAGATCTCCCGCATCCTCTTCCTCGCGCTTCCCGGTCTCGTGGCCATCTCGCTGGTGGTGGGCGGGATCGTGATCATGAACATCATGCTGATGGCGGTGAGCGAGCGAACCCGCGAGATCGGCATCCGGAAGGCGCTCGGCGCGCGCCGGCGGGACATCCTGGCGCAGTTCGTGGTCGAGGCGGCCGCCCTGTCATCCGCCGGCGCCGTGCTGGGCATCGGGCTCGGTTTGGTCCTGGCCTGGGTGGTGCACGCGCTCACCCCGCTGCCCGCGGCGGTGGCGCCGTGGTCGGTCGCCGTCGGGGTGGTGCTCGGGGTGACGGTGGGGATCGCGGCCGGGGTGTACCCGGCGAGCCGGGCCTCTCGGCTCGACCCGATCGTGGCGCTGAGGGCCGAATGAGCCGCCGCGCCGGACTGGGCCTGCTCTCCCGGGGGGTCGAGGGCGCGGGCATCGCCCTGGATTCGCTCCGCTCCAACAAGGTACGGGCGGCGCTCACCATCCTGGGCGTGGCGATCGGGGTCACCGTGGTGATCGCCATGGCCTCCGCGATCACGGGAATCAATCGCAGCATCACCGCGATCCTCGAGTCCGCCGGCCCCAAGACCTTCTTCGTCTTCCGCTATTTCTCCGGCGGGCTCGAGGTCTCCGACGGCTCGGACGAGATGAGCCCCTGGCGCCGCATGCCGGAGCTCACGATGGAGGAGGCCGAGCTGATCCGGCAGCTTCCGGCCGTGCGGGAAGTGAACGTGGAGGAATCCACCGAGGGCCCGGTCGGCTACGAAGGGGTCAACCTGAGCGGGGTGCACATCGCCGGGCTGAGTCCGACCTGGATCCAGGTGAACGGCGGGGACCTCCTGGCGGGCCGCAGCTTCACCCAGCTGGAGTACGCCGCCTCGGCGCGGGTCGCGGTCATCAACGACAAGCTGGCCGAGTCTCTCTTTCCCGGTCTCGACCCGATCGGCCGGAAGATCAAGATCTACGGCCAGCCTTTCGAGGTGATCGGGCTGCACGCGGAGGCCGCCTCGCTGTTCAGCGATGCCAGCGATCCCCGTCTGGCGATCCCGCACACCACCTTCACCAAGATCGCCGACTACTGGCACGGGTGGCTGCAGATCGCGGTGGTGCCCACCGAATCGGCCAGTGTGAGCGAGGCCCAGGATCAGGTGACCGCGGCGCTTCGGACGCATCGCGGACTGCATCCGGGGCAGGAGAACAACTTCGCCCTGGTGACCCAGGACCGGGTGCTCGAGGCCTTCAACAGCGTCACCGCCGGCTTTTTCGTGGCGATGATCACCCTCTCCAGCGTCGGCCTGATGGTCGGAGGTATCGGCGTCGTGGCGATCATGATGATCTCGGTCACCGAGCGCACCCGCGAGATCGGCGTCCGCAAGGCCCTGGGCGCCACCCGCGGGGAGATCCTCTTCCAGTTCCTGGTCGAGGCGGCGACGCTGACCCTGGTCGGTTGCCTGATCGGGATGGCGCTGGGCGCCCTGGTCGCGTGGGGGGTGCGCTCCTTCACGCCCATTCCGGCTACGGTACCGCTGGGCGCTGTGGTGGCGGCCGTCATCTCCTCCATCTTCACCGGCGTGGTCTTCGGGCTCTACCCGGCCGGCAAGGCCGCCCGGCTGGACCCGGTGGAGGCGCTGCGGTACGAGTAGGCCGGCGCGGAAGGCGAAGGGCGAAAAGCGAAGGGCGAAGCCGTCGCCTTCCCCTTTCCCCCTTCCCCCTTCCCCCTTTTTCTTTCTCTCCCATGCCCCTCCTCGAGGCCCTGCGGCTCGCGTTCCAGGCGATCTGGTCCAGCAAGCTGCGCTCGTTCTTCACGCTGCTCGGCATCATCGTCTCGGTGGGCTTCCTGGTGGTCGTCATCGCGATCATCCAGGGGATGAACGCCTACGTGAGCGACACCCTCACCGCCTCGATGATCGGCACCAACACCTTCCAGGTCCGGCGGGGACCGATCGCGATCGGCCTGCTCGACGACGAGCAGGTGCGCGCCATCGCCAAGCGGCCGCTGGTGACGGTCGAAGACGCCGCCGTCGTAGCCCGCGCCGTGCCCGATGCGAAAGCGGTGGCCCTCCAGTCGGGGTGGCCCACGCCGGTCGGCGAGGTCGCCTATCGCAACCGGAACATGATCAACGTGCTGGTGTTCGGGGTCACCCCGGCGTACCAGGTGGTGCAGGATTACCGCTTCGCCGCCGGCGGCCCCCTGGGCGAGCCCGATGTGCGCGAGCGCCGGCCGGTGGCGATCCTCGGCCACGAGATCGCGGAGAAGCTGTTCGACGTGCCGGCCGACGCGGTGGGTCATCGGGTCCGGCTCGACGGGCACGAGCTCACGGTTCGCGGGGTGATCGCGCCCAAGGGCCGGCTGCTGGGGCAGTCGTTCGACGCCTTCGTCCTCCTCCCCTTCAGCACCTTCGAGGCATTCTACGGCCGGCGGAAGACGACGGTCGTCTCGGTGAAGATGCAGACCGCGGGCGAGATCGACGACGCGATGCGCCGCGCCGAGGAGGCCATGCGGGTGGCCCACCGGCTGCATCCGGGCGAGGACAACGACTTCACCGTGGACAAGGCCGACGCGTTCGTGGCCTTCTGGAAGAAGCTCACCGCGGTGCTCTTCACCGCGATCCCGGCCGTGGTCGCGATCGGGATCGTGGTCGGGGGCATCGTCATTATGAACATCATGCTGATGACGGTGACCGAGCGCACCCGCGAGATCGGCCTGCGCAAGTCCCTGGGCGCGACCCGGCGCGACATCCGGCGTCAGTTCCTGGTGGAGGCGCTGGTCCTCACCTCGCTCGGCGGCGTGCTGGGCGTCCTGATCGGATGGGGGCTGGCCTGGGGCGTATCGAGCTTCACCCCGCTTCCGGCGCGGATCACCGTCTGGTCGGTGAGCATCGCGCTGTCGCTGGGGGCCGGCGCGGGCCTGATCTTCGGCGTCTACCCGGCGGCTCGGGCGTCCAGGCTCGACCCCATCGCCGCGCTCCGGGTGGAGTGACCGGGTGATCGTCCCCAACCTGTCCGAGGGAATCGCGATCGCGCTGGACGCGATCCGGGCCAACAAGCTCCGCTCGACCCTGACCATTCTGGGGGTCGTCATCGGCGTCACCACGGTGATGGCCGTGGCCTCGCTGGTCCAGGGCATCCGCCGCCAGATCTTCAACGCGATCGAGGTCGCGGGCCCGACCACCTTCTACGTCATCCGCTATTTCTCGCAGACGCCGGTCAACCCCGACCGCCTGCCCTACGAGGTCCGGATCCGACCCGTTCTGCAGTCCACCGACGCGGCCGCGATCGCCCGGCTGCCCGAGATTCGCTACGCCGGCATGTGGGTTCAGGCTTTCGAGAAGATCGAGTATCAGGGCGAGCGGACCCAGCAGGTCGTGATTTTCGGGGCCGACGCGCACTACATGGACGTGCAGGGCGGCACGCTGCTCCGTGGCCGGATGTTCGGCCGGGCCGAGCTGACGGGCGAGCAGGTCATCGTGCTCGAGTCGGCGGTCGCGGAGCGGATCTTCGGCCGGCTCGATCCCATGGGACGCCAGGTGCGCATCAACGGACGGAGCTTCCGGGTGATCGGGATCTACGAGAAGCCGTCCAACATCTTCGAGCCGCCGGGGCAGGAGACCGGGGGCATCGTTCCGTTCGCCTCGGCGCGGGAGAGCTTCCAGTACGATGAGACCAATGCCCTGTTCATCGCCGTGCGCCCCAGGAGCGGCGTGTCGGTGGACCAGGCGATGGATGCCGTGACCGTGGCGCTGCGCCGGATCCGGAACCTCCACCCCGGAATGCCGAATACGTTCGATCTCATCACCCAGGACCAGATTCTCGACGTCCTCGGCAATCTCACCTCCTACTTCTTCCTCGCCATGGTGGCGCTGTCGAGCGTGGCCCTGCTGGTCGGCGGCATCGGCGTCATGGCGATCATGATGGTCTCCGTCACCGACCGCACTCGCGAGATCGGGCTGCGGATGGCGTTGGGCGCGACCCGGCGCGAGATCCTCTGGCAGTTCCTGGTCGAGGCCGGGACGCTGACGCTGCTGGGCGGGGGCATCGGGATCGCGGTGGGCCTCGGAGCCGGGGCGCTGCTCAAGGCGGGCCTGGGCCTGGAGGCCGCGGCCCCGCTCTGGAGCGTCGCGGTCGCCTGCGCGGTGAGCGTGGGGATCGGACTGGTCTTCGGGCTTATTCCGGCCAACCGCGCCGCCCGGCTCGACCCGGTCGAGGCGCTGCGCCGGGAGTAGCCTGTGCAAGCCTCCCGGGCGGCCGCATCTCCCGGCCTCCCCGAGGAGGTACCATGCGCGTTCCGTTGCTCGCGGCCACACTGGTGCTGGCTGCCCCCCTGACGTCGTGCAATCACGTTCCATCGCCCGGGCGTCCCACGGAGCGGGCCGCTCCCCGCGATCGCGGAGCCACCGCCGCCGGCGCGCCCGCCGAGGCCAAGGACGCGGTGGCCAACGAGGCTGAGCTGCAGCAGGGCGCCTCGGTGCCGCCGCTCTGGAGCGATCCTGCCGCCGATCCGGCGAGCCGGCTCATCATCCGGACCGGGCAGGCCGGCATCGAGGTCGACTCGCTGGAGCCGGCGCTCGACCGTCTGCGCGCGACCGCCGCCCGCGTCGGAGGGTTCGTAGGCAACGCGAGCATTCAGACCGGCCGCAATCAGGTGCGGCAGGCCTCCGTGGAGATCAAGGTGCCCTCCTCGCGTTTCGATGATCTGACGGAGGGACTCCGCCCTCTGGGCCGGGTGGAGTTCCTGACCGTGGGCGCCGAGGACGTCAGCGAGGAGTTCGTGGACCTGACCGCCCGGACTGCCAACGCGCGGCGGATGGAGGAGCGCCTGCTGGAGCTGCTGGCGTCGCGGACGGGCAAGCTGCAGGACGTGCTGACGGTCGAGCGGGAGCTGGCCCGGGTCCGGGAGGAAATCGAGCGGATGGAGGGCCGGCTCCGCTACCTGAAGACTCGGACCGAGCTGAGCACGCTGTCGGTCGCGCTGCACGAGCCGCCGCCCCTGGTGTCCCCGGTCCCCGGCCGGAACCCCCTGGCCCAGGCAGTCCGCGAGGCCTGGCAGAACTTCGTGGGCGTCCTGGCCGCCGGGATCGCGTCACTGGGGTACCTGGTGCCGGTGTCTCTCCTCGGCTGGGGGGTGGTGATCGCCGGCCGTCGCCTGACCAGACGGCCGGCCTAGACCAGCGAATGGCGACAGGCCAAAGGCGAACGGGTGCGCGAGGCGCCTCCCACGCTCCTTCGCCTTTCGCCTTTCGCCTTTCCCTCTTTTCTTTCCTCCCCATGCCCGTCGACATCCTGGCGATCGCGGCCCACCGCGACGATGTGGAGCTCACCTGCGCCGGCGTCCTGCTCAAGGCGGTCGATGCCGGCTATCGGACCGGCGTCCTCGATCTCACCGCCGGCGAGACTGCCACCCGGGGGAGCGCGGCCATCCGAGCCGAGGAGGCCGCACGCGCCGCCGCGATCCTCGGCGTGGCCGAGCGGAGGAACGCGGGGCTTCCGGACGCACATCTGCAGAACACCGACGAGACCCGGCGGATGGTGGTGGCGGAGATCCGGCACTTCGCGCCCCGCGTGGTCATTCTGCCCTTTCCGGTGGGCCGGCATCCTGACCATCGGATCGCCTCGGAGCTGGGCCGCGACGCCTGCTTTCTGGCCGGGCTCGCTCGGTACGGCGCGCCGGGCGCCGCGCACCGGCCGCACAAGATCCTCTATGCGCTGTCCTACCGGGAGGACCCGGTGAAGCCGACCTTCGTAGTGGATATCAGCGCGCAGTTCGACCGGAAGCTGGCCGCGGTCCGCTGCTACGCCAGTCAGTTCGACGGCGCCAAGGCAGCGGGCGAGATCTTCCCCACCGGCCAGGACCTGTACTCCCTGGTGGAGACCCAGAACGAGCACTACGGCTCTCTGATCCGCGCCCGCTACGGCGAGCCGTACTACACCGAAGAGACCGTCGCCGTCGACGATGTGGTGACCATGGGCGTGCGGAGCATGTAGGGAACGCCTATTTTCCCTGCATGACCCCCGGCCCCTCCCCCGTTTACCTCGACCACGCCGCCACCACCCCGGTTCGCCCCGAGGTGCTGGAGGCGATGCTGCCCTACCTCACCGACCAGACCTTCGGCAACCCCTCCAGCGGTCATCGGTTCGGCCGGGCCGCCCGGGCGGGCATCGAGCAGGCCCGCCGCGAGGTCGCCGCCGGCGTGGGGGCCGAGCCCAATCAGGTGATCTTCACCTCGGGTGGCACGGAGGCGGACAACCTGAGCGTGGTGGGGGCGGCCCTGGCGGCTCGGGACCGGGGCGCGCGCATGGCGGTGGTGGTGAGCGCGACGGAGCACAAGGCGGTGCTGGCGGCCGCCCACGCGGTGTGCCACCTCGGCGGGAGCGAGCGCATTCTGCCGGTGGACGCCACGGGCAGGGTCGAGCTCGACGCCCTCGACCAGGCCCTCGCCGACGGTCCCGCCGTGGTCTCCGTCATGTGGGTCAACAACGAGGTCGGGACGGTGCAGCCGGTCCGCGAGATCGCGGCCCGCTGTCAGGCAGCCGGGGTGACCTTCCACACCGACGCGGTCCAGGCGTTCGGCAAGCTCTCCGTCTCGATGCACGACCTTCCCTGCACCCTGCTCACCCTCTCCGGCCACAAGGTCGGCGCGCCCAAGGGCATCGGCGCGCTCGTGGTACGCGATCGCAAGGCGGTCGAGGCCATCATTCACGGCGGCGGCCAGCAATACGGCCTCCGCCCCGGCACCGAGAATGTGGCCGGCGCGGTGGCGCTCGGCCGTGCCGTGGCCCTCGCGGCGGAAGAGCAGGCGCACGAGGCCGAGCGCCTGGGCGCCCTGCGGAATACGCTCGCGGACCGGCTGGCCGCCGCGGTTCCCGACGTGCACGTCAACGGGCGCGACGGCGAGCGGGCGCCCCACGTGCTCAACCTGAGCGTGGTCGGAGCCGACAGCGAGGCGCTGCTGATGCACCTCGACCTCGCCGGTATCGCGGCCTCGAGCGGCTCGGCCTGCACGACCGGCGCGGTGGAGCCCTCGCACGTGCTGGTGGCCATGGGGGTGCCGCGGGATCTGGCCCTGGGCGCCATCCGCTTCAGCCTGGGCCGTGAGAGCACCGGGGCGGACATCGATCGGGTGGTCGACGTCATGCCATCCGTCGTGGCCAAGGTGCGCAAGCTCGCCGGCGTGCTGGGACGGGCATGAAGCCGCGGGTGCTGGTGGCCATGTCGGGGGGCGTGGACTCCTCGGTGGCAGCCGCGCGGCTGGTCGACCAGGGCTACGACGTCGTGGGCGCCACCATGAAGCTGTTCTGCTACGGCGACACGGTGCCCGACCGTCCCTGCTGCTCGCTCGATTCGATCAACGACGCGCGCGCCGTCGCCGACGCCCTCCGGATTCCGCACTACGTGCTGAACCTGGAAGACCGCTTCGCCCTGCACGTCATCGAGAACTTCGTGGACGAGTACAGCCGCGGCCGCACCCCGATTCCGTGTGTGCGTTGCAACTCGTTCACCAAGTTCCGGGATCTCCTGGCCCACGCGGACGCGCTCGACTGTGCCGCCATCGCGACGGGGCACTACGCCACCGCCCGCGAGGGGCGGCTCTATCGAGGGCGGGACCGGAGCAAGGACCAGAGCTACTTCCTCTGGGGCATCGACCGCGCGGTCGTCGCGCGGATGCTCACGCCCGTGGGCGAGATGACCAAGGCCGAAACCCGGGCCGTGGCGCGGCGGCTCGGCCTGGTGACCGCCGACAAGCCCGAGTCGGTCGAGATCTGCTTCGTACCGGACGACGACTACGTCGGGGTCCTGGAGCGGCATCTCCCGGCCGATGCCCCGGCGCTGGCGCCGGGACCGCTGGTCACCACATCGGGCGAGGTGGTCGGCGAGCACGAGGGGTACGCCCGGTACACCATCGGCCAGCGGCGCGGACTGCCGGGCGGCTTCGCCGGCCCGAGATTCGTGGTGGCGATTCACCCGGAGCGCCGGGAAGTCGTCATTGGCACCGCGGACGAGCTGGCGGGCCACCGGGTCACCCTGGATGAGGTGAACTGGCTGGCGGACCCCCTCGGGTCCGGGGACTCGTGCGAGGTGCAGATCCGCTATCGGGCCGCTTCGGTCCCGGCAACGGTACTTTCTGCCGACGGCGAGACGGTCACCCTCGGCCTGGAAACGCCGGTCCGGGCCATCACGCCGGGGCAGTCCGGGGTGCTCTACGGCCGCGAGGGCCAGGTGCTCGGAGGGGGGGTCATCGCCTGATGCGTTCCCTGCTGCTGCACTGGCTGCTCAACGCGGCGGCCCTCTGGGTAGCGGCGTGGCTGTTGCCAGGCCTCGACTTCCAGGGCACCCTCCTGCAGCTCCTCCTGGTAGCGGCCGTGTTCGGAATCGTGAACAGCCTGCTGCGCCCCATCCTCACCGTGCTCACCTGTCCGCTCATCGTGGTCACGCTGGGCCTCTTCACCCTGGTGATCAACGCGCTGATGCTGCTCCTGACCGGCTGGCTCTCGGCCCGGTGGGACCTGGGATTCAGCGTGACCGGATTCTGGGCCGCCTTCTTCGGGGGCCTGGTGGTCGGCCTGGTGAGCATGGTCCTCTCGCTCCTCCTGCCCCGGGTGGCTGCCGGGGACTAGGCCGTTACACATCCGTTACATGGCATTTCCGGCCCCTGCCCGGCCGGATACATTGGGATGTGACCGACCTCCAGCTCAGCCCCCCCGTCGCACCGCCCGCGGACCTGCGGGACCCGTCGCTGTATCTGAACCGGGAGCTCAGCTGGCTGGAGTTCAATCGGCGGGTGCTGCACGAGGCCCTCGACCGCCGGACCCCCCTGCTCGAGCGGGTCAAGTTCCTCTCCATCTTCAGCAGTAACCTGGACGAGTTCTTTCAGGTGAGGGTCGCGGGCCTCAAACAGCAGGTCGCGGCCGGCATCGTGGAGCGTACCGCCGACGGCATGACGCCGGACGCGCAGCTGCGCGCGATCTCCGGCACGGTGCGCGAGCTGGTCGTGAGTCATCGCCACTGCCTCATGGCCGAGGTCCTCCCCGCCATGGCCGAGCACGGTGTGGTGATGCATCGCGACGTCGCCGATCTGCCGAGCGTCGACCGGGAGCAGTTGGACGGCTACTTCTACGCCAACGTCTTTCCGGTCCTCACCCCGCTGGCGGTCGATCCGGGTCACCCCTTCCCCTACATCTCCAACCTGAGCCTTTCGCTGGCCGTGGTCCTTCGGGGCAGCGACGGGGAGGAGCGGTTCGCGCGGGTCAAGGTACCCAAGATCCTTCCCCGCTGGGTACCGCTGGCGACCCCGAATCACTTCATCCCGCTGGAAGAAGTCATCGGGGCGAACCTGGAGGCGCTCTTCCCGGGGGTCGAGATCCTGGGATGGTACACCTTCCGGATCACCCGGAACACCGACCTGCAGATCGACAACGGCGACGAGGCGGAGGACCTCCTCAGCCTGATCCAGGAAGAAGTCCGCAACCGGCGCTTCGCCGAGGTGGTGCGAATCGAGGTGCACAGCTCGATGCCCGCCTCGCTGCGCCAGCTCCTCCTCGCCGAGTTCAGCGAGCAGCAGGAGCCTCCGGCCCGCCCGCTCACGAGCGACGACCTCTACGAGATCCCCGGCCTGCTCGACGCGGCCGACCTGCTGAGCCTCTCCCTGCTGGAGCTGCCCGAGCTGCGCGACCCGGCATTCCATCCCGGCACGCCGGCCCGGCTGGGAGCGCCGCGGAGCATCTTCGACGTCATCCGTGAAGGGGACGTGCTGCTCCACCACCCCTACGACAGCTTCGCCAGCTCGGTGGAGCGGTTCATTCAGTCGGCGGCGGAGGACCCGGACGTTCTCGCGATCAAGCTCACGCTCTACCGCACCGGGGGCGACTCGAGCATCGCCCGGATGCTGGCGCACGCGGCCGAGCGGGGAAAGCAGGTAGCGGTGCTGATCGAGCTCCAGGCCCGGTTCGACGAGGAGAACAACATCATCTGGGCCCAGCGCCTGGAGGACGTGGGTGTGCACGTCAGCTACGGCGTGCCGGGCCTCAAGACCCACGCGAAGGTGATGCTGGTGGTACGGCGGGAGGGAGACACCATCCGCCGATACGTGCACATCGGCACCGGCAACTACAACCCCAAGACCGCGAGAGTCTACACCGACTTCGGCCTGCTCTCGGCCAACCCCCAGCTCGGTGCCGACCTGACCGATCTCTTCAATGTTCTGACGGGCTTCGCGCTGCCCTCGGGATACCGCAAGATGATCGTCGCCCCGCGGGGCATGCGGGAACGCTTCCTGGCCATGATCCGGCGGGAGATGGAGCACCAGCAGGCCGGTCGGCCGGCCCGGATTCTGGCCAAGATGAACGCGCTGGTGGATCCCGAGATCATCGCCGCGCTCTACGAGGCCAGCCGCGCGGGCGTCCCGATCGACCTCATCGTCCGGGGCATCTGCTGCCTCCGCCCGGGCCTGCCGGGCGTGAGCGACACGATCCGGGTGATCAGTATCGTCGGACGGTTCCTGGAGCACAGCCGGGCGTTCCTCTTCCTGAACGGCGGGCAGGAGGAGGTCTACATCGGCTCAGCCGACTGGATGCCGCGGAATCTCGATCGCCGGATCGAGGCCGTTGCGCCGATCGAGGAGCCCGCCCAGCGGCAGGCGCTCCGGGACCTGCTCCTGTTCATGTGGCAGGACAACCGGCTCGCCTGGGAGCTCGACGCCGACGGCAGCTATCGCCAGCGCCAGCCTCCCACCCCAGAGACCGAGCGGGCTAGCCACCGCGCATTGATCGAGGGAATCGCCCGCAGCTAGTGCTGCAGACCGGTCTGGTCGGCGAACTTCCGGAACAGCTCCTGCTGCTCGGCGGTGAGCTCGGCCGGAATGGAGACCTGCACCACGACCAGCTGGTCGCCTTTCCGTCCGTTGCGCTCCAGCCCCTGACCCTTGATCCGGAACTTGCGGCCGGGCTGGGTGCCGGCCGGAATCTTCAGCATCACCTTCTTCCCATCCAGCGTGCGAACCCGGAGCCTCGTGCCCAGCGTGGCCTGCGCCACGTTGATGGGGACGTCGCACAGGATGTCGAGTCCCTCACGGCGGAAGAAGCGGTCGGGCTGGACCTGAAAGGTGATGATGAGGTCGCCGGAGGGAGACCCGGGCGCGGCCGGCTGGCCCTGACCGCGCAGGCGGACCCGGGCACCGGTCTCCGTCGCCGGCGGCACGGTGATCATCACCCGGCGCTCGGTGCGCACCTCGCCCGCGCCCCGGCAGGTAGGGCATGGCTGGCTCGGAATCTTGCCCCGTCCGCGGCACTGCGGGCACGGCCGGTTGACCGCGAATCCGCCCTGCCCGAAGGAGATGGTCCCGCGCCCGTTGCACTCGGGGCAGGTGGACCAGGTGGCGCCGGGTGCCCCGCCGCTGCCGGAGCAGGTCGGGCAGGGCTCGGTGACCGGCAAGGTGACCGGAACCTTGCCGCCGAGCATCGCCACCCGGAACGGCACCTCGACCACCGCCTCCAGCACGTCGCCCCGAGGCTCTTCCCGCCGGCCACCGCGGCCGAAGATGGACGAGAAGATGTCGCCCAGTCCGCCGAAGTCGCCGAAGTCGAATCCTTCCGACCCGAGGTCTCCAGGGGCCCCGGCGGGACGGGCCCCCGCCGGCCGACGGGGCATCCCCTCGAACGCGCCGAGACGGCGCATCTGATCGTACTGCTTCCGCTTGTCCGCATCCGAGAGGACGCTGTGGGCCTCGGAAATCTCCTTGAATCGCTCCGCCGCCGACGCGTTGTTCGGATTGGCGTCGGGATGGTACTGCTTCGCCAGCTTGCGGTAGGCCTTCTTGATCTCGTCCTGGCTGGCCGAGTCGGGAACCCCCAGGACCTGATAGAAGTCCTTGGCGGCCACGTCAGGCCTGGCCCTGCTCGGAGTAGACTTGCACCCGCGCGGGGCGAATCAAGGTTCCCTTGAAGCGGTAGCCCGTCTGGAAGGTGGCGCTCACGGTGTGATCGCGATCGGGGCTGGGCGGCGGCAGAGTGGAGACCGCCTCGTGCAGACTGGGATCGAACGGCTGGCCCGCCGGATCGACCCGCTCGAGGCCGGCGGCCTCCAGCTCCTTGCGGAGCTTCTTATCCACCAGGCCGACCGCCTGGCGCATCGACTCGGCCGACGCGGCCCCGCCGTCGGCAGCGAGGCGGTCCATGTCGTCGAGGACGTCGAGGAGCCGGGTCACCAGACCGGCCTGCGCGCGTTCGCCCAGCTCAGCGCGCTCGCGGGTCACCCGCTTGCGGAAGTTGTCGAACTCGGCGGCCAGGCGAAGGTGCCGGTCCCGACTCTCCTCCAACTGGCTCTCCAGCCGGCGCACGGCCTCATCGGACGGCTCGACCGGCAGTCCACCACGAGCGCCCGGTGGCATGGACTCGGTGCGACTACCCGGCTCGGCGGACATATCGGTGGACGCGAGATCGGCAGCGTCGGCGCTGGGCCCGGCCGCCGCGGCAGGATCACTCATTCCGCCGGCGGTATGGATGGGATCTCGCGCGGCATCTCGGTCTCGACTAAAGCGACGCTTATCAGACACTTGCAGGCTCACTTCCTGAGAGATCGTCTCAAAGATAATAGCACCCGGACATCCCGAGCCGGTGCTGGCCAGAACGGCAGGGAGTGCGCGCTCGCGGCGGCGTCCCAGCTGTCGGAGGAAGCTGCCGGCTTGGGAGGCGGCGGGCTGTGAGCGGGGTCGCGCGCGCCAGCGCCAGGCTACGGGGACAATCGGTTTCGGAGCAGGTTGAGCGCCGCCTGCGTGGCCCGCGCTCGGATCTCCCGACGGGTACCGAGCACCACCGAGCTGCGCGCCAGGGTGCCGCTCCGGTCCGCTGCGGCGAACCAGACCAGGCCGACGGGCTTCTCGGGCGTACCGCCGC
This sequence comes from Gemmatimonadales bacterium, assembly GCA_035278885.1. Taxonomy (GTDB): domain Bacteria; phylum Gemmatimonadota; class Gemmatimonadetes; order Gemmatimonadales; family GWC2-71-9; genus CAVVWJ01. Next base: position 7,048 of record DATEIR010000030.1, on the reverse strand, counting down.
CTGGACCGGCGATACCGGTGACCGCCACGGCGAGATCCACGCCAAGGCGGCGGCGGGCGCCTTCCGCCATTGCCCGTGCGACCGCCTCGCTGACCGCGCCATGCGCCTCGATCAGCGCCGGCGGGACGTCCACCAGCTCCGTCTTGAGCCGGTTGCTGTAGCAGACGGCGCTGCCCTCGAACACGTCGGAGCTGCCGGGAATCTCGGTCAACCGAGCGCCGACCAGCCCGCCGGTGCAGGACTCCGCCGTTCCCAGGGACCAGCCGAGCTGGCGCGCGCGCTCCAGCACGACGGCCGCGAGATCGGTCTCACCCTCGCCGTACACATGCTCGCCCCCGCGGGCAGTCAGGAGCTCCGCGGCCGATCCGAGGCGACGCTCCGCGTCGTCCTCGGCGAGCTGCCAGGCGGTGAGCCGGAGGTCCACACCGTCGATGCCAGGCAGGTAGGCCAGGGTAAGCGGCGCGATCTCGGTCTCCACCTCCCCCATCCGCTCGGCGAGCGTGCTCTCTGCGATCCCCGTCGTTCGAACCGTCCGCGATCGGATCACGGCCACGCCCGCCCGCTCGGCCAATCGGGGCGTCACCTCGTGCTCCAGCAGCATCCGCATTTCCTGGGGCACGCCGGGGAGCATGATCGTGAGCCCTGGGGCCCCATCGAGCCAGAGCCCGGGTGCGGTGCCCCAGCGGTTGCGCAGCACCACCGCGCCTCGCGGGACCTGCGCCTGGGTGCGGTTGCTCGGCACCGGGGTCCGGCCCAGCCGGGCGAACCGGTCGAGCAGGTCGGCCCAGACGCTCTCGTCGAAGTCGAGCGATGCGCCGTACAGCTCGGCGACGGCGAGCTTGGTGATGTCGTCCCGGGTGGGGCCCAGACCGCCGGTGGTGAGCACGGCCCCGGTGCGCCGGAGGGCGTCCGCCACCCCTTCCCGGATCTCGTCCGCGCGGTCGCCCACGGCGGTTCGGCGCACCACGCGAATCCCGGCCGCGGCGAGCCGCCGGGCGATCTCGGCGCCGTTGGTGTCGAGGGTGAAGCCGAGCAGCAGCTCGGTGCCGACGGTCACGAGCTCGAGGTCCATGCCGCGTCAGCGCGGGAGGGCCGCGGTCACTTGTGGGAGAACAGGCCGCGGTTGCGGTAGAGGTAGAGCACGAAGGAGTAGACGGTGAGCGTGACGGCGACGGCGAGCGTGACCGCCACGAACCCGCCGTGGAACTGGTTCCAGTAGTCGGCCAGGCGGCTGTGCTCCCACCCCATGGGCTTCCGTGCGTCGCGGAAGGCGAACCAGAGGATGACCGCCCCGATGAAGATGTTCTGGATCGTGGTCTTCAACTTCCCCGCCCCGCCCGCCGGAATCACCACGCCGCGACGCTTGGCCCAGTAGCGGAACCAGGTCATGGCGAGCTCGCGCCCGATCAGGAGCAGGCAGACCCAGAGCGGGATGCTGCCCCAGATCGGAATGTCGTAGAGGTCGTGACGCCACCGGGAGATGAAGTAGATCGGGATGAGCGTGGCGAAGAGCAGCAGCTTGTCGGCGATCGGGTCGAGCAGCTTGCCGAGGTCGGTGACCTCGTTCCGGCTCCGGGCCAGGTAGCCGTCGTAGACGTCGCTGATGGCCGCGGCGAGAAAGATCACGAAGGCGATGAGCTTGGGCCAGTATCCCTCGATGAACGGCAGCAGGGCGATCACCGGCGTGAAGCAGATGCGCACCACCGTGATGATGTTCGGCAGGGTCCACATGGGAGCCGCGCTACCCCAGGGTCTTGACGACGCTCTTGCTGATCGCCTTGAGGGTGTCGAACACCCCTTCGCCGGTGACCGCCACGGCCTCGAAGTAGGGCGCCCGCTCCAGCCACTGCCCGTCCTGCTGCCAGACGAGGAACTCGGACTCGTGGTCCGGGTCGGCGGTGGTCCGCTGCCGCGCCACCTCCTCCAGCGGCCACCCCGGATTGAGCGCGGCCTGGAGCTCGGCGACGGGCGCGGCGTTGGGCAGGTCGCGCTTGTTGTACTGGACGGCGAAGGGGATGCGGGTCAGGTCGTAGCCGTGCTGGGTCATGTTCTCGTAGAGGTTCTGCATCGCTTCGATGTTGGCGTCCATGCGCTCGATCTGGCTGTCGGCCACGAACACGACGCCGTCCACCCCCTTGAGGATGAGCTTCCGGCTGGCGTTGTAGTACACCTGACCGGGGACCGTGTAGAGGTGAAACTTGACCTTGAAGCCGCGGATGGTGCCCAGGTCCACCGGCAGGAAGTCGAAGAAGAGCGTGCGCTCCGTCTCGGTGGCGAGCGAGATCATCTTGCCGCGCGCGGTGGGCGCGACCTTGTTGTACACGAACTCCAGGTTGGTGGTCTTGCCACCGAGGCCAGGGCCGTAGTACACCAGCTTGCAGTTGATCTCGCGGGAGGCGTAGTTGATCATCGACATGCGCGGCCGTTCCCCCTCAGGACCCGAAGAGTTTGTCGATCTCGTCTTCCGCCTCGCCCAGGAACGCGGACTCCACGCCCGGGGCACTGGTACCATCGCGGTTGAACATGTCGGTGAAGACCTGGTTGAGCTGCCCCACGGCCGCCTTGACCCGGAGCTTCACCAGACCCAGCGTGGTGCGGTTGTCGAACAGCACCACCAGGATGACCCGCCGCGCCACGTCCGCCAGGTACATCGACTCCCGCTCGCCCTGGTGAAAGAGCGCGCCGAACTCGGGCTCGCCCAGCATCCGGGCGAGCTGGTCGTTGGCGCTGAAATCGGCGGCGGTGAGGGAGGCGAACGCGGTCGGATCGAAGGCGGGCGGCTCGCCCACGGTCGAGACCAGCTGACCCGTCCGGTCCACGATCAGCGCCGTCCGCGCGCTCGACTCGCCCAGGAACGTGCGCAGGATCTCGGTGATGCGCCGCGAGTCCTCCTCGCGGAAGGCCCAGCTCGAAGCGCCGCTCATGCGAGCGAGGCCTCCATCCGACGCAGCAGGCCCTCGGCCCGGCGCCGCAGCATCGGCTGCCGCTCCCAGGCCAGGTAGTCGCGGAGGAGCCGGACCGTCTCGACATCGCCCTCACCGGCCAGATAGGACAGCGCGGCAAGGCGCCGGAGCGGGCGGGGGCTGAAGAGGTCGCGCCGATGGCTGGTGAGCCGCCGCTGGGCGACGACCCAGCCGGCGACGACGCCTGCCGTCATCCCGCCGGCGAAGAGCCAGCCCCGCGAGCGCATCAGGGCACCTCCTGCCGCGCGGTGAGCGCATGCGCCAGGGTCACGCCATCCACGTATTCCAGGTCTCCTCCCATCGGCAGCCCGCGCGCGAGCCGCGTCACCCGCACCCCACGTCCGGCCAGGAGCTGCTGAATGTAGGTGGCCGTGACCTCGCCCTCCATCGAGGGGTTGGTCGCCAGAATCACCTCCTGCACACCGCCTTCGTCCACCCGCCGCAGCAGGTGGTCGATACGCAGTGACTCGGGGCCGATCCCTTCGAGCGGACTCAGGCGCCCGCCAAGCACGTGGTAGCGACCCCGGAAGTCGGTCGAGCGGTCCACCACGGCCAGCGTGGACGCCTCTTCGACGACGCAGAGCGTGCCGGGGTCGCGGCGAGGATCCCGGCAGATGGCGCACGGCTGCTCCTCGGTCAGATTGCCGCACTCCTGGCACGGCCGCACCCGCTCGGCGACCGCAACCAGAGTCGCGGCCAGCCTGGTGACCTGATCCGACGTCTGCTGCAACAGATGAAAGGTGAGTCGCTGGGCCGTCTTCCGGCCGATCCCGGGCAGCCTGGCCAGCTCCGCGATCAGGTCGTCGATCGCGCTCACGTCAGAAGGGCGGCGGGAACGGGAGCGACGGCACCTTGCGCATCTCGCTCTGCAGCAGCTCCGCGGCCCGGCGCTGCGCCTCGGCGATGGCGGCGAGCACCAGGTCGCCCAGGAACTCGGCGTCGTGCCGCTCGAAGACCGCCGGCTCGATGGTGACCGATCGCACCGTGCCCCGGCCATCGGCCGTCACCCGCACCATGCCGCCGCCGGCCGTGGTCTCGATGACGCGACCGGCCAGCTCCGTCTGAAGCTCCTGGAGCCTGCCCTGCATCTGCTGGCCGAGCTGGAAAAGCTGCTGAAGATCAGCCATGCCGTCCTGCCATGGTGGCGCAAAGTAGAAAGGCTGAGGTTCGGGGTCAAACCTCGTCCACGATCTCCAAATCTAACGCATCAGCGGCCGTGTCGAGGGACGGATCCTTGGCCCGGAAGCCCCGCAGCCGATCGGCCTTGAGGCTCGCCTCGGTAAGCTGGCGCGGACGCCCCGCCGACCCTTCCGTGGTCCGCTCGGTGACCTTGAGACGGACCGCCTGGCCGCTGAGCCGCCGTATGACATCTTCGACCGACCGGGCCTCCGACTGCAGCCGCTCGGCGAAGAGCGGATTGGCCTCGCCGAGCACCACCTCCAGCGCTCCGTCCTGCACTGCCCCCGGCGTGGTGGCCGCGAGCGCCTCCCCCAGGAAGCGGCTGCGCGTCCGTACCTCTGCCACCACATCCGGCCAGAGATCCGCCAGCGGGGCCGAAGAGGGGGTGGAGGCGACTGGAGGAGTCGGGGCAGTCGTGCGCGATCCCGCGTCCGGCCGGGGGGCAGCGCCGGCTCCCGATGCCCGCTCGGGAGCGGATTCGGGGCCGGGCCGCCGCGGAGCGGCTGGCCTCGGGGATGGTCGGGCGGGAGCCGGCGGCGAGGACGTTCCTCCCGCGAGCACCGCCTCGAGATCCACCGTCCGATCCATCATCGCCCAGCGCAGAAGCAGCGTCTCCACCACCAGGCGAGGGTTGGCACTCCGGCGCACCGCGGCCTCGCTGTCGGTGAGGAGGCGGAGCATTCGGACCAGGTCTTCCGGCGAGAGGCGCTCCCGGTAGCGCTCGAGGGCCTGCCGGAGCCCCTCGGTGAGACCCTCCGGAACGGTGCCGAGCTGCAGCATGAGCATGGCCCGCAGCGCCTCGCCGGCCCCGCCCATGAACTCCACCAGATCGGCCCCGGCGTCCACCAGCCGGTCGATGAGCGGGAAGACCGCGCCCGGATTCCGCTCCGCCACGAGATCGAGGGTCTCGGCGAACAGATCGTCCGCCACCAGGCCGAGGACCTCGCGCACCCGCGCCGCGGTGACCGCCCCCTCGCCCAGGCTCAGGCACTGGTCGAGCACGGAGAGAGCATCGCGCATGCCGCCGTCGGCGTGGCGCGCGATCAGGGTGAGCGCATCCTCGTCCGCGCCGATGCCTTCGGCGTCGAGCACGGCGCGGAGCCGGGTCCGGATGGCCGCGGGCCCGATCCGGCGGAAGTCGAATCGCTGCAGCCGGGAGAGCACCGGCGCCGCGGTAGCGGCGATCTTCTGCGGCTCGGTGGTGGCGAACACGAACACCACGCCCGGCGGCGGCTCCTCCAGGATCTTGAGCAGCGCGTTCCAGGCCTCCCGGGTCAGCATGTGGGCCTCGTCCACGATGTAGACCTTGTGGTGGCCCGCCTGGGATGCGGCATACATCGCGCGCTCGCGGAGCTCGCGGGCGTCGTCCACGCCGCGGTTGCTGGCCGCGTCGATCTCGACCACATCGAGATTGGCGGCGCCGGTCCAGATCCGGACGCAGTCGTCGCACTCACCACAGGGATCGCCCGAGGGATCCCGGTTGGGGCAGTTGAGCGCCATGGCGAGGATGCGCGCGGCCGTGGTCTTGCCCACGCCGCGGGGGCCGGTGAGCAGATAGCCGTGTCCCACCCGACCCCGGGCCACCGCGCCGCGGAGGACGGCCGCGACGTGGTCCTGGACCAGGAGGTCGGCGAAGCGCTTGGGGCGATAGCGTCGGGCGAGGGCGATCATGGGCGCGGGCCGCGGGCTGAAATGGCTGGCGGGGCAGCGGACCGGGTGCGCGGGTTGCCGCCGCGCCACCCGCCATCCACCTGCCCCGCCAAGAAAAGTGCCCCAGGCACCCCGAAGCGACACCGGACATCGCTTAGCGCTGCTACCGGCGAGGTCCTGACGCGGTTCACGCGCCGGCGCCCTTCGGACCTGGGGCACCGTGAATATAGGGGGATGGAGGGGCGGATGGTAGGAGGCGGCGAGAGGGCGAGGTCCCTCATCCCACACTCGCCCGCTGCCGCTGCTGCATCTTCCGCAGCTCCCAGGTCTCCGCCACGACGCCGCCGAGCAGGAAGACGATGGCCGTGTAGTAGATCCAGAGGACGAAGAGACCGGCGGCGCCGATGTTGGCGTCGCCGCTGGGGCCCTCGAACGAGGCGAAGTTGGCCAGGTACAGCCCGTAGAGCCGCTTGGCGATCTCGAAGAGCACCGCGGTGAACACGCTCGCCAGCAGGGCCGTGCGCCGAGGCAGTCGGCGAACCGAGGCGTAGCGGTAGGTGATGTAGAAGAGCGAGACGGAGAACCCCACCGCCAGCACTTCGGCCGAGAGCCGTCCCAGCGAGGATAGCAGGAAGGCGATTCGGGGCACCCGCTCGGCGCCCCTCGCCTGGGCCAGCGCCAGTCCGGTGCTGAGCGCCGTGTTGGCGAGGAAGAGCAGCAGCGTGGCGATCACCATGCCCGAGTCCCGCAGCTTGGCGGCCAGCAGGTTCAACAGAAAATGTCGCCGGGGCAGCGGCCGGGCCGACACGTCGAAGATGTCATTGAGCGAGGTCCGGATCCCGGCGAAGAGCCGGGTACTGAACCAGACGAAGGCCGGAATGGCGTAGAGGGAGAGCTCGGTGCGGTGTTGGCTCACCCGGACCAGGATCTTCTCGATGACCTCGAACGGATCGCGGCCGGGAGTCGAGACGTGCGGCGGGAAAAAGCGGTGGAACAGCGCGGTCGGATCGACGGTGGAATTGCCGGCCCCGCTGTTGGCCATCGCCTGCGCCAGGTGCGACAGCCCGACCAGCAGCAGCAGAAAGAACGGAATGGCCGCGAGGAGCGCGTCGAAAGTCAACGCGCTCGCGAGAAAGGGGATGTTGTTCTCGTCGGCGGCCTGCAGCGCCCGGCCGAGAAACCCGGCGGGCGAGCGATGCCAGGGCCGGCGTCGCCTCAGGCGAGGGGCTCCTCGAGCTCCCCCGAGGCCCGCCGCC
>DATEIR010000029.1:0-7326 GCA_035278885.1 Gemmatimonadales bacterium | reverse complement strand
CCCGGCGTCGCCCGCCTGCCACCGGTGCAGGAGGTCGGTGATCTCCTCTGGCGGCGAGGTCATACGCTTCGAGCCTAGCACCCGGACGGAGGTCCGGCTAGACCCGCGTGAGCCGGTTTCGGGCCAGATGTCGCGATGAGGGTAGAAACCCAACCACGCCCGTCATCCCATCGAGGAGGCCGCATGAGAGCGCAATATTCCGCAGTCCCACTTCACTGGCTCGCCCTGGGTCCGTTGCTCGCCCTGACCATCACCCTCGACGCCTGCTCGTCCCCGACCGGCTCGAGCGACAGAGACACTGTAGAGGACGCTGCGACAAGCCAGGTGGAGCTCCAGGCCGCGACGCTCGACCAGCTCCGCAACGCCAACTGGGACTGCCAGCAGCGAGGGCCGTCCGCCATCGCGTGCGCCCCCCCGGGCATCGGTCTGCCCCCGATTCCACCCCTGGGAGTGAACGGCCGGCCGGTCTACGAGCTCTCCATTTTCGGGCTCGACGGGACGCCCCTCGGCACGACCCACTTCCTCCGGGCGGACCTGTACGCTGGACAGACCTGCGCGTTCACGGGACAGCCATACGTGTTTCGGGAGATCATCGGCTACTACGAGTGCTTCAGAAGCTTCTGACCGCTTCCGAGAAGCAGGCCCGCGACAGGCAGCGCTCTCTCCGAGCTGCTGCGCGATCCACAAGGGGCCCGCCCCCGCAGAGCTCCCCGGGGGCCTTGCCGTCAAAAATTCCAGCGTCGGTTACTGGCGGGCGCTCGAGCGAGCGCCCGCTAGCTAATCCACGTCCTCCGAGGCATCTTCAGGCATCCCAACAGACAAGCCAGGCCCCATGCCCGAGACGCAGAGCCGCCTCCAGGTTGCGCTGTCCGACCGCTACAGGATCGAGCGCGAGATCGGCGCCGGCGGGATGGCGACCGTCTTTCTGGCGCAGGACCTCCGGCACGACCGGCGAGTGGCGCTCAAGCTGCTCCGGCCGGAGCTCTCCGCCGTCATCGGGGCGGAGCGGTTCCTGGCCGAGATCAAGCTGACGGCCAACCTGCAGCACCCGCACATCCTCCCGCTGTTCGACTCGGGTGAAGTCGTCGTCGACAATCCCGACGGAGCGCAGCGCTACCTGTTCTACGTCATGCCCTTCGTCGAGGGCGAGTCGCTCAGGGCCCGGCTCAACCGGGAGAAGCAGCTGCCCGTCGCCGAGTCGGTGCGGATCGCGGTCGTAGTCGCCTCGGCGCTCGACTACGCCCACCGGCACGGCGTGGTCCACCGCGACATCAAGCCGGAGAACATCCTGCTGCACGACGGGCAGGCGCTGGTGGCCGACTTCGGGATCGCGCTGGCGGCGAGCAAGGCCGGCGGGAACCGGATGACCGAGACCGGGATGTCGCTGGGGACGCCGCACTACATGTCGCCCGAGCAGGCGATGGGCGAGCGGGAGATCACCGCGCGCTCGGACGTGTACGCGCTGGGCGTGGTGCTGTACGAGATGCTGACCGGCGACCCGCCGTTCACCGGCTCCACCGCGCAGGCGATCGTGGCCCGGGTGCTCACCGAGCCGCCGCGGCCGATCCTGCCGCAGCGGCACACGATTCCGCCGGAGGTCGAGGCGGCCATTCTCGTGGCGCTGGAGAAGCTGCCGGCGGACCGGTTCGCGAGCGCAGCGGAGTTCGCGGAGGCGTTGAAGGGGCGCGGCGGGCCGACTCGGGTTTCCGTGGCGGCATCGGCGGCGGCGCCCGTCGCAGGGACGCGAGGGCGCAGGGGCGCAGGGGTGTACGGGCTGGGGGCGGCGCTCGCGATCGCGGTGGCGGCGGCGGCTTGGGGCTGGCTGCGGCCGGAGCCGGCGCCGAGCGTCAACCGGTTCAGTCTGTACTTTCCGCCGGCGCAGGCGCTGGCGCCGGTGAGCATCTCGGGCAACCGGATCGCGATCTCGCCCGACGGCCAGCGCATGGTCTACGTCGGCCCGGCCCAGACCGGGGTGCAGCTCTGGCTCCGGGAGCACGATCAGCTCCTGGCCACGCCGGTGCCGGGCACCGCCGGCGGCGGGTCGCCCTTTTTCTCGCCCGACGGCAGCCAGATCGGCTTCGTGATCCAGGGGACCAGGCTCCGCACCGTGGCGCTGGGCGGTGGTCCGACGGTGCCGATCTCGGACAGCGTCAATAGCAGCGGCGGTGATTGGGGAACCGACGGCTACATCTACATCGAGGTGGATTCCGGGATCGCCCGCCTTCCGGCCACCGGCGGGCGGCTCGAGCAGCTCTACAACATGCTGGACCACAAGGAGTCCGGCGCCGAATTTCCGATCGTCCTGCCCGGAGGCAAAGGCCTGGTCTTCCGCACCCGCAAGACCAATCAGGCGGTCGGCGATTTTCAGATCGTCGCCATGCCCATCCCCAAGCACGGGGAGAAGCGGGTCGAGCCCCATGTGCTGACCCGCGGGGTCTATGCCCGCTACTCGCCCACCGGACACCTGCTGGTGGTGACCGGCGAGGGCAAGCTCGTCGCCTACCCCTTCGATCTCGGCAAGCTGGCGATCACCGGGGCACCGGTGTCGCTGTTCGAGGGGATCGGGATCGAGATCGGCGGATTCTCCACCACGCTCCAGCTCTCCAACACCGGCACGCTGGTCTACACCACCGGCGCGGCCGCGCGGCCGAGAGAGGCGGTCTGGGTGACCCGGGAGGGGCTGGAGACGCCGGTGGACTCGAGCTGGGTCCCACCGGGCACGATCGTGAACGCCGCGCTCTCGCCCGACGGGACGGCGCTGGCCGCCGACATCGTGGCCAACGGCAACAACGCGCTCTGGATCAAGCATCTGCCGAGCGGGCCGGCATCGCGGGTCACCTTCGGCGACACCGTCAACATGCGGCCCTCCTGGTCGGCCGACGGGCGGTCGCTGGTCTACATCGGCAACGCCGGCGCCAACGGTGGGCTTCTGATGCGGCGGCGAGCCGACGGGACCGGGGCTCCAGAGCTGCTGCTCAAGTCGCCCTTCGCGTTCGCCCAGGCGATCGAGACCCAGGACGGCAAGTGGATCCTGGCGCGGCGCTCGTTCCTCGAGGCAGGGGCGGGCGACATCTACGCGGTTCGCGAGGGCGACTCGACGCTGGTGCCGCTGGTGACGGGGCCGGCCTCGGAGGTCAGCCCGACGGTGTCGCCCGACGGGCGATGGCTGGCGTACATGTCGAACGAATCGGGGCAGGAAGAGGTGTACGTGCGCCCGTTCCCCGACGCGGGATCGGCACGGTGGCAGGTGTCGGTGGCCGGCGGGCGCGATCCGAAATGGGCGCACAGCGGCAAGGAGCTGTTCTACTGGAGCGCCGGCAACAAGATGATGAGCGTCGGGATCCGGCCGGGAGCGACGTTCGGGTTCGACCAGCCGCGGGCGTTGTTCTCGACGGCATCGTACGTGCCGAGCGGTCCGGTGCAGACCTACGACGTGAGCCCTGACGACAAGCGGTTCGTGATGCTGCGCGAGACGTCGGCGAACGACCGGAGCGAGTTCATCGTGGTGCAGAACTGGACGCAGGAGCTGCGGGCCCGGACGAGGCGGTAGGGCGGTAGGGCGGTAGGGCGGTAGGGCGGTAAGGCGGTAAGCTGCTCCGATGACAAATACCTTCCGATGTCCATGGGCACCGGAGGCCATATGACCACAACCCTATCGTCCCGTCTTACCGCCTTACCGTCTTACCGCCTTACCGTCTTACCCCCAGGCCAAGGCCGAGGTCCCGGCTCGCCGGCGGCGTGGATCCGGAGGTCGTCGATCACCCCGCTCGGCCTTCGCTCAGCCGGGCCAGAAGGGCTCGGAACTCGGGCATCGTCTCCACCACCAGCGCGCCTACGGATTCGGCTTCCCGCCGACGCTGCTGCATGGCCGCGCCGCCCACGATGAGCGGGACTTCCGCGGGCAAGCCCTCGCCGGGCCGCCGCAGCGCGGCGAAGAGGCCGTCGCTCTCGTCGGGTGAGACGATGCTGAGGGCCACCGCGTCGGCGCCGGTCTCCTGCACCGCGCCTACCAGATCCGCGAGCGGCAGGTCCGGACCAAGATAGGTCACCCTCCAGCCTTCGGCCGCCGCGCTCACGGCCGCCATCAGCGCGCCCAATTCATGCAACTGCCGGGACGGGGTCGCCACCACGATGTGCGGTGCCGGTCCGGACACCTCGTTGATGCGCAGAAGCCAACCGAGGACCCGCCGGAAGGCGGCGGTCGCCATGTGCTCCTGGGCCACCGAGAAGGAGCCGTCGGCCCAGGCCTGTCCGATCCGCTGCAGTGAAGGCACCGCGATCTGGTCGAGGAACGTCGACACTCCCAAGCTGATGGCGGCGCGCTCGAGAACGGCCTCGAAGCGGGCGGAGTCGAAGCGGGTGGCGGCGTCGAGCGCCTCTTCCACCCGCGACCCCGCCTCTTCCATTTCCCCGCCCGGCTCGGCCCGCTGAGGCTCCTCCCCTCTGACCTGGTCGAGCTGTTCCAGACTCAGCCCGGCCAGCCGGCTGATCGCGTGCCCCGACTCCACCAGCCGCCGAAGCCTCCGCAGTCGCTCGATATCGAGGTCGGAGTAGAGCCGCTGCCCCCCTTCGCTCCGGGTCGGCACCACCACCTGATAGCGGCGCTCCCACGCCCGGAGCACGTGGGGCGAGAGCCCGGTGCGGGTCGCGACCACGCGAACCGGGTACCGGGGGACTGCGGAATCGGCTGGGTCGGCAGGCATGGCCGATTGTAGATCTTCGTCTAAGTAATGTCAAGCATAGACCTCGCCGATAGCTTGACAAAATCGGGATATGACATGTAAACTGTTCGACAGTAGTTAGACAACAATCAACGTGTGGAGGTATAAAGTGAAGAAGTTGGACATCATCGCCGCCGTGCTGCTGGTGATCGGCGGCTTGAACTGGGCAATCGTGGGCGCGACGGGTTCGGACCTGGTGGGGGCCCTGCTCGGGAACCTCAGCCCGGCCAGCCGGGCGGTCTATCTCCTGGTCGGACTGGCCGCGGCCTATCAGGCGCTGCAGTGGAAGGCCATGCAGCACCGTTGGCACCTGGCGCACTCCTGATTGCCGCTCTCACGAACCCGACCCCTACCCGACAGGTGGTTGCCATGAAGCTGAAGTTGCTCACCCTGCTGCTCGCCGCGAGCGCGCTGACCGCCGCGTGCTCCGACGACGACAACAACACCGACCCCAGTGGACAGGCCCGCGTCCGAGTCGTCCATGCCTCGCCCGACGCCCCCGCCGTGGATGTGCTGGTGGACAACGCCGAGGCGCTCTCCGACGTCTCGTATCTCACGGCGTCCGACTATCTCGAGCTGACCGACGGCGCGCACAATGTGAAGGTGAACGCCGCCGGCAGCTCCACCACGGTGATCGACACCGACGTCGATCTGGCGGACGGCACCGACTACACCGTGATCGCCTCCGGACTGGTCGACGCCATCCAGCCGATCGTGCTGGAAGACGACAACAGCACGCCCCCGGCCGGGACGGCACGCGTGCGCGCGATCCACGGAGCGCCGAGCGCGCCCGCGGTGGACGTCTATGTGACGGCACCGGGCGCGGATATCGAAACCGCGTCGCCGGCGCTGAGCAACGTCGCGTTGGGCGATGTCTCCGACTACCTCGAGGTGCCCGAAGGCGACTACCAGGTGCGCGTCACGGGGGCCGGCACCAAGACCGTGGTGATCGACAGCGGCGCGCTCACTCTGACCAGCGGCCAGGTACGCACCGCCATCGCGGTGGATGCCGGCGGCGGCGGCGCGCCGTTCGATCTCCTCGTCCTTCAAGACCTGAACTGAGAGCACTGACGATGCGAGTCAAGCAATCCTGTACCGGAATTCTTGCAGCGCTGCTGCTGGGCGTCCTGGTCTCACCCGCCGAGGGCCAGGTGGCCGACCGGCGGGTCACCCTGGAGGCGCGGGGCGGATTCAACGTCCCCACCTTCGACATCTCCGACGCGGTGAACGGCGGGCCCAGCCTCGGCGTGGGCGCCGGCTACCAGCTTGCGCCGCGTGTCTGGCTGCTGGGCGACGTGGATCTCGGCTTCCACTCCGGCGCCGACCTGCCGGGTGGCGGCAGCGGCCCCGACGTGAACGTCTACCACTATATGGGCAAGGTTGGCTACGCCGTGGTGCCCCAGAGTCAGGCGTCGCCCTGGTCGGTGATCGTCAACGCGGGTGCCGGGGCCATGACGTTCAGCGTGGACGGCGGATCCTCGAGCACCTATCCGGCGATCAACGTCGGGGCCAAGATCGGCTACCGGCTGAATCCGCGGCTCAGCTTCGTGCTCAGCCCACAGGGGGATATCGCGTTCTCGGACGAGGCGGACGTAGGGACCAGCAACTCGTGGGTCTGGCCGTTCACGGCGGGGCTCAGGGTCGGGTTCTAGGCCGGGCGGGTACGGTCACCAGCGGGGCCGGACGACATGTCACGCGAGCGGATCGAGCACTCGAGCCGCTCGCACGGCTTGTCCCGGTGAAGCAGGGTCTGTGGGGTGCGCCGGTACCTCAGCGGATGTACAAACACGTGAGCCGACTCACCTCCATGTGGATTTCCGTTCTGTAGCTTGCGTCCCTTCCCATAGGGACGACGGTCCGCGGGTGTCGCAGGCTCCGCCATCGCAAGGCGGAGACAGTCTGCCTCTCTCACCCGCTCCGTTCCCGCCAACGAAGGAGCAGCAGCAATGGCACGAAGCAAAGGCAGCACCGAGGTCCACAACGAAGGCAACGCCGTCGTGGGCCTGTTTCAGGATCAGCCCTCGGCCGAGGCCGCGATTCAGCGGCTCAAGGCGGCGGGCTTCAGCGAGAGTCAGATCGGGGTCGCGGTTCGGGACCGTGAGCAGCAGCAAGCGCTCACGGAAGACACCGGCGCCCAGGCCGCCGAGGGCGCGGCCAAGGGCGCCGTCGGCGGAGGTGTCGTCGGTGGCGTCGTCGGTCTCCTGGCCGGGGTCGGCGCCCTGGTGATTCCGGGGGTCGGCCCGATCGTCGCCGGCGGCTGGCTGGCTTCCACCCTGGCCGGGGCCGGCATCGGTGCCGCCGCGGGCGGGCTGATCGGCGCTCTGGTCGGGATGGGCGTGCCGGAGGAGGATGCCCGGCACTTCGAGCGCGGATTCAAGGAAGGCGGGATCCTGGTGACGGTGCAGGCCGGTAACCGGGCGGAGGAGGCACGCGAGGCGCTTTCCCTGGGCGGCGCCGACCTTGGGCCCACCTGGGGCGGCATCCGCGAGGGCCGAGAGGACCGCGATCGGCTGGAGCTCCGGGAGGAAGAGCTCGACGTGGACAAGCGCCAGGTCCAGGCCGGGGAGGTGCGGGTCCGGAAGGAGGTCGTCACCGAGCAGCGGAA
>DATEIR010000028.1:0-18896 GCA_035278885.1 Gemmatimonadales bacterium | reverse complement strand
TAGCGACGTTCCTGAGCGACCAGCGGAGCCGCGACGCACACCATCAAGGCCAGAAGCGCCAGCCCCCGGCCACCGGTACCATCTCGGTAGGTTCGCATGGATCAAATAGATACGACGCGCCGGTCAGACTGACAAGGAGCGCCGTCACACCACTCTCAAGTCCCTTGGCATCTCCCCCCGGGCGGACTACGATTCGCGGCGGCCCCTACAACCGGGAGAAAAGCGGCGTGATCGCCACCATCACCTATTGCGTGGTCTGAAATTACCAGCCGAGGGCCGCCAGTCTGGCGGCCGAGCTGAAGCAGTCGTTCCCTGAAGCGGATGTGCGGTTGATCCCCTCCTCCGGCGGCGTCTTCGATGTCGCGGTGGACGGCAAGGTGATCTTCTCCAAGAAGGCATCTCGGCGGCATGCCGAGCCGGGAGAGGTGGTGCGGATACTCCAGAGCTCCAGGTGATGCGGATTGCGCTGTCCACCGGCGGGGGAGACGCCCCAGGTCTCAACGCGGTGATACGAGCGGTGGTGCTCTCGGCCCACTCCCGGGGGTGGCAGGCGTACGGGATCCAGCGCGGGTACGAGGGGCTGCTCTCCTTCAACGGCGTCGTGCGCCTGGGTCCCGATTCGGTCCGCGGCATCACGCATCTCGGCGGCACCATCCTCGGCACCACCAACCGGGGCAATCCGTTCCGCTACGTCATGCGCGACGGGGACGGCCAGGAACACGAGGTCGACCGCTCCGACGACCTGGTCGCGGCCTTTCACGCCAGCGGGTTCGACGCGCTGGTCTCGATCGGCGGCGACGGCAGCCTGCAGATCTCCCATCAGCTCTGGTGCAAGGGCCTCCCGGTCGTCTGCGTTCCCAAGACCATCGACAACGATGTCGCGGGCACCCAGCGGACCTTCGGGTTCGACAGCGCCGTCAGCACCGCCACCGAGGCGCTGGACAAGGTGCACAGCACGGCCGAGAGCCACGACCGGGTGATGGTGGTCGAGCTCATGGGCCGCTACGCCGGCTGGATCGCGCTGTACAGCGGGCTGTCGGGCAGCGCGGACGTCATCCTGGTGCCCGAGATTCCGTTCGACATCGAAAAGGTGTGCCACAAGATCCTCACCCGGGAGGCGGCCGGCCGCCGCTTCAGCATCGTCGTGGTCGCGGAAGGAGCGCGTCCGCGCGACGGCTCGGTCGAGCTGGTCGAGCGCAGGGGCGTAGGCACGGTGGATCGGCTGGGCGGCATCGGCAGCAAGGTGGCCCGAGCCATCGAGCACCGTACCGGCAAGGAGACCCGCACCCTGGTGCTGGGCCATCTGCAGCGCGGAGGCTCGCCCACGACCTACGACCGGCTGCTGGCGCTCCGCTTCGGCGGGGCGGCCGTGCGTGCCATCGCGGACCGCGCGTTCGGCACCATGGTGGGACTCAACGGCCCGGACATCACTCGGGTGCCGCTCGACCAGGTCGTGGGCCGCACCAAGAACATTCCCCTGGACAGCGACATCCTCGCGACCGCCCGGGAGCTGGGCGTCAGCCTCGGTGACTGATCTGTCCCCCAGCCGCTGATGTCGTCACGCCCGCCGTATCCGCCGACCGCAACCGGCGATGAGGTCGAGACTCTCCATGGCGAGTCGATCCCCGATCCCTACCGCTGGCTGGAGCACGGGGACGACCCCCGCACTCAGGCCTGGACCGCGAGCCAGAACGCGCTGACCGAGTCGCTCCTGGAGGCGGTGCCGGGTCGGGCCCGCATCCGCGCGCGGCTGGACGAGCTCCTCTCCATCGGGGCGCTGAGCGCGCCGGAGCCGGTGGCGGGACGCTACTTCTACCAGCGGCGCGACGGGCGCCAGAACCAGCCGGTCCTCTACGTGCGCGAGGGGCGCGACGGCGCGGATCGGGTCCTGATCGACCCCAATCAGCTCGATGCCCAGGGCACGACGGCGCTGGACTGGTTCTATCCCAGCGACGACGGGCGACTCCTGGCCTACGGGCTGTCGGAGAACGGCAGCGAGCAGAGCCTGCTCCACGTACTCGAGGTCGAGAGCGGTACGACGCTGCCGGACCGGATCCCCAGGACGCGTGCGGCAGACCTGGCCTGGCTCCCCGACGGCAGCGGCTTCTACTACACCCGCTATCCCGCGCCCGGTGAGGTACCGGAGGGGGAGGAGCACTATCACCGCTCGGTGTTCTTCCACCGGACAGGCGCAGACCCCGAGAGCGACCCACTCGTCTTCCGTCCGGCCGAGAAGGAGCACTGGCCGGGTGTCGGGCTGAGCCACGACGGCCGCTGGCTGGTGATCGGCGTGGCCCGCACGTTCGACCAGACCGACCTCTACCTGCAGGACTTGCCTGCGGGGACGCCGCCGGAGCCTGTGGCCAAGGACCTGCCGGCAACCTTCGACGGCGAGGTGGTCCGTGGCCGCCTGTACCTCCGGACCAACCTCGATGCACCGACGTATCGGCTCTACCTGGTGGATCCGGAGCGTCCCGCGCGGGAGGGTTGGCGCGAGATCGTCGCGCCGCGGGTCGACGCGGTCCTCGACGGATTCAGAGTCACCGGCGCGGCGCTGGCGCTGAGCTATCTGGAGCGGGCCTCGTCGCGCCTCCGGCTGGCCGATCTCGAGGGCAACGGGGTGCGCGAGGTGGCGCTCCCCACGATCGGGTCGCTGTTCGGACTTACCGGGGAGTGGGACGGCGACGAGGTATTCTACGGCTTCACATCCTACACCGAGCCGCCGACGGTCTATCGACTGGAGCTGCCTTCCGGCACCAGCGCGCTCTGGCGGCGGGTGGACGCGGACCTGGACCCGAGCCGGTACGAGGTGCGGCAGGTCAGCTTTCCGTCGAAGGACGGCACCCCGGTGACGATGTTCGTCGTCCACCGCCGGGGACTCTCGCGCGGCGGCGACAACCCGGTCTACCTCAGCGGATACGGCGGGTTCAACATCAGCATGACGCCGGCGTTCTCCCGCTCGCTGCTGCTCTGGCTTGAGCGGGGCGGGGTCGTCGCCATTCCCAACATCCGGGGCGGCGGCGAGTACGGCGAGGCGTGGCACCAGGGCGGTATGCTGGGGCAGAAGCAGAACAGCTTCGACGACTTCATCGCGGCCGCCGAGTGGCTGATCCGCGAGGGCTACACCCGGCCCGCACGGCTCGCCGCCCAGGGCGGGAGCAACGGCGGACTGTTGACCGGCGCGGTGCTCACCCAGCGTCCGGACCTGTTCGGCGCGGTGCTGATCCAGGTGCCGCTGCTGGATATGCTGCGGTACCATCGGTTTCTCATCGCCCGGCTCTGGATTCCGGAGTACGGCTCGGCGGACGACCCGGAGCAGTTCCGCTGGCTGCGAGCCTACTCACCCTACCACCGCGTGCGCGACGGCATACCCTACCCGGCGGTGCTGCTCGCGACCGCCGAGAGCGACACTCGGGTGGACCCGATGCACGCGCGGAAGATGGCGGCCCGGCTGCAGGCGGCCACGTCGTCGGACCGGCCGATTTTACTGCGCCTGGAGGCCCGGGCGGGACACGGCGCCGGCAAGCCGCTCAACAAGGTCCTGGACGAGCTGACCGACACCTGGACGTTTGTGTTTTGGCAGTTGAAGGTGGAGGTTTAGGACAACCGAACACCGGGAGCCTCGCCAAAATGGCCTATCGTGCCCGCTCGCCCGTCTCCGTCGAACACGCCCAACAATGGATCGCGGTCATCCGCATCGGTGTGGGACTCTACTTCGTGAAGTCCCTGGTGACCAAGATGAGCATCGTGCTGCTCGGCGGGTTCCTGCCCTTTCCGGCGGTGTCGGACCGGTGGGTCCACGTCATGCCTTCGATCGTGACGAAGCAGGCCGCGGGCAACCCGATTCTCTTCTACAAGCAGTTTCTGGAGAACACGGTGCTGACGCACAGCGATCTGTTCGCCCACCTGACCGCGTGGGGAGAAACCGTGGTCGGCCTGGGCCTCACCCTGGGCTTTCTGACCGGCCTGTCCTCCATCGTCGGGCTTTACCTGGTGATCAACTACGGCCTGGCCACACAGTGGATGTCGCCGGGGCAGCAGGGATTCCACCTGCTGCTCACCCTGCTGATGATCACGTTCTTCTTCTCCCGCGCCGGAAGGACGTGGGGGCTCGACGGCCGTATCGCCGAGAACAGACCCAAGTCGCCGCTCACTCGCCGCCCACTCAGTTGAGCCGCCGGTCCCGGCTCACCGGGTAATGGTGGGCTGGGAGCGGATCCCTCCGATCACGCCGTCGGCTTCGCAGTGCGCGTCCCGGCGGCTGTACACCACACAGAAGACGCCGTCGGCGTGCCAGCGCTCATACCAGCGTCGCATCACACCCCGATCCTGGGCCGAGAAGGTGGTGGACGGGATTCCGTTGTCGTACGCGGCCACATGGCTGTGGACGGTCCCGGACCAGGCCGGCGGACCGCAGCGCTCGATCGACTGCTCGGACGCGATGGTCATCGAGTCGGCCCCACTGGGCTCCAGTGGCAGGATCCGGAGGACGAAGACCGAGTCGTTCCGAACCTCGGCCGAGAGACAGGCGACCCGTTCCTGTCGGGCCGCTACGCTGGCTTCCCAGAGGCTCCGGAGGGTATGGCCGGCCTCGGTGCTGAAGCGGAAGGTGGGAGCGGTCCGGCGGGGCAGGCTGTCCTGAGCGGACGCGGTGCCCGCGATGAGCAGCGGAAGAGTCAGCGCGAGGAGGGTGCGGTCCAGGCCCTCAGTAGGTGGCATGGGGAAAGATGCGGAGCCCGTGCGGCCCGTCCACCTCGCAGTAGGCGTCCTTCTCGGTAAAGAGGACGCAGAAGGTGCCGTCCACGCTCCAGCGACGCCACCAGAGGGTGTTCACGCCGCGGTCCGCGCCCGAGAAGGTGCTGTACGGCTGGCCGCCGTGCAGGGCGATGTGGGTGTGCACGGTGCCGACCCACTCCGGCGGATGGCATTGGTCCAGCGGCTGGCGGGCCGAGATCATCAGGGAATCGGCCCAGGTATCGAGGGCCTGCACCCCGGTCACCCGCACGGAATCGTCGTCCATCACAACCGACAGGCAGGCGACCTTTTCCTGCCCGCTCTCCCGACTGGTGGCCCACAACCGGCGGAGCTCGACCTGGGCGTACGGCTCGAAACGGAATCCGCTCGGGCCCGCCGCGCTGCCTGCTCCGGCGGCAGCCGCAAGCAGCAGCGCGACGGTTGGTCGGATCACGGCGCCTTGCCGATGCTCACGCCCCAGGGGAGCTGGCCCGCGGGCACGGTCTTGATCACCTGCATGTTCTCGGCGTCGATGACGCTCACGTTGTTCGAAGGCCCGTTGGCGGCGTAGAGCTTCTTGCCATCGGGGGTGAGCGCGATGCCCCAGGGTCGGGTTCCCACCTTGGTGCTCGTCACCACGGAGTCGGTGGCGAGATCCACCAGCGAAACGGTGCCGGCCCGACCGTTGGCGACGTAGAGGCGCTTGCCATCCGGTGAGAGCGCCACGCCCATCGGCTTGGCTCCCTCCGGCATCTTGAGCGTCTTGAGGACCTTGTACGACTTCGCGTCCATGATGTCCACGGTGCCGCCGACTTCCGAGCTCACGTAGGCCCGGGTGCCGTCCTGGTTGAAGACCAGGCTGCGGGGACGCTTCCCGGTTTCGATCTTGGCCACCAGCTTGCCGGTCTTGGTGTCGAGGACGGACACGTCGTGCGCCGTTTCCGCGGTGACCCACACCTCGTGGCCGTCCGGCGCCAGCTTCACGCCCTCGGGCTCCGCTCCCACCTTGACCGTCTTCTCCACCTTGCCGCTGGCGATGTCCACGAAGGTGGCCTCACCTGTGTCCTCGTTGGAGATGAAGAGCTTGGTGCCGTCCTGGCTGATGTCGAAGTTCTCCGGGTCGGAGCCGCCGGGGAGTACACGCACGACCTTCCGCGTGGCCAGATCGATCTCGCCGATGCCGTCTTTGCTCTTGTCGGCCCGGAGCTTTTCGCACTCCTCATCGGGCATGGTCGGGGGGCAGCGCGGAGAGCCGCTCAGGGCGACGTAGAGCTTGGTGCCGTCCGGGCTCACTCGCGAGCCGCGGGGGCGGGTGCCCACCGGGATGGTGCCGACCGCGCTGTCGAGAGCGACGTCGATGATCGTGACCTCGCCCGAGCCCTCGTTGGGGACGTAGGCCATCAGGGCCGGAGCGGTGGAAGCCGCCGGCGCGGTAGTGTCCGCGGCGGCCTGGCTGGCAGGCGGCTTGTCGGCGCCGCCGCAGGCGAGCAGGGCGAGCAGGAGCAGGGCGCTCCCGTGTTTGGCATCAGGGGGCATCGAAGGTGGCCTTGTCACGGTTGCGGGCCTGGTCCAGGCCCTGGATCTGGGAGACGCCGACCGCGCCGGTGAACACGGCGCCGTCGATGTTCGACTTGGCGAGCTTGGCGCCGGTCAGATCCGCCCGGGTGAAGTCGGTCTGCAGCAGATCGGCATTCTCCAGGTTGACGTGCTGCAGCTTGGCGCCGGTGAGGTCGGCGTGGGAGAAGTCGGCCTTGTAGAGGTTGGCGCCGCTGAGGTCGGCGCCCGTCAGGTCGGCGCTCACGAAGGTGGCGCGCATGACGCCCATGGATTGGTTGCTGGGGTCGGCGCCGGCGTTGCTGTTGCGCAGGTCGGCTCCGGGGAGCTTGGCGCCCCGCAGGTAGCCGATGATGCGGGTGCCCGAGAGGTTCGCGCCGCTCAGGTCGGCCGCCTCGATGATGGTGGCGAAGAGACTCGCCCCGGACAGGTTGGCCTGCTTGAGCACCGCCCGGCGCAGGACGGTGCCGTCCATGTTGGCCTTGGTGAGGTCCGCGCCGGAGAGATCGGCGTCGGTGAGGTCGCAGCTGAACAGGTTGGCGCCCGGCAGCTTGGCGCCGGCCAGCCGGGCTCCCGTCAGATTGGCACGGCGGAAGTCGAGCCCGGCGAGGTCCATGCCGCTCAGATCCACCCGGGAGAGATCGGGGCCGTCGCTGCCGCCGGCCGCCAACCGCTGTTTGAGCGTGGCCAGGTCGAGACGGACGGCCGGGGTATCCACCGGCGCCGGGATCAGTCCTGCGCCGCCCTTCGGCGTCGAGACCGCCCCGGCCGCGGAGGGCAGGATCAGCAGTACCAGGACCGCGAGGCTGCGACCATGGCTCGAGAGGACGGGCATCTGGCTCCTGCCGAAGGCGGCGGGGCCCGCGCCGGAGCGGGCGGGCCGATACCGGGAACATATCCCGCCCCGGAGGCGGGGGCTACGGAAGAGATACGCGTAGGCGCGCGGGGTGTCACCCTTCGCACCGGAAAGCGAAAGGCCCCCGGCGCCTGCCGGGGGCCTCACGAGCGGCCGTCGCTCAGCCTTCCTTTTTGACCGCGGGCCGTCCGGGGCTGATCTTCGCGTCGCTCCTGCCCTTCACGTAGGAGTAGATGCTCTGGATCTTGTCCATGTCCATGCCCAGCGCGCACCAGGACGGCATGCCCTTGGTGGGCCGACCGGCGCATACGGTCTGGATGAACAGCTCCTTGGTATTGATTGGTCCGTCGGGCTTGAGTGACAGGATCAGGTGGGGGGCGATGGTGGTCCCCATGACGTCCTCGCCATGGCAGCGGGCGCAGTTGAGGTTGAACTGCTTCCACCCATCGTACACCTCCTGAGACACGGTGTCCCGGGGCGCCTGATGGTAGGCGTCGCGGAGCTCCTGCGCCTCCGCGTTCGGGGCGACCGCGAGAACGCCGACGACGATACCGGTCCCCAGGACCGCTCGGCGGAAAACGGCGAGAAGCGGCATGCACATGCTGGGGGACGATCCTTTCGGGGGCAAAGGGGGCGTCATGCCGCGGCCCCTCGCTGGAGGGGCCGGCGGAAACGAATGGCGATCTATGGATCTGAACTTGTAATACCGCTGCCGGACGATCTCCGCAACTGCCGTGCCGCCCGGGCCGGGGTCAGCTCGAGGCCTTGGCCTCGCCCTTCTCATCGCCGTGCGCCTGCTCGATGGGCATCAGGGGAACGGCGTACTCCTTCAGGATGGCCTGGACTTCCGGCTGGCGCCGGGTGAGCACCGCTTCCAGGCTGTCCTTGAACTCCTTGTCCTTCCGGCGAACGGCGATCCCGATGTTGTACTGGAAGGGAAACTCGCTGAGCGAGTCCTTGGCCGGAAGCGGGGTGAGGACCAGGGGAACCTTGGACTGCTTGGCGTAGTACCCCGCGAGGGGTCCCCACGCGATGGCCAGGTCGACGTCCTGATTGGCGACGGCCTTAATGATGTCATCGGGCCGGTTGTTCTCATCGAAGAAGGTGCTGTAGCCGGTGAGGTTGCCCACCACGCCGTAATGGCTGAGCGCCATGGCCGGCGGCGAGTTCTCGGCGTCGGAGGTATAGATGTTGACGCCGATCTTGAGCTTCTTGAGCCGGGGATCGGCCAGGCTGTTGATATCGTCGAGGCCGCCTCCCTTCCGGGTCACGAAGACGTAGCCGGACCGAAAGTAGGGCTTGGTGGCACCGGCCATGTCGAGCCCGGCCGGGACCTCCATGGCCAGGTCGCAGTACATCCCGTTGAGAATCCGGAAATACCCCCGGCGGGTGGGGTACCACACGTACTCCAGCTTGGCCTTGAGCTCCTGGCTGATCAGCGTCGCCAGCTTGTTCTCGTAGCCCTCCAGCTTGTCGTTGGAGGAGGGCATGTTGTCGGGGTCGGCGCAGACCCGGATCTTCTCCGGATCGAGTGGCGCGGGCCGCTGGGCCCGGGCGGGAAGGGCGATGCCGACGAGGCCGAACCCGGCCAGGGCAGCGACGCGACGGAGCGGAAGACGCAACATGGACAACCCCTTCTGGGAGAAAGGCAAAGCGCCGGAGCTGAACGGCGCCCCGGCGCTCTGCTCACTTCGTAATCTAGCCCCCTCTGGACCGGAGGGGAGACCCTCCGGCCCACAGGGCTTTCAGCTTACTTCACGGCGATGTTCTTGAGCCCGAAGACGGTCATGACACCGCCCTGGTTCGAGAAGTTGCCCGCGTCGCCGAAGGCGCCGAGCGCGCCGAGACCGGCGGTCGGGTCTTCCGCGCCGATGCCGGCGGCCACACCGATGCCCGCCCAGCCGCCGATGCCGGAGTACACGGCCACGTACTGCTGGCCATCCGGCCCGGTGTAGGTCATCGGGTTGCCGATGATGCCCGACGGGGTCTTGTACTGCCAGAGGACCTTACCGGTCTTCTGGTCGACGCCCTTGAGCCAGCCTTCCATGGTGCCGTAGAAGACGAGCCCGCCGGCCGTGGTGAGCGCCCCGCCGTACGCCGCGAGGTTCTCCTTGATCTCCCACTTCACGTTGCCGGCCATCGGATCCCAGGCGATGAAGCGGCCACGGTGGCCGCCGGGGCCCGGGAACATCCGCACGATCGCGCCGACGTACGGCTGACCGGCGGTGTACTTCACCTCGACGCCCTCATAGTCCATGCAGATGTGGTTCGCCGGGACGTAGAAGAGGCCGGTGATCGGCGAGTACGCCGAGGGCTGCTGATCCTTGAAGCCGATGGCGGCCGGGCAGATGCCCTCGCCGTTCTTCTTCGAGGAGGTGCCGTACTTCGGATCCTTGACCGGGACGCCGGTCGACACGATGCCCTCAACCGGGGTGCCCGTGCCGCCGTTCTTGGCCCAGTTGATCGGGCCGTAGGCGTTGCCGACGAGGACCTTACCGTTGGTACGGTCGATGGTGTACGCGATGCCGTTCCGGTCGAAGTGGCCGAGCAGCTTCTTGCCGCCGCTCTCGAACAGGACGTTCTCGTTGACGCCGTCGTAGTCCCACTCATCGTGCGGGGTCATCTGGTACGCCCAGGCGGCGTGACCGTTGTCCGGATGGCGCGCGAAGATGGTCATCGACCACTTGTTGTCGCCCGGCCGCTGGTCGGGGTTCCAGGTCCCCGGGTTGCCCACGCTGTAGTAGAAGAGGTCGAGGTCGGGGTCGTAGGAGTACCAGCCCCAGGTGGTGCCGCCGCCCCGCTTCCACTCATCACCCTGCCAGGTGCTGACGCCGAGGTCCTTGCCCTTGTGCGACGGATAGTTGGCATTCGCGTCGCCGTCGATCAGGACTTCGTTGTCCGGGCCGGTGCTGTACGCGGTCCAGAGGTGGGCGCCGGTGTTGGCATCGACCGCCGTCACGCGGCCCCGGACGCCGAACTCACCGCCCGAAATCCCCATGATGACCATTTCCTTGCCCGACTTGGTCTTGATGTAGATCGGGGCGTTGGTCATCGTGGCGCCCTGCTTGTAGCCGTTGGCCTCGACGCCGGCGTTGGACTTATCCGGGTGCTTGGCCTTCCACAGCTCCTTGCCGGACTTGGCGTCGAGGGCGATCAGCTCACCCTGCAGCGCCTGGATGTAGACCTTCCCGCTCGGGCTGTACGCGGTCCCGCGGTTCACCAGGTCGCAGCAGGCGATTGGAATCGCGTCGGGCGACTGGTTGGGCACGTACTTCCAGATCTGCGGCGCGCCGGGCTTCGAGAGATCGAGCGCGTACACGATGTTCGGGAAGGACGTGTTCACGTACATCACGTTGCCGATCACGAGCGGGTTGCCTTCGTGGCCCCGCAGCGTGCCGGTGGAGAAGGACCAGACCGGCCGCAGCTCGGCGACGTTCGAGGTCGTGATCTGCTTGAGCGGGCTGAACCGCTGCAGGCTGTAGTCACGGCCGGTCATCGTCCATTCGCCCTCTTTCCCGTCCAGGGTCCATGCCCCTGTACGAGCCGCCTGGGCGTTGGCGGACACGGCGATGGCTACGCTCAGCCCCGCCGCGATCCCGCCGGACATCACCTTCTGGGTAAAGCGGTTCATAACTGACCTCAGGATGAAGGGTGGTTCTACTGCTCTACTGCATTCGGGTGCCACCTGCTGCGGACGCCGATTCGGCCGCGCGACCACTGGGCTCGAGTGCCGCGGACCGGACAGGCGCCGACTACCTGGTGCATGAGGCGGCGGGCGGGGGCCCGCGTTCGGCGATTGCGGCGACGGTCCAACGGGAGTTACGTCGGGCCGCCGCCCGCCGGATGCACCAGACCGCGCTCGCCGAGCGAGCCTGCGGTCGGGTGCGGGGGCGCCGCGCCTGATGATGGAAGTGGGAATCGTCGTTGGGTGGAATCGGCAAGACTGAAGTCGGGCGTACGATCGGCATGGCGGTACGCCACCACCAGACGACATCCGTGCCGCGGGCTCGCGCGCGCACTGCGACTGCGCGATCGCTCCACGGATCGGGAGAACGACAACTGTTGGTGTAGGCCAGCGGGAATAGGCCCATCAAACCCCTCAGCGACGCCGCTGCACAGCAATGTGTGTCTGTAAAGGACTGCTGCTGGGGAGGCGGTTCACATCGTCGTGAAACCACCTGAGCCGCTACCGGATCCATCTGGGTATCGCAACGCGCTCGCTGCATCGAGCGCGGAGCTCCCAATCGGAAACCGGCCAAGTCGCCGAATACGGGAGGCTTAGGTGGGCCAGTATACAGCCTCAAAAATGAACTGTCAATCAGGGTTGGGCGGGGGGTTCACCCCAGCCCACACGGGCGCCATGCCGGGCGAAAGCTCCCTCGAAAACCCGGCCTTGTCCCGCGAGCGCCGCCGTGACGCGCTCCGCCAGCGCCCGACTCCGATCGACACCGTCGACCAACCCATAGACCGCAGGACCCCATGAGCTCTGTCCCACGCCTGCCGCGCCCCATTCCGCCATCCGGGCGATCAGCTCGGGCCCCCGGCCGGGAGCAAAGATCCCGCCCTGCGACGGAGCGAACCACGCGCCGGTAAGTCGCTGAATTGCGGTAAGCGCCGCCCCGAATCCGGCCAGATCGCCCTCGACCAGGGACGGTAGCAGCTGCATGAGCACCAAGTGGGCCACCCGCTCGGGATCGCGCTCGGGAGGGGCGGGAAGCCGCTCAAAGGCCGTAGATTCGGCCTCACCGCTCAATCCGGGCTCTCCCGGCGGCACGGCAACCACGTAGCGCCAGCTCTCGGGGACGTCGTAGCGTCCTAAAAGAGGCGCGACTGTCCTCTCCTGAGGACGGTGCCCTCCCTCCACGATGAACCCACCGTAGGCGAAGCTCCAGGTCCCGATAGCCGACCTGCGCCCTCGGGATACCGCCTCCGCCAGGCTGGGCGCGTCGGTCGGGAGCCGGTGCAGCTCCGCGAGCGCCCTGGCCACCGACAGACCGAGCTGGGTCCCCGAGCCGAGCCCGCTGTGCTGCGGGATGGCCCGATGGAGCGTGAGCCGGGCACCCTGGCTCACGCCGTGGTACGCCAGGAAGCGGCGGACGAACTCCTCCACCCGCTCGGCGTCAGGTCCGGAGGCGGTTACCTCCGAGGCGAGGGTCGCCTCCAGCAGCAGCGAGGGAGAAGGAATGGCGGCGCCCAGACCACCGAACCGCCGGCCCAGGCTGCCCCGGAGGTCGAGCACCCCGAAGTGCAGTCGCGCGGCGGCCTCGACGAAGACGTTACTTGCTGGCGACATACTCCGCGAGCATCGCCATCGCCTCCCGCTCCCGCGGTCCGGCGGTCTTGTCCACGATCACCTGGAGCCGGGCGAGCTCCGCGGTAATCTCGGCCTTGGGGATGAGATGGGTCCGGGTGGCCAGAATGGCCGCCTCCAGCACCGCGTGGCGCGCGCGGTTGAACCCGATGAACTCCCGGCGGAAGCCCCGGTGCACGACCCTGGTCTCGACCCGGGACCGGGGCGGCGTGTCGTCGATGGACACGACCTCGACCTCGCGCCAGGAGCAGGCGGCCTCCAGCACGACACCCCGGACCACCTCGGCCGGAAACGCGGGGAACTGCGGGCTCGAGATGGCGCCCTGGGCGAGGAGCATCGCATCGTCGGTCAGGTTGACGACCGCGGATCGGGTCGCCACCACGTTGTGGAAGGTGGTGGTCTCGAGAAAAGGCTTGAGGACGATGCGGTCCTCACCCCACTCGACCCCCATGGGGGCGAAGTTCGCGGCGCCCGATGGGTCGAGCGTCGTCACGATGCATTCGATGATCATCGGACCAGATCGACCGGCGGAGGCGCGGCCGCCAGTGATGCGACCTCCGCCGGTCGCGGGGCCGGGGCGCCGTCGGCGCCGGCCGGAACGCCCGGTCGCGGCTCCGCCCGCGGGCCGTGCAGAAAATGATCGATGAGCCGGTAGCCGTGCTCGGTGAGCACCGACTCGGGGTGGAACTGGACGCCGTACACGGGGTGACTGGAGTGCCGCACCGCCATGATCTCGCCATCCTCCGACCTCGCGGTCACTTCCAGCTCGGGCGGCAGCGACCCGGGTGAGATCACGAGCGAATGGTAGCGGGTGGCCAGGAAAGGCGACGGCAATCCTTCGAAGAGACCGGTTCCCTCGTGGTGGATGCGGGAGGTCTTCCCATGCATCGGCCGGCCCGCCCGGACGATCTCCCCGCCGTAGGCGGCCCCGATGCACTGATGGCCCAGGCAGACTCCCAGAATCGGGATCGTGGGCCCGGCCCGTCGCACCAGCTCGGTGGAGATGCCCGCCTCCGCCGGGGAGCACGGGCCCGGTGAGATGATGATCCGCGAGGGAGACAGCCCCAGCACCTCGTCGACCGTCAGCGCGTCGTGGCGGCGGACGAGCGGTGTTTCCCCGAGCTCGTGGACGTAGCGCGCCAGGTTGTGCACGAAGCTGTCGTAGTTGTCGATCAGCAGGATCATGAGGGGAAACTATCCCTGGTCTTCCAGCGCCGCGATCAGCCCGCGCGCCTTGTCCAGGGTCTCCCGATACTCCAGCTCCGGATCGGAATCGGCGACGATCCCTCCGCCGGCCTGGAAGTAGAGCTCGCCGCCCACGCGGACGAAGGTCCGGATCACGATGCTGGTATCCATCGCGCCGGTGCGGCTCAAGTATCCCACCGAGCCGCAGTAGACCCCCCGCCGGGTCGGCTCGAGCTCCGCGATGATCTCCATCGCCCGCACCTTCGGGGCGCCCGTGATGGAGCCGCCGGGGAAGGTCGCGCGAACCAGGTCCACGGCGTCGGCGCCGGCCGCCAGCCGGCCCACCACCGTGGAGACCAGGTGGTGGACCGTCGGATGCTGCTCCAGGGCGAACAGCTCCGGCACCCGCACGCTTCCGGGGCGGCAAACCCGGGAGAGGTCGTTCCGCAACAGGTCCACGATCATCACGTTCTCCGCCCGGTCCTTCTCGCTCTCGGCCAGGGCCCGTCCCAGGGCCGCGTCGTGCATCGGTCCGAGTCCGCGAGGACGGGTCCCCTTGATGGGCCGGGTCTCCACCGCGCCGCGCTCGTCGAGGCGGAGAAACCGCTCGGGAGACGCGCTCATGATGCTGAGGTCGCCGCAGTCGAAGTAGGCGGCGAACGGGGCCGGGTTCCGACGGCGGAGCTTGCGATAGAGATCGAACGGCGCCTCGCGGAGCGGCGCCTGCAGACGCTGGGACAGATTGGCCTGGAAGATGTCGCCCGCGACGATGTACTCGCGCACGCGTGCCACGGCATCGAGGTAGCCGCGGTGGGTGAAGGTGGATCGCAGACCTTCCGGCGCCCGTTCGAGGGCGCTGACCGCGTACGATGGGGCCATCGGCCCAGGCGAGTCCCCGGACCACCCTGGCGAGGCGCCGCCGCGCCTAGCGAGCCGCTTCCGGATCTCATCCGCGCGGGCCCGTGCCCGGGCTTCGCTCGGCGCGCCGTCGGCGCCGAGGCCGGTGGAGATCAGCCATGCCTGGCGGCTCCCGTGGTCCCAGGCCACGACCCAGTCGTAGAGGCCGAGCACCACGTCCGGGACGCCCAGGTCGTCGTAGCGCGTCGGCGGGACTCGCTCGAGAACGGCGCCGTAGTCGTACCCGATGTACCCGGCCGCACCACCCTGGAACGGAGGAAGCCCCGGCAGTGCTGGCGCGGCCCACTGCCGCAGGACGTCGCGGACCGCGCCCAGGGCGTCTCCGTCGACGCTGCGCCTGAGCCCGTTCTCGAGAACCTCGGTGACACGACCCTTGCTCCGGACCACGAGTACCGGATCGGCCGAGACGAAGGAATAGCGTCCCAGCTGGTGAGGCTCGCCGGCCGCGTGTCCGGTCGCGCTGTCGAGGAAGATGGGAAAGGGAAGATCGAGGATCGCCGCGGCGAGCTCGACCGGCTCACCCGCGGGCTCCAGGCGCTCGACCAGTGGTGCGACCCCGCTCACCCGGTGCGGCCGCCGCGCCGCTTTCGCTGCGTCAGGGTCACATGGTCCGATTTGAGGTCGTCGGGCGGGGTCAGGTAGCCCCAGGAGAGCGCGCCCTCCTGCCGGTAGGTCTTTCCCAGCGTGATGGCGAGCCGGGCCTTCATGAGCTCCCGTCCGAGATAGAAAGCGTGAGTCGCCTCGTCCACCCCGAGCCGGCTGAAGATCTCCTGCGGGTCGGTGCCGCGCACGAAGATCTCGTGATTGAAGACGGTGATGGTCGTCCGATCGGTGAAGATCCGGAAGTTCGGATCCTTCACCGCCTCGTGGAGTCGGCGGAGCTCGGCCTCGTCGTATTCGAGGATCGCCGGATCCTTGACCGTGACCAGGCGATCGTCCACCCCCTTGGGGATGGTCCGGCGGCTCACCGCGTGGTGCATCAGCCGGCGGGCGATGTCGATCTCGCGGACCGCGCCGCGGGCCCAGGGGATCACCTCGGTCGTGAGCACCGCCTTGACCCCGAGCTCCTCACAGATCGCGAGGAGGATCGCGTGGACCCCCGTCGTGTCGGCGCTGGTGAGCTCGGTGATGTTGCCGATCCCCATGAGCTGCTGGGCCTGGGGATAGCGTCGGTGGATCTCGGCGTACCGCTCCAGCGAGGCCATGAAGCCGAAGCCGATCGGCTCGATGATCGGGTCGATCAGGTACCCGACGCCCCAGCCCTCGAGCGCCGAGATGCTGGGCTCCAGGCTGTCGAGGCCCTCGCCCAGGTCGGGGATCACCACGACCTTGGCGGCAGCTGCCAGCTCGCGCGCCACCGCCAGGTTGCTCCGGTTGATGCTCAACACCAGCTCGGCGCCGGCGGCGACCGCGGTGCGGATCTCGTCCGGGTCGAAGCTGTCGACGCTGACCCGCATCCCTGCCTCGCGGAGATCGCGGACCACCGCACCCAGGTCGGGGTAGGCGAGCCCCGGTGTGCACCCGAGGTCGATGACGTCGGCCCCGCTGGCCCGGAAATAGTCGGCCGCGGCCCGGACCGCCTGCCGGCTGAGTCGGGGCGCGTTGTTGATCTCGGCGAGGATCTCGACGGTGTAAGCGCCGTACTCCGCGCGGACGGCCGCCTGCCCGAAGTAGCGGGGAATCTCCCGGAGGTCCTTGGGTCCTTTCTCCACCGGGACGCCGACCCGATCCTGGATCACGGCCGGATCGCCCTCGCAGAGCCCCGGGATGAGCACGAGGTCGGTACCCTCGGGGACTTCGAGAAACTTGGCGATCCAGCTCGTGGTCATGAGCGCCGCCACCGTGATCTTGAGCACCGCCACCCGCGCCTCGAATGGCGGGTCCATCGCCTCGAGGACGTCGCGAAGCGCGGGCTCGGCGAGCTTGCCGGTGACGAAGAGGATCCGGCGCGGTTCCGGCTCTACCGTGGATCCCCCGAGCGGACCCACTTGTTCGGGGTTCCCTCCAGCGCGCCGCCCTGGGGCCGCCAGAGCGCCACCTCCTCGATCTTCCGGGCGAGCTCGAAGTCCTTGTCGGTGATGCCGCCGGCGGCATGGTTCTGCAGCTTCACGATGATGCGGCCCCAGGTGACCGTCAGGTCGGGGTGGTGGTACGCGGCCTCCGCCAGGTAGCCGACGGCGTTCACCAGCATCAGCGTGGTCGGCCAGCCGTCGGTCTTGAACACCCGCCTGATCCAGCCATCCTCGTAGTACCAGCCCGGCAGGTCCTTCAGCCGCTCGGTGATCTCCGCGTCGGAGTAGGTCTTTTCCTTGGTTGCCGGCATATGCGTCTCCTTGATCGTGCTGCCAACGGTTCATCGCGTCCGGGTCACATCACCACGCCGCCGTTCACGGCGAGAGTCTGCCCGGTAAGAAATCCGGCGGCATCCGAAGCCAGGAACACCGCCGCCTGTGCCACATCATCGGGAACACCCCAGCGGGCCAAGGGGGTCCGCGCCACCACTTCCTTCCGCCATGCGGGGTCCGCTTCCTCCCCGAACGCGGTCTCGATGAAGCCGGGAGCCAGGATGTTCACCCGGATCGCCGGCGCCACCTCGCGCGCGAGCGAGCGACTGAAGCTGGCGATCGCACCCTTGGCGACCGAGTACAGGATCGGGTTCTCCCCCTTCATCCCCTGCCCGATGTGATCCCAGGACATGTTGAGGATCACACCCCCGGAGCCGGCGCGCATCAATCCGACCGCCGCCCACGAGGCTTGTACGGTACCCCGCACATCGACCGCCAGGAGCAATTCGAGCTTCTCGGCGCGAGACAGCTTGGCGCCGCGGCCGGTCAGGATGTCGGCTCCGGCGTTGTTGATCCAGACGTCCACCCGCCCGAAGCGCTCCTGGACCGTTCGGGACAGCCGCTCGATGTCCTCCCCGCGGCTGATGTCGCCCTGCACCGGGACGCCCACGCGACCGGCCTCGCTTACCTGGCGGACGGTCTCGTCGATCCCGGCTCTGTTGTGCTGGTAGGTCACCAGCAGGTCCGCGCCCGCCCTGGCGCACGCCAGCGCGATCGCCTGACCGATTCCGCTGGAGGCACCGGTCACCACCGCCACCTTGCCCGTCAGACTCACCGCTCCTCCCGGACGTCCCGAGTCGCAGCTAGCTTCATAAATGCTAACATATCAGCGCGTTAGCTTCTCACAAGGGAGTTGCATGAGACTGCTGGTGAGTGTGCGGTCTGCCGCAGAGGCGAACGTGGCCGCCGCCAACGGGGCCGACATCGTGGATGCCAAGGAGCCGGACGCCGGCCCACTCGGGTCCGTGACGAGGTCCGTACTCCACGACATCGAGGCAGCGCTGCCGCCCGAGGTGCCGCTCGGCGTGGCCCTCGGTGACGCGGGTGCGCCGGATGAGCTCACGGCTACGCTCGATCGCCTCGCACCGCCGCGGCATTCGGCTGGAACCTTCCTTAAGGTTGGATTCGCCGGGGTCGCGAGCGCCGCTCAGGTGGAAACGGTCCTCCGACGGGCCAAGGCGTATGCCCGGGCGCTCGGTCCATCGGCGGCGGTGATCGCCGCGTCGTATGCCGACTACGATCACGCGCGCGCGCCGTCGCCCGAGGACATCCTTCAGGCCGCGATCGTCGCCGGAGCTGCCGGCGTTCTGATCGACACCTGGCTCAAGGACGGACGCGGGTTGCTCCGGCACCTGTCGGTCGATGCGGTGGGCGACTGGGTGACCCGGGCGCGCCGGGCCGGTCTGCTCACCGCGCTCGCCGGAGGCCTCGAGGCGGAAGACCTCGCGGTCCTGCAATCGGTCGAGCCGGACGTGGTCGGATTCCGGGGTGCCGTCTGCCACGGTGGGCGGACCGGGTTGCTCGACCCTGCCCGACTCCGCTTGCTCAAGGCGCTGCTCGACAGCGCTCCCGCTCGGGCTTCCGTTGGCGAAATGCCAGAGCCGGACGGTCACTCGGCCACGCTTACCCGCTGACGACGCAATCGCTGACGGGCACGGGAGTTGCCCCGGCTGCGCCGAGTGACGCTCCAGCCCCGCCCGCTCAGCAGCAGGTTCGGCCGACGCCTGCTCGTCCTCTTTGTCGCCTGCGCGGTCATCCCGATCGCGCTGGTCGCGACGATCTCCTATCGGCACGTTACCCGTCACCTGGAAGCCCAGAGCAGTAGTCGGCTGGATCACGCCTCCGAAGCGCTGGCGCAGGCCACGTTCGAGCGGCTCCTGCTGCTCGACGCCACCCTCAAGAGCATCCCGCCCGGTGCGGTCACCCAGCTCGTCGCGCCCGGAGTCACGCCGCCGGCTCAGCGGCTGCCCGCGCCGCGCGCGGAGCAGCGGCG
>DATEIR010000027.1:0-19752 GCA_035278885.1 Gemmatimonadales bacterium | reverse complement strand
GAGGACATGCTCGCACCGTGTACCAGTACGCGGACCTGGCGGCCTACTACGCCCGCCAGGGCGACGTAGCACACTCCCTCGAGTGGCTCCGACGCATGGCGGATCGGACGCCGGTGGTGAGCTACTGGTACCTCGACTCGGGGCTGTTCGACCGGGTGCGTTCGGCACCTGGGTTCCAACGCGGCCTGGAGCGGCTGCAGACCGAGATCCGCACCCGGGTCGAGCGCTCCGGGCAGCCGGCCGACAGCGCCGGATGAACCAGCCGTCAGGGCCGGTGCTCCGCTGGGATGTGCCGACCCCCGAGGCCCTGCTCGAGCTGCGAGAGGCGGCGCCCCCTTCGGGCCTCGTCGCCGGACCGATCGAGCACACCTTCTACCGCGATATCTACTTCGACACCAACGAAGGCACTCTCTCGCGACGCGATGTGACCTGTCGGGTCCGCATCGGGGCCGACGACGTCCGCCGTCTCACGCTGACTCTCCCCGGCAGCGGCGGGCCACGGGAGCGATTCGAGTCGGTCGCGGCCGAGGCCGACCCGCCGGCCATCCTGGCGGGTGCCGGCGAGACGGCCCGGCGGCTGCGCGGCTTGGCAGACCCGGCGGAGCTGATCCCGGCCGCGACCCTGGAGATCTCGCGCAGCCGCCGGGCGGCGAAGCCGGGCTGGCCCTGGCGAGCCCGGTACCTGCTGGAATACGACGCGGTCACCGTCCGGCACGAGGGCCTCACCCGCGGGTTCCAGGAGCTTCGACTGCGCGAGCTCAGGCGGGGACATCCCACACTGGCCGCGGTGGGCGAGGCGATCACGCGCGGTCATCAGCTGCGGCCCGTCCTCGACAGCAAGCTGGCCCGCGCGCAGCGCCTGCTCGGCTCGCTGGAACGGGAGGCGATCGCACGCTCGCTGGGAAGCGGCCGCTGCGTCACCCTGCTGGCACTGGACGCGGGAACGCTGGCCCTTCACCGGGAAGGCCGCGCGCTCCGGCTTCCGGCGCTCGACGGCTCGGGCGAGGCCGCGGTCCGCCAGCTTCTGCGCGAGACGTTCGGCAGCGGGGCCGGCGATCTCGCGCTCCTGGGCAACGCGCCGGGCCCGGGCGGACTCCGCCTGCAGGAGGTCTGGCTGGCGCGCCGGCTGCGCCGCGACGGGTCGGGGGACGGCATCGTATGGGTGCCGGTGGCGGACGCGCTGAACCGGGCGGGAGCGCCCGGCTTCGACCATCCGGAAACGATGGTTGCCCTGGCGCTGGCCTCGCGCTCGGATCTGTTCAGCGAGGGACACGTTCAGGTTCCCGCGCGACCGAGTCACACGGCGCTGCCGCTGCCCGACCGGGTCGCCGATCCGGAGACGCTGCTGGACGAGGACGCCAGCGTGCTGGAGTTCAACCGCCGCGTGCTGGCGCTGGCGGAAGACGAGTCTACCCCGCTGCTCGAGCGACTCGGCTTCCTGGCGATCGTGAGCGCGAACCTGGACGAGTTCTACATGGTGAACGTCGGCGCGCTGCGGCGGCGTGGCGCCGAGGCCGACGCGGGGCGGCTCGAGGCGCTCACGATCCGGGTGATGCAGCTGGTGGAGCGCCAGTACGGGCAGCTCGAGCGGTGCCTGGCGCGGCTCACGGCGGAGGGGATCCGCATCCGGACCTGGCCCGAGGTCGGTGCGGCCGAGCGCGCCCTGCTGGTGGAGCGGTTCAGCCGAGAGATCTTCCCCTCGCTCGCCCCGCGCGCCATTACCGCCGCGCCGGGATTCCCGGTGCAGGTGCTGCCGGGGCTCGCGCTCCTGCTGGCCGTGCTGCTCCGGGACGGCGAGGAGGGGCCCACCCACCTCGCCGTGGTCAAACTCCCCGAGCGCCTGCCCCGCTTTCTGCCGGTCACCGGTGGATCGGACCTCATCCCGCTGGAAGAGGTCGTCCGGGCCAACGTCGGGGCGCTGTACCCCGACCGGCGGGTGGTGGAGGCCCACCTCTTCAGGTTGACCCGCGCCGCCGACCTGGAGCTGGCGGAGGATCGGGCGGGCAACCTGCTTCAGGCCATCGAGGAGGCGGTGGGCCGGCGGGCAGTGAACCCGGTGGTGAGGATCGAGGTAGAGCGCGCCATGCCCTCCGCAGTCCGCGAGCGCCTGCTGTGGGAGCTCCGCTTCGAGCCCGGCGCCGAGGCCGCCGCGCTCACGGAGCGCGAGCTCCTGCCGGTCCCCGGTCTGGTCGATCTCCGCAGCCTCCGCGAGCTGCTCGACGCACCGGTGGCAGGCGGCCGGTTTCCCCTGTTTCAAGGAGCCGATCCATTCCCGCCCGGCATCGACCTCTGGCGACTGATCGATGAGCGAGAACGGCTGGTGCATCACCCGTACGAGGGCTTCGATCGGACCGTCGCTCGGTTCTTCGCCGACGCGGCCCAGGATCCGGCAGTGGTCGGGATCCGTGCCACGCTGTACCGGGTTGGCGAGCGCTCGCCGGTGGTGGAGTCGCTGCTGGCGGCCCTCCGACGGGGCAAGGACGTGTCCCTCTTCGTCGAGCTCAAGGCGCGCTTCGACGAGGCGCGGAACGCGGGCTGGGTCCGCCGCCTGGAAGAAGCCGGAGCCAACGTCGCGTATGGTGTGGTGGGACTCAAGAACCACGCGAAGCTGGCGCTGGTGGTGCGGAGAGAAGGCGACGAGCTCCGGCGATATGTGCACGTGGGAACCGGCAACTACAACGCGGCGACCGCCCGAGTCTACACCGATCTGGGCTTGTTCTCGGCCGACCCCGAGCTGGCGGCGGACGTGAACGACCTCTTCAATCAGCTGACCGGCTCGAGCCATGCACCGACCGGAGCGTTCCGGCGGCTGCGGGTGGCGCCCGCGGGATTGCTGCCGTGGCTGCTCGAGACGATCGAGGCGGAGGCCGCGCGGGCTCGCGCGGGCGAGCCCGCGGGCATCCGTGCGAAGCTCAACGGTGTGGCGGATCCCCAGGTGGTGCAGGCGCTCTACGCGGCGTCGCAGGCCGGTGTCCCGGTCGAGCTGGTCGTCCGCGGCATCTGCACTCTCCGCCCGGGCGTGCCCGGTCTCTCCGAGCGCATCCGCGTGGTCAGCCGGCTCGGACGCTTTCTGGAGCATGCGCGGATCTACGAGTTCGGCGCCGGTGAGCGAACCCGCTACTACATCGGCTCCGCGGACTGGCGGCCGAGGAACCTGCGCCGCCGGATCGAGGCGCTCGTGCCGGTCGAGGATGCCGAGGCGCGGCGGCGTCTCCGGGCTCAGCTCGACCAGGAATTGTCCGATCCTGCGGCGTGGGTGCTGCACCCCGACGGCTGGTACAGCCGAGGGGTGGTCGGAGGCCCTGAGAAAGCACTTGATTCACTGCGTTGAAGTGCGGGAAAAACTTGAATTTACCCCCTACCTCCTGCATTTTCCGGCGTGCTCAAGGTCACCGCCGTTCATCCCGATTCGATCGCAGCCGAGCTGGGGCTCCAGGAAGGCACGCAGCTGCTCACCGTCAATGGCCGGGAGCTGGAGGACTTCCTCGATTGGGAGTTCCTCACGGCCGAAGAGCAGATTCTGCTGCATGTCCGCCAGCCCGACGGCGAGGAGATCGAGTACGATATCGAGCGGCCGCTGGGCGAGCCAATCGGCGTGAGTCTCGAGCCGGCCCGGATCCGGCGCTGCGCCAATCGCTGTGACTTCTGCTTCGTGGACGGCCTGCCGGATGGCCTGCGCGACGTGCTCTACATCCGCGACGACGACTACCGCCTCTCGTTCCGCTACGGCAACTTCGCCACGCTCACCAATCTGAAGCCGCACGACGTCGAGCGGATCATCGAATACCGGCTGAGCCCGCTCTACGTCTCGGTGCATGCGACCGACCCCGTGGTCCGCCGCTACCTGCTCCGGAATCCGACCGCACCCGAGATCCTTCCGCAGCTGCGCCACTTCGCCGAGCACGGGATCGAGTTCCACACCCAGATCGTGATGTCGCCCGGGGTGAACGACGGCGCGGTGCTGCAGCAGACGCTGGACGAGCTGTACGGATTCGGTCCGGCGATCCTCGGCTGTTCCGTCGTGCCGGTCGGTCTCACCGAGTACAGCAAGCACCATCTCGTCCGGGAGCCGACCGCCGCGGAGTGCCGCGCCGCGATCGCCGTGATCGACGCGCGGTCCGAGACGGCGCGCCGGGAGCGCGGGAAGCACTGGGCCTACGGCGCCGACGAACTGTACCTGCGCGCGGGGGTGGAGCTGCCGCCGGCCGAGATCTACGATGATTTCGACCAGGTGGAGAACGGCGTCGGATCGGTGCGGTGGCTGCAGCGCCGCATCGCGGCCGAGGCGGGGCAGCTGGATCGGTGGAACGGGCGGCGGATCGGCGTGGTCACCGGCACCGCGATGGGCCAGCTCATGCCGATGGTGCTCGAGCCGCTGGGCGAGGCCACCGGCGCCACCTTCGAGCTGATCGCGCTGGAGAATACGCTCTTCGGCGCGTCGGTCACGACCGCGGGGCTGCTCCCCGGCCGCGCCTTCGCCGACGCGCTGCGCGCGCGCCGCGACCTCGATCTTGTGCTCCTCCCTGGCGAGTCGGTCAACGACGA
Source organism: Gemmatimonadales bacterium (assembly GCA_035278885.1). GTDB lineage: Bacteria > Gemmatimonadota > Gemmatimonadetes > Gemmatimonadales > GWC2-71-9 > CAVVWJ01. The sequence goes on along the minus strand of DATEIR010000027.1, from coordinate 15,207 downwards.
TGGCCTCTTCATCGACAGCATGAGCCTGGCCGCCCTCCGTGCCGAGGTGCCCGCCGAGGTTCGCCTCTCGAAGGACTTCGCCGACGCGCTCGGCCTGCCGGCGGCGGCGTGAGCAAGCCCACGGTGGCCATCGTCGGCCGCCCCAACGTCGGCAAGTCCACCCTCTTCAACCGCATTCTCGGCGGCCGGCCGGCCATCGTGTCCGACCGGCCGGGGACCACCCGCGATCGGCACTTCGGCGACGCGGAGTGGGGCGGCCGCCACTTCTGGCTGGTCGACACCGGCGGCCTGGTCCCCGACTCGCACGACTCGATGGATCGGGCGATCCGGCAGCAGGTCGAGTTCGCCCTCGACGAGTCGGACCTCGTGCTCTTCCTGGTGGACGGCAAGGAGGGCGTGCGGCCGGTGGACCAGGCGATCGCGGAGCGCCTCCGCCGCACCCGGGTGCCGGTCCTGCTCGCGGTCAACAAGCTCGACGACCTGGAGCGGAGCCAGGCGGTGTACGAATTCTTCGAGCTGGGACTGGGCGAGCCGGTGGGTGTGAGCGCCGCGATCGGGAAGGGGAGCGGCGACCTGCTCGACGCGGTCGTGGATCGCCTGCCGCCCTATGACCCCGCGGAAGACGAGGACACCGTGGACGTCGCGGTGGTCGGTCGTCCCAACGTGGGCAAGTCCTCGCTGGTGAACCGGCTGCTGGGCCAGGAGCGCCACGTGGTCGCCCCGGAGGCCGGCACCACGCGGGACGCCATCGACAGCCTCTTGCGGTACAGCGGAAAGAACCTCAACTTCATAGATACAGCAGGCTTACGGCGTCGTGCTAAAGTAGAAGATGATCTGGAGTTCTACTCCACCCTGCGCACCGAGCGCGCCATCGAGCGGGCCCAGGTGTGCGTGTTGGTGGTGGATGCCGCCGTGGGGCTGCACAACCAGGACCTGCGCATTGCGAGTCAGGCGTGGGACCACGGCTGCGGGCTCATCGTGGTGGTGAACAAGTGGGACCTGGTGGAGGAGAAGGACGCGAACACGGCCCGGCGAGGACAGGAGGAGCTGATCGCGAAGGCCCCGTTTCTCCGCCACGTGCCGTTCGTCTACGTCTCCGCCCTCACGGGGCAGCGTGCCCGGAAGGTGCTCGACCTCATCCTCGAGGTCGCCGAGAGTCGGGAGCGGAGGGTTCCCACCGCGGAGGTCAACCGGGTGCTGGCGGCGCTGCTCGAGCGCAGCGGTCCTCCGCAGAAGCCCGGCGAGGAGGTGAAGCTGCTGTACGCGTCGCAGATCGGCATCGCGCCGCCCACCTTCGCGATCGTGACCAACCGGCCGGACGACGTGCCGGAGTCGTACCAGCGCTATCTGCACAACGGATTCCGTGAGGCGTGGCCGTTCAGCGGCGCGCCGGTGCGCCTGCGCTTCACCAGCCGCGGGGCCCGGCGATGAATCCGAACGGCGCGGCGCCCTGGCTGCTGGCCTCGTACCTGCTGGGCGCGATCCCCACGAGCTATCTCGCGGCGCGCCTGCTTCGCGGGATCGACCTGCGGGAGCACGGCAGCCGGAATCTGGGCGCCACCAATCTCTACCGGGTGCTGGGGTGGCGCTTCGCCATACCCGTCGGCCTGTTCGACGCGGCCAAGGGCGCGATTCCGGTGCTGCTGTTCGCCCCGCGGATCTCGTCCTCCCAGCTGGTGGCGCTGCTGTGCGGGGTGGTGGCCATCCTGGGCCATGTCTTCTCCGTGTTCGTGCGTTTCCGGGGAGGGAAGGGCGTCGCCACGGCGGCGGGGGTCATGCTCGCGCTCACGCCCGCGGCGCTCGGGGTCGCGGCCCTGGTGTGGGCGGTGCTGGTGTACCTCACGGGCTACGTCTCACTGGGCAGCATCTCGGCCGCGGCGGTCTTCCCGGTGGCGGTGTATCTGCTGGAGCGCCCCGACCGGACGGAGATCCTCTGGCTGGACGCGCTGGTCGCGGCGGCGATCATCTGGTTCCATCGCGCCAACATCAAGCGCCTCCTTCAGGGCACCGAGAACCGCTTCGGCCGGCGCGCGGCGCCGTCCGCGCACCCGTGACGCGCGTCGCGGTTCTGGGGGCGGGGAGCTGGGGCACGACGCTGGCTCACCTCCTCGCGGGCAAGGGCAACGACGTCCGACTCTGGGCGTTCGAACCCGAGGTGGCGGAGGCGATCAACCGGACGCACGAAAATCCGGTGTTTCTCGCCGGAGTCGAGCTCGCCCAGGGCCTGCGCGCCACCGCCGACGCCGACGAGGCCGTTCGGAGCGCCGAGGTCCTCGTCTCGGCGCCGCCGAGCCACGTCGTGCGCGCGGTGGTGGCGCCGCTCGCCGCGGCGGTGCGGCCGGGCACCCTGGTGGTGAGCGCCACCAAGGGGATCGAGGCCGAGTCGCTGGCGCTCATGTCGCAGGTGTTCGGCGAGTGCCTGCCGCAGGCGCGCTTCGCGGCGTTGAGCGGCCCCAGCTTCGCGGCGGAGGTGTGCCAGGGGCAGCCCACCGCGGTCGTCGCCGCGGCGGCCGATGAGGCCACGGCGCGCGATGCGCAGGCGGTGTTCGCGACCCCGCGCTTCCGGGTGTACTCGAACCGTGACGTGGTCGGTGTGGAGCTGGGCGGGGCGCTCAAGAACGTGATCGCGATCGCGGCCGGGATTCTCGAGGGGCTGGGCCTGGGGCACAACCCGAGGGCCGCGCTCATCACCCGCGGTCTCGCGGAGATCACCCGGCTCGGTGTGCGCATGGGCGCGGACCCGCTCACCTTCGCGGGCCTGGCGGGGATGGGCGACCTGGTCCTCACCACCACCGGCAGCCTCAGTCGGAACCGGAGCCTGGGGCTGGCGCTGGCGCAGGGCCAGCGGTTCGCCGACTACCGGGCGAGCCACCGCTCGGTTGCGGAAGGGGCCAACACCTCGCTCGCGGGCGCCGCGCTGGGCCGCCGGATGGGAGTGGAGCTGCCGATCACCGAGAAGGTCTGCCAGGTGCTGTTCCAGGACAAGCCGCCGCGTGATGCCGTGGCGGAGCTGATGACCCGCGAACTCAAGGCGGAACAATGGCGATGACGAGCACGAGCCGTCCGGTGCAGGAGTTCTACTCCATCGGCGAGGTCTGTACCCTGACCGACCTCAAGCCGCACGTCCTGCGCTACTGGGAGAGCCAGTTCCGCTTCCTCAACCCGGCCAAGAACCGGAGCGGGAACCGGGTCTACAAGAGCCGCGAGGTCGAGCTCATCATGCTGGTGAAGCACCTGCTCTACACCGAGAAGTTCACCATCGACGGCGCCCGGCAGCGGATCGATCAGTACCGTCGGACCGGAGACCTGCGCACCAGCGCGCACCGCGCGTTCGAGTCGGAGCTCGCGTCCGACGCGCGCGCCACGCTGGAGGACGCGCTGGCGATTCTGGACGGCCGCGCGCCCGCGGTGCCGCTGCCGCCGCCGCCGGCCGCGGAGCCGCCGGCTCGGGGAAAGGGGAAAGCGGAACGGGGAAGGGGATAGCCTTCCCCTTTCCCCTTTCTCCCTTCCCCTATTTCTTCCCCTGCCATGAACATCCTCGTCACCAACGACGACGGCATCCTGGCCCCAGGCCTGGCGCTGCTGGCGGACGTGTGCCGCGAGGTGGGGAACGTCACGGTGGTGGCGCCGGACCGGGAGCAGAGCGGAACCTCCCATTCGCTCACGCTGCACCGGCCGCTCCGTCCGGCCCGGCGGCCGGACGGCGCCTGGCAGATCGACGGCACGCCCACCGACTGCGTCATGCTCGCGATCCAGGCGCTGATGCCGGAGCGCCCGGACTTCGTCTTTTCCGGGGTGAATCACGGGCCCAACATGGGCGAGGACGTGCTCTATTCCGGCACGGTGGCGGCGGCGATGGAGGCGGTGACCCTGGGTGTGCCCGGGATCGGCATCTCGTTCACCGGCAGTCATCCGGAGACGATGGATACCTATCGCGACCGGCTGCTACAGCTGGTCCGTCGCATCACCGCGGTGCCGGACTTCACGGAGCAGACGCTGCTCAACGTCAACCTGCCGCCGGTCCCCTCGACCCAGGTCCTGGGCGTGCAGGTGACCAAGCTCGGCAGCCGTTACTTCTCCGAGTCGCTGAGCCGGATGAAGGACCCGTGGGGCCGGGAGATCTTCTGGATCGGCGGGGGCACGATCACCTGGACCGGGGGGGAGAACTCCGACCACCTCGCGGTGGCGGAGGGCTACATCTCGCTCACCCCGCTCCACATGGACCTGACCAACTATCGGCTGATCGAAACGGTGCGCGGATGGGCGCTGGAGGACTAGGGGAAGGGGACGGCTACGGCGGCTACCGCGAGCGCCTGGTCGAGACGCTCCGGGAGAAGGGGATCCGCGACCTGGCCGTGCTCCGCGCGATACGCATGGTACCGCGCCACTTCTTCGTGCCGGCCAGCGTGCGGCACCGGGCGTACGACGATGCCGCGCTCCCGATCGGGGGCGGGCAGACGATCTCCCAGCCCTGGGTGCAGGCCCGCTATCTCGAGCTGCTGGCGCTGACCGGCCGGGAGCGCGTGCTGGAGATCGGCGTCGGCTCCGGCTATCAGACCGCCCTGCTCGCCGTGCTCTGCGACGCGGTGTTCGGCGTCGAGCGGATTCCGGCGCTGGCGAAGGGCGCGCGCGACGCGCTGGAGCACGCGGGAGTGCGCAACGTCACCGTGCTGGTGGGCGACGGCACGCTGGGGTGGCGGCCCTTCGCGCCGTACGACGGGATCCTGGTGGCGGCGGCGTCGCCGGAGATTCCGGCGCCGCTGGTCGACCAGCTCGCTCCGGGCGGCCGGATGGTGATTCCCCTGGGCGACCGCACCAGTCAGACGCTGACGCTGGTGCGACGCGAGGGCGACCAGCTCCACACCAGCACCGTCGCCGACGTGCGCTTCGTGCCCCTGCTGGGCGAATTCGGCTTCCGCTCGTAAGAGGAGACCCGATGGACCTGCTGCGCCGCTTCATCGACATCTTCCTTCACCTGGACACCCATCTGAGCCAGGTGATCGCGCAGTACGGCACCGGCACCCACCTGATCCTCTTCCTGATCGTGTTCTGCGAGACGGGGCTGGTGGTCACCCCGTTCCTGCCGGGCGACTCGCTCCTCTTCGCCGCCGGGACCTTTGCCGCCCTGGGCGCGCTCGACCTGTGGCTGGTGATCGTGCTGCTGATCGCCGCGGCGATCGTGGGCGACACGGTGAACTACTGGGCGGGTGCCTACGTCGGCCCCAAGGCCTTCAGCGGCAACGTGCGGTTTCTCCGGCGGGAGTACCTGGAGCGGACCCAGGAGTTCTACCAGCGCCATGGCGGCAAGACGATCATCATCGCCCGCTTCGTGCCCATCGTCCGGACCTTCGCCCCGTTCGTGGCCGGCATCGGCGCCATGAGCTATCCTCGCTTCATTACGTATAACGTGGTGGGCGCGGTGGTGTGGGTGACCCTGTTCGTGCTGGGCGGCTATTTCTTCGGAAACATCCCGATCGTGCGGAAGAACTTCACCCTGGTGATCCTGGCGATCATCGCGATCTCCGTCCTGCCGATGGTCCTGGAAGTCGTGCGCGCCCGGCGAAGGCCGGCATGACCAGCAGGTTCCTGGTGTCGGGCGTGGTGCAGGGGGTCGGCTTCCGCTGGTACGTCGCCCGGCATGCTCGATCGCTGGGCCTCGCGGGCTTCGCCCGGAACCTGCCCGATGGGCGGGTGGAGGTCGTCGCGGCAGGGGGCGACGCCACCGGCCTCGATCGCCTCGAGGCGCTGCTGCGGGCAGGGCCGGCTCACGCCCAGGTCGAACGAGTGGACCGCGAGGACGGCGTCGCCCAGGCGCTGCCGTCAGGGAGCTTCGACATCCGATGACCACAGCGTCGCTGGCCGAGCGGGTGCGCGTCACCCTGCGGGGCATTCCGGACTACCCGAAGCCAGGCATCCTGTTCCAGGACATCACCCCGGTGCTGGCGGATGGCCCTCTCTTCCAGGAAGTCATCGCTGCCCTGGCGGCGCCGTTCGCCTCGGCGGGTGTGAGCCATGTGCTGGGGATCGAAGCCCGGGGGTTCATCCTGGGCGGGGCGGTGGCTGCCCATCTGGGCGCCGGCTTCGTTCCGGCGCGGAAGCCCGGCAAACTGCCCTGGGAGCGGGTGAGCGAGGCGTACGAGCTCGAGTACGGGGCCGACGCGCTGGAGGCGCATCGCGACGTGATGGGGCGCAGCAGCAAGGTGCTCGTGGTGGACGACGTGCTGGCGACCGGCGGCACCGCAGCCGCAGCGGGGCGACTGGCGCAAGGACTAGGGGCAGTCCTCGCCGGGTGGACCTTCCTGCTCGAGATCGGCCCACTGGAGGGCCGGAAACGCCTGGGGGGAACCGCCCCTAGCGTGTCGCTGGTGACCGTCTAGGTGAGCCTCATCACAGCCGCACCAACCGCATACCGAGACGTTGTACCCCCATCCCTGGGCTTCTACGCCAGGGACGATGGTTACCTAAGGGGGCTGGACAATGCGCATTGCTTTACTTCTCGGGCTGTCGGCAGCCGCGGTGCTGCCCGCGTGCGGATCTCGTGACAAGACCGCGCGTGAGACGGGCGCCGTGGACACGATCGTTACTCAGAGACAGACCCAGGACACGGCCGTGGTCACCCACGATACGACGGTCAAAGTCGACGTTGATACCAATGTCGAGCACGGTGGCCAGGCAACGGGGATCGACACGGTGAAGAAGACCAGAGGGACCGTGCACAAGGATACGGCTACGACCAGGTAGGCCTGGCTTCGTTGAGCTTCGAAGGGGGATGGCGGACCGCGCCATCCCCCTTTTTCTGGGGCCCAGCACGGGGGCCAGACCCGGTCCTGGGTCTTCCTGGTCAGGCTTTCGGAAGGTGGGCAAACGGGTTACCGTTCCCGCCGGGAGGGAGCCCGGCGGTTGCGAGCTCTCCGAAGCTACGTGAGGGAGCCGCAGTAAAGGGTTATATTGGAACAGCTTGCCCCCGTAGCTCAGATGGATAGAGCAGCAGTTTCCTAAACTGTTGGCCGCGTGTTCGAGTCACGCCGGGGGCATCCGGAGTCCGCTGGCAACGGCGATCATCTTCATTCCTTACTGTGGTACGACATGGCGACAACGGTGGAACCAACGACTCGAGAGCAGACCAAGGCCGCGCCTGGCGCGGCGCCGTGGTACCGGGATCGGACCCGGCTCGCCATCGGCGCCGTCATCGCGGTCCTGCTGGCCGCGCTGATCGCATGGCTGTGGATCAGCAGCCAGCGGCGCAAGGAGGAGTTCGCCGCCCGCAGTCTGAATCAGGCCCGGACCGCGGCCGAGCAGGGGAACTTGCCGCTCGCCTCGAGCGAGCTGCAGAAGCTGATCGACCAGTACAAGGGCACCGACGCGGCCACCGAGGCGGTGATTACCCTCAATCAGGTCCGCATGGTGAACGGCCAGAACGAGCTCGCCGTGGTGAGCCTGCGGGACTTCCTGGCCGCCACCCCGAAGCCGCAGTATCAGGCGCCGGCGTATGGCCTCCTGGGCGCGGCGCTGGAGAATGCGGGCCGCTATCCGGACGCGGGGGAGGCGTACACCAATGCCTCGAAGGCCGCCGACCTGGAGTATTTGAAGGCCCGCTACCTGATCGATGCCGGCCGGGCCTATGCCACGGGAGGCAAGCGGGACGAGGCGATCGGGGCGTATCGCCAGATCACGCAGAAGTACCCCAAGTCCACCAGTTTCACCGAGGCGCAGGTGCGACTGGCGGAGCTGACGGACGGGAAGATGTAGGCTCGCCTGCAGGCCGGTGACGTACCAAGCAGCCCCGGATCGAGCGGATCCGGGGCTTTTGCTTTGCGGCTAGGGAACTCGCGCGGGGCTTGAAGTCGGAGCGGCGACATCGAGTACGGAGGCCCCAAGCGCCGAAAGGTGACGTATAAGATATGTTATGTTAAGTTGCCTTGTAGATAACTGTGGGAAAGTGTGCTTAAACCCCTTCCCACTTCCCCTCGAACAACAGCCGGCCTTGGCCGCCCAGCCAGGCCTCCGGCGCGCGGCGGCCCTCCACCCGCGCCCGGACCACGAGCTCCGGTCCACCACGAGTACGGAACCTGAGCGGCAGCGAGGCCTCGCCCCGGTCCGCCAGCGCGAGCGCGGCCGCGACCGTGCCGGTCCCACAGGCCAGGGTCTCCCCTTCCACGCCGCGCTCATAGGTCCGGATCAGCCAGGGGTCGGCCGGGCCGGCGCCGGGGGCCACGAAGTTCACGTTGGCGCCCGCGGGCCCCAGCCGGGGGTCGAACCGGAGCATCCGGCCTCGGCCGAGCACGTCGACCGCCTCGATATCCCCGACGCGGACGACCAGGTGCGGGACACCGACGGTTCCGGCCGCCATCCACGACTCGCCATTCCCGGGACCCAGGCCCGGCACCTCGGACGGCAGCTCGAGATCGGGCATCCTGATTTCGGCCGAGTCTCCCCGCCCTTCGGCCCGCGCCTCGACGGCGCCGGCATCCGTCAGCAGGCACAGCGATCCTGGAGGCACCAGGCCGAGTGAGACCGACAGCCGCGCGCTGCAGAGCGCCGCGTTGCCGCACATGGCGGCCCGGGAGCCATCCGAGTTCCAGAACGTCATGCGGACCGAGGTGCCGCCGGCCGGCGTCAGGACGACCAGGCCGTCCGCACCGACCCCGGTCCGGCGATCGCACAGGGCGACCACCATGGCACCGGTCCAGCGATCGGCTGGATTGGCCCGGCCGTCGAGCATGACGAAATCGTTGCCCGACCCGGTCATCTTGAAGAACGCGGTGCCCCTCATAGTCGCCCCACCAGCGATTTGATCCTGAGCCACCAGACCATCCAGATCGCCTCCCGGACGATCCGTCCGTTCATCTTGCTCTGGCCTTCGACCCGGTCGGTGAAGACGATCGGAATCTCCAACAGCCGGAATCCCTTTTTCCAGGCGCGAAAGCTCATCTCGATCTGGAAGGAATACCCGTTGGAGCGGACCCGCTCGAAGTCGATCGCCTCCAGCACCTGGCGCCGGAAGCACTTGAACCCGCCGGTCGAGTCGGTGAGCGGCAGTCCGGTGACCCAGCGGGCGTACTGATTGGCGCCCAGCGACAGAAGCAGTCGCGAGATCGGCCAGTTGATCACGTTCACGCCCGATGCGTAGCGGGACCCCAGGACCAGGTCCGCCTGCTCGACCGCGGCCAGGAACGCCGGCAGGAACTTGGGATCGTGGCTGAAGTCCGCGTCCATCTCGAACATCAGGTCGTACCCCTGGTCCAGCGCCCAGCGGAATCCGGCCAGGTACGCCTTACCCAGGCCGGCTTTCCCCGGCCGGTGGAGGACGTGGATCCGCGGCTCGGCCTCCGCGAGCTGGTCGGCCAGGGCCCCGGTCCCGTCGGGCGAGTTGTCGTCGACTACCAGGATCTCCAGCCGGGGATCCTGCGCCAGGATCTGGGGCGCGATGAGCGGGAGATTCACCCGCTCGTTGTAGGTCGGGACCACGACCAGGGCCCGCTCAGGCATGGACGCGCCTGCGCCGGATCATGGGCCAGGCAAGCAGCCCGGCGATGAGGAGCAGCGCGAGCCAGGTGATCCACCGCCCCGTCCGGTAGGCCTCGGAGGCGAATACCAGCTTCACCTCGCGGGCGCCGGGGGGCACCGGCACGGTGATCAGCGTGTGGTCGCCGCGGAGGACGGGCGCCGCCTTGCCATCGACCTCGGCGTGCCAGTCGCGATACCAGTTCTCGCTGACCACCAGGTACAGCGGGCGCGTCTCCACGCCCTCGATAGCGACCTGCATTTCTCCCGGCGCCCAGTGGGTGAGGGTCGCCCGCGCGGCGGCGGGTTGCGGCTGGCTCGCCAGGGGCGCGGGTGTCACCGACGCGGTATCGGACAGCAGCACCACCGACCGCAGCGGAAAGCGCGGATCGATGATGGTCGCCACGGCCTGGTCGTCCGTCAGCTTGGCCGCGCCGGGCACCAGGCGGACGTAGGCCGGAATGCTGTCGCGCTCGTACAGGTGACCCACCTGCCCCGGGGTCGTGGTGACCGGACCGAGGACCTTGTGAAAGCCGGGCACGGTCTGCGAATCGGGCAGCAGCAGATAGCGGACGGCCAGCAGCTCGTGGAGATTCGGACTCCCCACGTTGCGCCACTCGTTCTTGCCACCCATGAGCTCGTCGTAGTAGCGCAGCTCGAAGCCGTGATAGCCCAGCATCGCCTGTACGTCGTGGGCCATCAGGTAGGAACCCTGATAGACTCCGACGTCGAGCACCCGATACGGCTTGGGTGTCTGCCGGAACCGGGTGATGATCGGGTCGTCGGCGTAGAGGGTGGCCGCCGGCGGTTGGTAGTGGAAGAATTGCCGATCCACGCTCCAGAGATCTCCCACGATCACCACCGCCAGCGCGGCCAGGGCGCTCACCCCGCGGAGCCGGTCGGTCGCCACGCCCGCCAGGGCCGCTCCGCCGAGCAGCACGACGACGAGGAGCCGGAGCGCGCCGGCCTGGAGCTCGCCCGCGTTGTCCGCCAGGCGGGAAGCCTGCTCCGGCGCCGCGAACAGGCCGGCGATGCCCTGGAGGCCCCCGACCGCGCCGAGCAGCGCGATCACCCCCAGGACGCCGAGCGGGATCGCGAGCTGGCGAAGGGTCACCTGGCGGCGGCTCAGCCGCTCCGCGCCGAACCCGGCGAAGACCGCGACCGGCAGCGCCACGAGGAAGAACGCCATGCCCGGGGCGCGCACCTTCTTCATCATCGGCATGACTTCGTACCAGAGCCGATAGAACGGAGTGTGGCCGCCGAAGGCGATGAGCAGAAAGAGCAGCGCGATCCCGCCCAGGGCGCGAACCAGGTGTCGTCGTTCCCCGCCCCGGATGCCAAGCAAGGCGAGTACGACCACGACCGCGCCGAGGTACTCGGTGTGGAGCTTGAAGAAGTTGCGCCCCCAGTAGTGCTCCAGCACGCCGTTGAACTGGGGGAGGATCGTGGTGACGATCTCCTCGGGCGGCATGGAGAAGCCGGTGGCATAGGCCCACCCGCCGCTGGGCCCGCCCGCGGCCCGAGGGGAGTAAGGCAGGTACTGCAGGAACGGCAGCACCTGGATCGAGGAGACGGCGATCCCGAGCAGGACCGCCCCGAGGGCGAGGCCCAGCGAGAGCGCGCGCGGCCGATCCACAGGCCGCTCCGGGTCGAAGAACACGAGGAAGATGGTCCAGAGCCCCGCAGCGACCAGGAGGTAGTACGTCATCTGGTAGTGCGGGCTCAACATGCAGAGCCCGATCACGAGCGCCAGCAGGCCGTAGCCGTCGGTGCGGCCGAGGCGGATGGCCCGGAGCAGCGCGAGGAAGACCAGTGGCGCGAGGGCCGACACGAAGAGCTTGCCGTCGTGTCCCGGCCGCACGAGCGAGGCGACGATACCGGTGAGCTCGTAGGAGAGCCCCCCGACGACGGCGCCGAACCATCCCGTCCGGAGGCCTCGGAGCAAGGCGTACATCGTCGCGCCGGCCAGCACGATATGCCCGGCGAAGCCGAGATTCATCGCCGTATCGATCGGGAGGACCCAGCGAAGCCACGCGGTCGGATAGAAGATGTCCCCGTGCTGGGCCGCGATGTACGGCAGCCCGCCGAACAGATACGGGTTCCACTCGGGGATGTGACCCGTCTGCCGGAACATCTCCGCTCCGAAGAGCCGGAATCCGTACCCCGCGACGTACTGATCGTCGCCCAGGAGGAAACCCCCGCTCAGCATCGGCCAGCACAGGGTCAGCGCCGCCAGCACGAAGACGCCCAGCGCCAGCAAGGCCGGCCGGCGCGGCTCGAGTACTGTCATCTCGTCGTCAGTCGGCGACACGCGGTCTCCCTCGGGAAAACGCCAGGAACGGGGCCGCGGCCCCGAACTCGGTGATCGTCAGCAGCACGCGCGACGCGAGCGCCAGCGCCGTCGCCGCGGCCGGTCCCACCGGCCCCTGCAGCATGAGAATGAACACGCCTTCGCGAACCCCCAGGCCGCCGGGCGCGAACAGCGCGAGGAATCCCGCCAGGTACGACGCGGTGAAGACCGCGACCGCCTGGATGAGGCTCAATCCGGTCTCCGGCAGCAGACCTCGGGTCAGACACCAGAACGCGGCCCCGTACCCGATCCAGGCAACGACATTCGCGACCACGCCGAAGGCGATGGCGGGCCCCGGTGGCACCGTCTGGGCGGACACCTCGGGGGCGGCGATCCTCAGGACCCGGGTGACGACCGGGGGCCAGAAGAGGAGCGCCGTCCCCGCCGCGCTCGCCGCGGCCAGCAGCACCAGGACGGTGACGACCTCCGGGTGTGCCTGCCGCAGGGCGCCCACGCCGCAGACTCCGGCCACCGCGGCACCCGTCCCCACCGCGAGTGCCTGGAGGATGACCGCCGATCCCATCGCCGCGCCAGGGGCCACCCCGGCCCGCTGGGCCATGACCGCCATGCCGGCGATCGCCCAGAGCTTGCCCGGCAGGTACTTCCCCAGGCTGGACACGGTCCAGATCCTGGCCGCCTCCCCGGGGCCGAGCCGTTGCCCCCAGGCGCCGAGCATGGCTCGCCAGGCCGCGATCAGCAGCGCGTACATGGCCCAGACCACCAGGGCGCTCAGCAGGAGCCACCCGGGCTGGGGCCGCCATTCGAGCGGCTGCGCCCGGAGCTGGTCCCAGTTCCGAGCCAGCGACCGGCAGGCGAACACCACGATCGCGATTCCGACGACCCACTGCCCTGCCCGGAACCAGCGATTACCCACCCAGCGCCTCGCGGTACCACCCCTCGCACAGCTCGGCCACGTGGTCGGGCGCCAGCCGTGCGCGCCACGACTCGCCCACCAGCCGGGCCACGGCCAACCGGTCGGGATCGTTGAGCAGCTCGAGGACCGCGTCTCCGATCGCCTCGCCGGACGGGAGAACCAGGCGTCCCGCACCCGTCGAGGGCACCACGTCCAGCACGCCGCCGCCGTCCCAGCACGCGATCACCGGAATGCCGGCCATGAGCGCCTCCGCCGCCGCGAGCCCGAATCCCTCGCCCTGGGCGGGAAAGATCATGAGATCCGCGCCCGCCAGATGGAAGGGGACGTCGGCCGGAGCCACCGTGCCGGCGAAGTGCACGAACGGCACGATGCCGAGCCGGGCGACCAGCCGCTCCAGCCCGGCGCGCTCGGGCCCGTCGCCGATGATGGTAAGCGGAAGCTCGTGCCCTGCCGCGGCGAGCGCGGCGACCGCCTCGATCGCCAGGCGGACGCGCTTCTGCGGCGTGAGCCGCGCCACGACGACCGCGCCCCCGCCGCCGGTGGTCCACTCGAACCGCTCGGTGTCCGCGGGCATGGGATGAATGCGCGCCGGCTCGATGAAACGGCCGGTGCCGGCCTGCACCCAGCCGGCCAGCTCGCGGGACACCGCGGTGACGACGGTGGCCCGGCGGAAGACCGGCCGCGCCAGCGCGCGGGCGACGCGGCTCCGCTTCAGGAGCGACGCGTCCGTCCCGTGCACCGTGAGCACGCTCGGCCGGTCCTCGGGGAGGGCGAGACCGGCCGGCACCCACCAGTGGGCATGCACCAGGTCGGCGGAGGCGGCCTCCTCGCGGGCAGCGCGGCGCAGCGCGCGCCAGAGTCCCGCGAGCGCGCCGAGCCCGCGGGGACCGCGCAGCGCCGCCTGCATGGTGCCGTAGGCCAGTGTCTCGGCGCCGGCCGAGGCGTAGCGCACCCGCCGGACGGGGACGCCGTCGATGAGGCCGTCGCCTCCCTTGCCCGCGTCGCTCGGGGCCACCACCCGCACCTCGACCCCGCGGCGCACCAGGGCCGCCGCGAGGGTGGCGAGAAACGCGCCCGACAGGTCGCCGGTATAGCGGGGAAAGTTGTGGGTGAGAAAGACCACCCGCACCGATCAGTCCCGCACGTCGGGCTTCTCGAGCCGGCTCAGGCCCCGGCTCACCTCCCGGAGCTCCTCCTGCATCCCCGCGATCAGCTCACCCATGAGTCCGAAGCCGAACAGGACGATGCCGCTGATGACCATGACCTCGACCAGGTTGAGCAGCGGGCGAAATCCGATGCCGTAGCCGAACCGAAGCACGAGGGCGATGACGCCGGCGAGAAACCCGATGACGAACAGCACCGCCCCGGCGATGCCGAAGAAGAGCATCGGCTTGCGGCCGAAGCGGAGCTGGAACCAGACCGACACGAGGTCGAGCACGCCCACCGGGATCCGCTTCCAGCCGAATTTGGAGACCCCGGCGGTCCGCGGATACAGCGGTACCGGGAGCGAGTCGAGGCGGAATCCGTCGGCGGCCGCGATGACCACCATGTAGCGGTGCCAGTCGGGGCGCATGGGGACGTTGAGCATCACCTCGCGCCGGTACGCCTTGACCGAGTTGAGGTCGGTCACCCGGACGCCGAAGAGCCAGCGGCAGAGCGCGTTGTAAATCGTGCTCACGAAGGCCTTCTCGTACTTGCCCTGCTTGGTGCCGGTGACGATGTCGGCCCGGCCGGCGAGAATGGGCGCGACCAGGCCGGGGATGTCGGCGGGGCGATACTGCAGGTCGGCGGGATAGAAGACGAAGATGTCGCCCCGGGCCGCCTCCCCCGCCGACCGGAGCGCGTCCGCGATCCCGCGCTGGCGGCGGTGGGTGACCACTCGGAGGAAGGGGTACTGCCTGGTGAGCTCCCGCAGGACCCGGGCGGACTCGTCGCGCGAGCCGTCGTCCACCACGATCACTTCGAAGCTGAACCCGGCCGGCCCGAGCGCCTCGTCGCACTGGCGGACGAACTCGGGCAGGTTGGGCGCTTCGTCCTTCGCCGGGACGAGGACGCTGACGTCCAGCGCCTCGGCGGGAAGGGTCATACCCGCTTCCGCATCCGGGCCGGCAAGATGCCCAGCTGGTCGCGGTACTTGGCGACGGTGCGGCGGGCGATCTGGATTCCCTGCTCCTGGAACAGGTGCACGATCTGCTGGTCGGTGAGCGGCTTCGCGCTGTCCTCCTCGCTCACCATCTTCTGCAGCTTGGCCCGGATGGAGCGCGCGCTCGCCTCTTCACCGCTGGCGGTGGCGAGGGCGCTGCTGAAGAAGAACTTGAGCGGCAGCACGCCGCGGGGGGTCTGCACGTACTTCTCGTTGGTCACCCGGCTCACGGTGGACTCGTGCATGTTGATCACTTCGGCCACTTCGCGCAGGGTGAGCGGCTTCAGGTACTCGATGCCCTTTTCGAAGAAGTCCCGCTGCCGGTCCACGATGAAG
>DATEIR010000026.1:0-34742 GCA_035278885.1 Gemmatimonadales bacterium | reverse complement strand
CTCGCCATGAAGCGCATCCTCAAGGCGGTCAGCGGGCGCAAGGCGAATCCCTCCGCGCCCTGACCTGTGATTCATCCCACAGCGGTTCCCTCCTCGGCGGAGCATGATCCAACGCCGTAAGTTGTTATTTATCAACAACTTGTGTTGAAAAATCTGTGGATATCCGACTGCGTGCTGTGGATAACTCGCGGGCGGTGCGGCTATGCGAGTGAGGCACGGGCGTTTACCCGGGAGACCCCATGGCAAGGGCGATCTGGAGCGGCTCGATCAGCTTCGGGATGGTCAGCATTCCGGTGAAGCTCTACGGTGCGACCGAGAGCAAGGACATCGCGTTCCACCTGCTCCACAAGACCTGCGGCACCCGGCTCAAGCAGGTGCGCTGGTGTCCGACCGACGAGGTCGAAGTCCCCTGGAGCGAGGCGGTCCGCGGCTACGAGTACTCCAAGGATCAGTACGTCACGCTGACCGACGAGGACTTCGAGCAGCTGCCGCTGCCGAGCAAGCACACCATCGACCTCACCGCCTTCGTGCAGGAATCGGAGATCGATCCGGTGTTCTACGAGCGGAGCTACTACCTGGCGCCGGGCGAGCGCTCCGAAAAGGCCTACGCGCTGCTGATCAGGGCGCTGGAAAAGAAGGAGCTCACCGCCGTCGCCACGATCACCATCCGCAAGAAGGAGCAGCTCTGCGCGCTGCGCCCGAAAGAGGGCGTGCTGATGCTGGAGACGCTCTACTATCCCGACGAGGTGCGTGCCGCGCCCGAAGCCGACCTGAGCGGGAGCCGCATCAGCGATCGCGAGATGGAGATGGCTTCCGCCCTGATCGAGCTGCTGCAGAAGCCGTTCGATCCCGAGGATTACAAGGACCACTACCGCGAGGCGCTGGAGCAGCTGATCGAGGCCAAGCTCGAGGGGCGGGAGGTGGTGACCGCGCCGGAAGCCAAGGAGACCAAGGTGATCGACCTGGCCGACGCGCTCCGCAAGAGCGTCGAGGCGGCGCGGAAGGGGAAGCCCAAGACACCGGCGCGGAGCCGGACGTCACGCGCGCCGACGCGGCGGCGCACCCGGAAGGTCAGCTGACCCGATTCGGAGCCCTGCATGGCGCGGACTCGAGCGAAGGCCGGCGGTGCGTCCGTCTCCCGTGAGACCATCCGAAGCGTGCTGGAGCAGCTCGACCGTCCGGTGCGCCAGGCCACGCTGGAGGTGGACGGCCACCGTTTGGCGGTGAGCAACCTCGACAAGCCGCTCTGGCCCGCCGCGGGCCGGCGCGCCCCGCTCACCAAGCGCGATCTCCTCCGCTACTTCACCCGGGTCTCCCCCTGGATGCTGGTCCACCTGGCGGACCGGCCGCTCTTCGTCACCCGCTTTCCCAACGGCGTCGGCGGGAAGAGCTTCTACCAGAAGCACTGGGAGGATCCGCCGGCGTTCGTGCGCACCGTCTCGATCTGGTCCAGCCACAACGCGGGCGATGGCGACTACCTGATCTGCGAGAACCTGCCCACCCTGCTCTGGCTGGCCCAGATGGCGGGCCTCGAGCTCCACGCCTGGTACTCCCGCACCCGCCGAGCGCCGGACGCGCGCCACGCCGGGGCTACCTTCACCGGCAGCGAAGCGGCGCTGGATCGCTCGGTGCTCAACTACCCCGACTTCGTGGTCTTCGACCTCGATCCCTATCTCTACTCCGGCAAGGAGGCACGGGGGCAGGAGCCCGAGCTGCACCGGCGCGCCTTCGGCCGCACCCGGACCCTGGCCATGAGGGTCCGCGAGATGCTCGGCCGCCTCGGGCTCGAGACCTGGATCAAGACCTCGGGGCGGACCGGCCTGCACCTCTACCTCCCCCTGGTGCGCACCCTCGACTTCGATTCCGCCCGCGACGTCGCCGAAGCGATCGCGCGTCACGCCCGCGCCGAGCGGCCGCGCGAGGTGACGGTCGAGTGGGCGGTCGAGCGGCGGCGGGGCAAGATCTTCTTCGACTACAATCAGAACGTCCGCGGCAAGTCGCTCGCGGTGCCGTACTCGCCGCGGCGCCACCCCGGCGGCACCGTCGCGACGCCGATCACGTGGGAGGAGCTCGAGTCGGTATACCCGACCGACTTCACCCTGCGCACCGTCCCCGAGCGACTGGAGACCGTCGGCGACCCATGGGCCGGCATCTTCGAGGCCAAGCAGGATCTCGCCGCCGCGCTCGACGGGCGGAGGGCCGGATGAGCCGCACCCGCCAGAGCCTCGTGGCCGATACCTCCCGGCTGCGCTACCGCGCCCAGCCGCGCTGGATGCCTCCCATGCTGGCGACCCTGGTGGACGCCCCCCCCAGCGGGAGCGGCTGGGTCTACGAGCCCAAGCTGGACGGGGTCCGCGTGCTGGCTCACGTGACCGGCGGGAAGGTCCGGCTCTGGTCCCGAAACCGGAAGCCGATCGAGGGCGGGTACCCCGAGCTGGTGGCCGCCCTCGAGACCGCAACCCGGGGCGACGCCGTGCTCGACGGCGAGATCGTCGCCCTCGACCCCAGGACCGGCCTCAGCTCCTTCGCCCGGCTGCAGCAGCGGATGCAGCTCCGCGACGCGGTGCGCGCCGCGCGCACCGGCGTGGCGGTTCGGCTGTACCTGTTCGACTGCCTCTACTACGAGGGCGTGGACCTCACCAACCTGCCGCTCACCGACCGGAAGAAGGTGCTGCGGGACGTGGTCTGGTACGACGACCCGATCTATTTCACTCCGCACCGGACCACCGGGTCGGCGGCCATGTACCGCGACGCCTGCGCTCGCGGCGCGGAAGGGATCATCGCCAAGCGGGCCGACTCCCGTTACGTCGGCACCCGCTCGGGCGACTGGCTCAAGATCAAGTGCGTCCTGCAGCAGGAGTTCGTGATCGGGGGCTACACCGCGCCGCAGGGCTCGCGCGAGCACCTCGGAGCGCTGCTGGTGGGCTACTACGAGGGTGGCAAGCTGCGCTACGCGGGCAAGGTCGGCACCGGGTACGACGCGGCCACGCTGCGCCGGCTCGACCGGGCGCTCGCGCCCCTGGCCCGCCGCACCTCTCCCTTCGCACCCGGGCCGGTCCCGGCGGGCGAAGTCCACTGGGTCACGCCGAAGCTCGTGGCGCAGATCGGCTTCAGCGAGTGGACCACGGCCGGGCTGTTGCGTCACCCGCGCTTCCTCGGCCTCCGGGACGACAAGGCCGCCAAGGAGGTGCGGCGCGAGGGATAGTGCCCCGCTCTGGGCACCCGTAGATTCGAGCACCTCCTACCACCAGCGGCGGGCCATGGAGCAGCATCGCGCCACCAGCCACGTCCGCTGGGTCATCCTCGCCCTCCTCACCGTCATCAGCTTCGTCGCCTACCTGCTGCGGACCAATATGTCCGTGGCCGGTGAGCGCATCATGACCGATGTCGGCCTCAGCCCGGTGCAGCTCGGCTGGATACTGGCCGCGTTCGCCTGGGGCTATGCGCTCTTCCAGCTGCCCGGCGGGATGCTGGGCGATCTGTTGGGCGGCCGTCTGGCGCTGGCGCTGGTGACCGCGCTCTGGGGCGTGCTCAACGTCCTGGTGGCGCTGATACCGAGCGGGGCGGCGCAAGGCTCGCTCCTCGTCATCGCGAGTCTGGTGGCGCTGCGCTTCCTCATGGGAGCGGCGCAGGCCCCCCTCTTTCCAGTGCTGGGGGGCTCCGTCATCGCGCGCTGGTTTCCCGTCTCCGGCTGGTCCCTCCCCAACGGGATGACCAATACCGGCTTCACCCTGGGTGCCGCGGCCACCGGTCCGCTGATCGCGTGGCTGGTGCGCGAGCACGGCTGGCGCGCCTCGTTCGCTCTCACCGCGCCGCTCGCGCTCGTCGCTGCCGCCGGCTGGTACTGGTACGCCCGGGACGAGCCGGCGCGGCATCCCGCGGTGCGGCCGGGCGAGCTCGCGGTGATCGACGCGGGCCGGCCGCCCGAGATGGCCGAGGCGGCCGCCGCCTCCGACTGGCGAGCGATGCTCCGCGATCGGGACCTGCAGCTCATCACCATCAGCTACTTCCTCGCCAACTACGTTTTCTATTTCTTCTTCAACTGGCTCTATTTCTACCTCGTCCGGGTCCGCGGCATCGAAGAGATCCAGGGCGGGTTCCTCGCGGCCGCTCCATGGATCACCGGCGCCGTGGCGGCCACTCTCGGTGGCTGGACCTGCGATCGGATCGGCCGCCGGCGAGGGATCGATCTGGGCTGCCGCCTGGTGATCATCCCCGGCCTGCTGCTGTCGGGCGTCTTCATCCTCGCGGCAGGCGCCGCCCGCGGCCCGTATGCGGCGGTGATCTTCCTGTCCTGCTGTCTGGGTTGCCAGCAGTTCACCGACTCGTCCTACTGGGCCGCCGCGACGTCGGTGGGAGGCCGGCACGCGGCGACGGCGTGCGGGCTGCTCAACACCGGCGGCAACGTGGTGGGAGGGCTGGTGGCGCTCCTCGTCCCGTTCACGGCCGACCGGGCAGGGTGGCCGGCCGCCCTCGGGACGGCTGCCCTCTTCGCCGTCGCGGGAGCGCTCCTCTGGTTGGCGATCCGGGCCGACCGTACGGGCGGGGCGTCGCCTTGACACGTGGGCCGATGGCCCCGACTCTTAGTACGCCACTGTACAACCAAGCGGATATGTCCTGCCCGACTTTCGTCAGCCCTGCCTTCCTGCTCGCGGGTGAGCTCGCCAATACCGGCGAGCCCTGGCGTTCCCATCCGGTGCCTCAGCCGGACGGGACTCCGCTGCCCCGCCGCCAGCGGGTCCTCGTGGCCGAGGACGACCCGGTCGTCCGAACCATGCTCCAGCGCCTGCTGCGCGATGCCGGCTTCGAGGTCCGGACCGCCAAGCACGGCGATGAGGCGCTGGGGATGGCTCTCCGGGCTTCCGGTGAGTTCGACCTCGTGGTCACGGATGTCCGGATGCCGGTCATGGATGGCCTGGAGCTGGCCCGGCGGCTCCAGGAGCGCTGGCCCGGACTTCCCGTGCTCTACATCTCCGGCTACGACGTGGAGCTCTCGTCGGGCTCCCGCCGCGGTGGCACCAGGCAGGCTCTGCTCCGCAAGCCGTTCGATCTCGACGAGCTCCTCCGCGAAGTCATCCGGCTGCTCGACCTCCCGTGATCCGCGGGGTCGTGCTGGCCCTGGCGCTGGCGCTGCCGGCGGCTCGCGCCGCCGCGCAACAGCCGGCACGGGAGCCTGATCTCGCCGACCTCGACATCGAGGAGCTGGGTCGGATCCGGATCACCTCCACCGCCCGCCGGCCCGAGCCCGCCTCGCGAGCCGCGGCGGCGGTGTACGTCATCACCCGCGAGGACATCCGCCGGTCGGGCGCCGTCTCCCTGCCCGAGGCGCTGCGGCTCGCCCCCGGTCTGCAGGTGGCGCAGGTCACCGGCCGCGATTGGTCGATCACCTCCCGGGGCTTCGCCGAGCAGTCCCCCAACAAACTCCTGGTGCTGATCGACGGCAGAGCGGTGTACTCGCCGCTCTTCGCCGGCGTGTTCTGGGACGTCCAGGACGTCCCGCTCGAAGACATCGAGCGGATCGAGGTCATCCTCGGCCCCGGGGCGACGCTCTGGGGCTCCAACGCGGTGAACGGGGTCATCAACGTCATCACCCGCTCGGCGACGGACACCCGGAGCGGGCTAGTATCCGCCCACGCCGGCACCAGCGACCACGTCCGGGCCACCGGCCGCTGGGGCACCGCGCTCGGCGCGCGGTCTTCGGTTCGGGCCTACGGCACCTTCCTGGAGCGCTCGGCCTCCCACCTCGCCGACGGCGACCTGGGCGAGGACGACTGGCAGCAGGGGCAGGGCGGAGCGCGACTCGATCTCGCGCCCGGCGAGCGGGATCAGGTGACGGTCCAGGGCGACGTCTACACCGGCTCGGGTGGACAGCTGGTCCAGCGCGCCCAGCTGAGCCCGCCCTATACCGAGACGGTGGACGATCAGCTGGATGCCGGGGGCGGCAACCTTCTGGCCCGCTGGTCCCGCCGCCTCGGGGAGCGCTCGGAGGTCCAGCTCCAGGGCTACTACGACCGAGCGGTACGGAAGGTGCCCAGCTCGTTCGGCCGGGTGGCGGTGGATATCGCCGACCTCGAGCTGCAGCACCACCTCCTCGTCGGCACCAGGCACGACCTGATCTGGGGGGCGGGTTACCGCCTCAACGCCGACACCATCTCGGGCACCTTCCCCACGACGCTGGACCCGCCCGCTCGCACCACGCATCTGCTGACCGGGTTCGTGCAGGACGAGATCGCGCTGAGCCCCGATCATTGGTCGGTGACGGTCGGCACCAAGCTGGAGCACAACGACTTCACCGGAATCGAAGTACAGCCCAACCTGCGGCTGCTGTGGCTGCCACGGCCCGGACACACCGCCTGGACCGCGGTCTCCCGGGCGGTGCGCATTCCCTCGCGCCTCGACGCGGACGTGGAGTTCGTGGCATCGGTGCTGCCGGTCACGACGCCGCCGACCGTCGTGCGCTTCCAGGGCAACGAGGATTTCGACGCGGAGGAGGCCATCACCTGGGAGGGCGGCTGGCGGGCCCAGGTCTCGCCCACGGTGTCGGCCGATCTTGCGCTCTACTACGCCTGGTACGACCGGCTCCGCTCCATCACCCCGCTTCCGCCGACGGCCGAGGGCGGCTTCATCGTGCAGCCGTTTCAGGTGGACAACGACGCGCGGGGCCACACCTACGGCGGCACCCTCACGGCCACCTGGCATCCCTATCCCGTTCTTCGCCTGCTGGCGACCTACACCCTGCTGCGCATGACGGTCGAGCCGCGCGACGACGCCCCGCCCGGCAGCGTGCCCAACGTCACCCCCGGGTTCAATCCGGAGAACCAGGCCGGACTCCGCGGCTCGCTCACCCTCGCGAACGGCCTGGAGGCGGACCTCGCCTTCCGCTACGTGGACGTGCTCCCGGGACCCCAGCCGATTCCGAGCTACGTGGAGGCGGACGCCCGCCTGGGCTGGGTCCTGCGGCCCGGCCTCATCCTTGGCCTCGCCGGCCGCGACCTGCTGCACGACCAGCACCCGGAGTTCTTCAGCTCGCCGCAGCGCTACATCCAGCGGCGGGCCGAGCTGCAGGCCGAATGGCGCTTCTGAGACCCCGCCGGTGCCGCTGGGCGGTGCTGGCGTGCCTGTGCTCCGCCCTGTCGGCTCCGCTCGCCGGGCAGGATGCCCAGACGGCCGTGGAGCGTCAGGTGAAGGCGGCCTACCTGCTGAACTTCACCCGCTACGTGGAGTGGCCCGCCGCGGCCTTCCCCGATTCCGCGGCCCCGGTCAACTTGTGCGTCGTGGGGGGAGAAGAGGCCATGCCCGACGCCGTCCGCAGCACCATCGAAGGTCGCCGCTCGCGCGGACGGCCGGTGCAGCTGCTCCGGCCCGACGCTCCGCCGCAGGCCGCGGACTGCCACGTGGTGTTCTTTCCGGCCCAGACCCCGCTGACCGACACCTGGCTCGCCTCGCTCCGGACCGGCTCCGCGCTCACCGTGGGCGAGGGCGAGGAATTCATCCAGGCCGGCGGGATGATCTCGTTCGTGATCCAGGAGCAGACGGTGCGCTTCCTGATCGACGACCGCGCCGCCCGCGCCGCTGGGCTCCGGATCAGCTCGCGCCTGCTGTCGCTTGCCGCCCGCCCCACGGACGCGGGAGTCCCCCGGTGAACCGGTGGATCCGCCGGCAACCGATCCGCCGAAAGGTGGCGCTCCTGATCGTCGCCGCGTCGGCGGTGTCGCTGCTCCTCGCCGGGATCGCGGTGGTGCTCTACGAGTACACCACCTATCGCCCCCGCGCGTTGCGCGACGCGGAGACGCAGGCCGACCTGATCAAGGTGAACAGCGTGGCCGCGCTCCAGTTCAACGACCGCGAGGCGATGAATGAGAACCTCGCCACGCTGCGCACCCGGCCCGAGATTCTCTCCGCCACTCTCTTCGGCGCCGACGGCACGGTCCAGGCCCGCTACGCGCCGAGGGGCGCGCCTCCGCCGCCGTCGCCCCTGGCACCAGGCGCCAGCTTCCGTCCCGGCAAGCTGGTGCTGGTCGACCGGATCGTGGTGGACAGCCAGGTGGTCGGCTGGCTCACCCTGCAGTACGCGGTCCCGCCGCTCTCGCGCCGGCTGCTGCAATACGGGATCCTGGTCGCCGTCGTGCTGCTCGCCCTCGGCAGCACCAGCGCCCTGCTGCTCGGGATGCTGGGGCGCTCGGTGACGGCGCCGCTGCTCCGGCTGGCCGGCGCCGCGCGGGAGATCACCCAGACCGGCAACTACCGGCTGCAGGTGCCGCCGCGCGCGGGCGACGAGATCGGCTCGCTGACCGACGCGTTCAACCGGATGGTGGCGACCGTGGCGGAGCAGCAGCGCGAGCTGCGGCAGAACGAGGCGCGTCTCCGCCTGGCGCTCGACGCGGCCCGGCTCGACGCCTGGGTGCTCGACCTGCCGCCGGAGGGCCCGCCGCCGCTGGAGTCGCTGCTCGCGCGGGTGTCCCCGCCCGATCGCGCGGCCGTCGCCGCGCAGATCCGCGCGGCCATCGAGGAGCAGGCGGGTTTCAGGCTGGAGTTCCGGGCGGCGGGGGATCCCGCCGACGAGCGCTGGACCGCGCTCCGCGGCCATGTCTACCTCGACGAGTCGGCCGGGGCCAGGCGCCTGATCGGCGTGGCCCAGGACGTGACGGAGCAGCGGCGGACCGAGCAGCAGCTGATCCAGTCGCAGCGCATGGAGGCGATCGGCAATCTGGCCGGCGGCATCGCGCACGACTTCAACAACCTGCTCACGGCCATCATCGGCTATCTCAGCTTCGTGCAGCGGCGGCTGCCGCCGGACGCCCCGGTGCGCGACGATCTCACCGAGGTCGAGCGGGCCGCCCGCCGGGCCGCCGCCCTGACCTCGCAGCTCCTCTCCTACGCCCGCCGGCAGATGGTGGTGCCCGCCTCGGTGGACCTCAACGCCACCGTCTCCGGGCTCACCCCGATGATGCGCCGGCTGGTGGGCGAGGATATCGATGTCGAGACCGAGCTCGCGGAGACCGACGGCTCCGTCCGAGTCGATCCGGGACAGCTCGAGCAGGTCCTGCTGAACCTGGTGGCGAACGCGCGGGACGCGATGCCCTCGGGCGGCGCGCTCCGGCTCCGCACCCGCCACGTCGCCCTCACGCCGGTCGCCGCGCGGGCGATTCCGGAGGCGCGGCCCGGACAGTACATCGCGCTCGAGGTCGAGGACTCCGGCGTCGGCATGAGCCCGGAGATCCAGGCCCGGATCTTCGAGCCCTTCTTCACCACCAAGCCCCCGGGCGCGGGCACCGGCCTCGGCCTGGCGATGTGTTACGGAATCGTGCGGCAGGCGGACGGCCTGATCCTGGTCGAGAGCGAGCCCGGCCGCGGCACCCGGTTTTCGGTGCTGCTGCCGCGGGAGGGGAGCGAATCCGGGGAACCGGCGCCCCCCATGCTGCCGGCCGCGATTCCCGGGCAGGAGACCGTCCTGCTGGTGGAGGATGACCCCACGGTGCGGTCGGTCACCAGCCGGATCCTGCGGGAGCTCGGGTATACCGTCCTCGAGGCCGGCAGCGCGGCCGAGGCGCGGAGCGTCGCGGCGAGCGCGGAAGGTCGGGTCGATCTCCTCCTCACCGACGTGGTGATGCCTGGCGGCAGCGGCCGAGATCTGGCGGAAGCGATGACCCAGACCCATCCGGGCCTGCCCGTGGTGTTCATGTCGGGGTACACGGCCGACGTGATCCTGCGCCAGGGTATCGTGCACGACAAGGTGACGCTGCTCAGCAAGCCCTTCACCGCCGAGGCGTTGGCGGACACCCTGCGCAAGGCGCTCGCCCAGAGCGGCAAATCTGGGTAGCAGATCTCACCCCGACGCCGCACTCTTCCTCGGCGCCGCTGCTGCAGCTTTCTTCACCGCGTTTCCAACGACGCCCACCGCCACGACATCGGTCCTGGCAGCGAAGGCCGCACGCTTCTTGCCCCGGATCGCCGGTCCGCCTCTCCCGATCCGGAGGTCGCATGTCGCCGCGCCGTCGGCTGGTGGCTACCCTCGTGACCCTGCTCGCGCTCGGTACCATGGCCGTCGCGCCGGCCCACGCCCAGGCGAGCGCCGACGCCAAGCATTATGCCGTGACCGCCGAGCGGGCCATGGACGTCACCCGTGGCGTGCTCCAGCGGCATGGCTTCGAGCTGGTGCGGGTGGTGCGCTCCGAGGACGCCCAGGTGATCTACTATCGCGGCGACCCTGTCGGCGCGGAGGGCACCCGGCCGATCGAGCGCATCGTCATCCGCACGGTGGAGCGTCACGTCGTCTTCGAGGACGCGCCCGCCGCGCTGATGCAGGACATCGACCGCGGACTCGCACTCTAGGCCCTGCTCGACCGCGACGATCCAGGCGGAACGCGTCGCGGGGCATCCGGTCTCCCGAATGCCCCGCGCGCAGAGCTCGGCCCGCCGGATCAGTCGCCGGCCTTCCCCCCCAGCCCGATGGCCAGTCCCAGGGACGCGACGATGTCGTTCTGGAATTCGTCGCCGCCGCCGAAATTGCCGTTATAGAAGTAGTCCTCGAGATCGAGGCGAATCGCGGAGTTGCCGGTCTCGCCCAGGGCAAAGCGGAACCCCAGTCCCGCGGTGCCGCCGAAGTCGGTCTTGCTCTCGCTCGCGTCGAACGGATCCTTGCCCCGCGCCAGCAGCGCCGGGCCCGCGCCGAGGTAGACCCCGACCTTGTTGGTGACGGGGCTCAGGGCCAGGAGCAGACGGCCGCTGGCGGTCAGCAGATTGGTGTTCCCGGTCTCGTTGATCGTCTCGTTGGCGATCTTGGCTGGAGCGTAGCCGCCCGTGGCCTCGAAGCCGAGGATGCCCGTCCCCCAGAAGGTGAGCCGGGCGCCGCCGATGACGCTCACGTCGCGGCTCAGCGCGTTGTCGATGTCGCTGATCTTGTTCTTGGTCGGGATATACGCGCCGACCCACGGTACCAGCGACACACCGGCCTGGGCGACCGCCGCGGAGGGCGTGGCGGCCGCGAGGCCGGCGACGACCAGGACCGCGGGGAGCTTCGCATAGAGATGCTTGATCGACATAAGGTCTCCACTGAAGGGACGGATCGCCGGCCGCGCCACAGGCGGCGGGACCGGGCGCCCGCCCGGCATCAGCAACATTCGCCCCCGCCCCCCGTTTGCTGCTGTGAAGCGGACGGGCTCCCTCATGTGAGCGGGGCCACGCCGTCCGCCGACGGCGTGGCCCGGAGTCGTTGGTCGGACTGGACTTAGCGGCTCATCGCGAGGACCGGCGGGAAGAGGACGAGCGGCCCGAGCTGGAGCGCGAAGCCCGCCGTTTGCGCGTCGCCGCCGCCTTCCGCGCGGACGCGGAGCGCGCGGCCTTGGGACGCCGGGCCGACGCGGCCCCGCCCTTCCGGCCACCCTTCCGCGATGAGCTGTGGCTGCTCTTCTTGCCCCGTCCCGACCCGCTCTTCTTCCCGCCGTGGTCCTCCTTGTTCACCGTAGCCCAGGCGCGGCGCTCGGCCTCTTTGCGCGAGACGCCCCGTTGCTCGTATCCCTCCTCGATGTGCTCGGCTTTACGCTTCTGCTTGCCCGTGTAGGCGGACTTGTCGCCTCGCGGCATGGTCTGCTCCTGCTTGAGTTGCGGCAACATCTAGGCGCCGCCGATGGCGGACCGTGCGCATGATCACATGGTGGAGAGAAAAAGGTGGGTGGAACGGGCACGAATGCCCGTTCCCGCGAGATAGAAGAAGATGGGAATCGTAGAAGGGAGTAACAACGATCGCAGTGACTTGGACGGCTCGCCCGGCCACAGAGCAGGGGACTCAGGGCTTGATTCGGACGTCTCGCAAAACACCGGCCACCCATCGCGTTCGCTGGGTGCAAGTATAGATCGGCCGGGGGTGGCTGCTGTGCGTTGGATCACAAGTGCAGAAGGCAAGGTACGTTGCCGAACCGATCACGGCGATCGCAGCTCCTTGAGCAGCGCGAGCTCGCGGCGGAGCCGCAGTGTGGCCCGCCGGTCGGGGTAGAGGTCGATGAGACGGCGCAGCTCGACCATGGCGCGCCCCGGATCGGCCATGCGGCGCTCGTAGATGTCCACCAGCGCCACGCCGACGCGGAGGTCCGCATCGGCCCCGAGCGGGTGCTCCCGCAGCGCCTGGAGCTCGACCAGGGCGGTTTCCGGCTGCCCCAGCGCCCCGGCCAGCAATCCAGCCCGGCGCACGGTCGCCTCCACCCGGTCGGCCGGCTGCTGCGCGCGCTCGCGATAGGCTTCGGCCGCCTCGGCCAGGTGACCGCGGGCGACCAGGGTCTCGATGGCCGAATAGCCGCCGCCGGACTGGGTCAGGCCGACGCTCTGCAGCACCGCGGCCAGGCTCTCGATCGCCGGCTCCAGCACCCCGCTGGTGAAGCCGGAGACGAACCCGTAGATGGCCCAGAACGCGCCCACCAGCAGGATCGCCCGGGGCGCGATTCCGCTCAGCGCCAGCGCGACCGCGACCACGGTGCCGAAGAGCAGCAGCCCGCCGCCGACCAGACGCACCAGGCGCAGCGGCTCCTCGCCGGAGCCGTTGATCCAGTCGAGCGCGTTCCGCCATCGTGTCGCCATGGGCAGGGCTGGAAGTAAGCATCGGCGATTGACAAGCGCGACGGGCCGTCCTAAATCCCGGGAGTTTCGCGCCCCTCTCACGTCGCCGGAGGCACCCTGAGGTTCCCCCCGCCCCGACTCCTGGTCCTGCTCCTCACGCTCCTGTTCCAGACCTCGACACTCCTCGCGCAGGAGAGCGATGACGAGTCGGAATCCCAGAGCCCGTGGCGGTTGAGCTACTTCCCCTTCATCAGCGCCGGCGACAACGACGGGCCGCTGATCTCGCTCCGCGCTCGCTACTGGCAACCGGCCGAATACGAGGCGCGCAACACCTACACGGCCGCCGTGGATGCCGCGGCCGGGGTGACCATGCGCGGCGGGCGCTATGCGGTGGTCCAGTTCCAGGGTCCGCAGCGGTGGCCCGGGTGGCGGGTCCAGGGGGGGGCGCTGGCGGAGCGGCTGGTGCGTTTCGGCTATTTCGGCCTGGGGAACGACACCGAGAAGGACAGCGACCTGCTGACCGACGCCAACCCCTTCCTGTATCGGGTGCGCCGGATCCGCTACCGGGGTGAAGCCGAGGTGACGCGACGGATCCACGGCCCGCTGCAGGTCGCGCTTCAGGGCGCGCTGGAGCAGGTCCGCTTCACCACCCTGCCGGGCCCCTCGCGCTTCCGTGAGGACTTCGGCGAGGGCATCGACGAGGACGACGCCACCGCCCGTCTCGCGGTGGTGTACGATACCCGCGACAACGAGTACAACACCCGGCGGGGCTTGCTGCTCGAGGCGGGCGCTCTGGTGGGGAGCGGCAACGACGGCTACAGCCGCATCTACTCCATTCTGCGGGGCTACTACCCGGTGCGGGAGGGGACCGTCATCGCGGCGCGGCTGGCGGGCTCCGGCATGGGTGGGACGCCCACGCTCGCCGCGCGCTACACCCTGCCGGGCTGGGAGCGCGGGCTGACCGTGCTGGGCGGCGAGTGGTCTCAGCGCGGATTCGACACCGGCCGCTTCGCCGGCGAGGGAACCCTGTTCGGCAACCTCGAGGTGCGGCACGATCTGCTGCCGCTGGGCGACCTCGGCGCCATCACGCTGCTCGGATTCATCGACGCGGGGCGGGTCTTCGAGGGAGAGAACTTCCGGCTGACCGCCGACGACCTGCACGTGACCGGCGGCGGCGGGTTCGCCGTCAGGGTCCTGCGCTCGACCATCTTCGTGTTCAACTTCGCCGGCGGCGGGGACGAGTTCAACTTCACGATGAGCACCAGCTGGATGTTCTAGCCGGCGCTAGGCCACCCTGGCGACGGAAAATCCGGCAGCCGTCAACACCTCGCGCAAGGTGCTCTCGCCCCGATCGCGCGCGTACCAGCGGCGCACCTGGGGATACAGCTCGCTCTTGGGAATGGTCTGCCGGTTGGCCAGGACCCAGCTCTGCAGCTCGCTCGGCCGGGGACCCCAGTGGCCCAGCTCGGCGAAGTCCTCGGTCAGCGCGATCACGACCGGGATCGAGCGGGAGCCGTTGGTGAGGTACCGGTCCATCACTTCGGGGTGCTCGTCCCGCCGCAGCACGCGGAGCTCCAGCTCCGGCACCGCGTCGGCCAATCGAGCCACCACCGGCACGGTGTTCGACGCGTCACCGCACCAATCCTCGGCCAGGACCAGCAGCCGGCGCCGCGTGCCGGCGGGCACCGCGTCGAGCGCCCACTGGGGAATCCGCGCCAGCCGGTAGAGACCTTCCCACAAGCCCCGGTGCTGGCTGCTGGCCGCCACGTAGGCCTCGAACGGCAGCGCCTGATCCCAGAGGGCGCGGAAGTCGAACGTCGTCATGCCACCCTCAACGCCGGGGCCGACCCTAGAGTTCCTCGATCCGGATGCCCCGCCGGCCCAGCTCATCCACGTAGGCCCGGAAGGGGACCGCCTCGTCGGGAGTGCGAACGCCCTTGTCCGTGATCCGGCCGTCCGCCTGCATCTGCCCCGTGACCGACAGCGAATAGCCGGTGGTCCGCATCATCGCGCTGATCCCGTGCTCCGCGTCGTAGTAGTCGATCAGCCGGAAGCGGACGACGTGGGCGCGTCCCCCCTTCTGTCCCGACACCTGCACCTGCAGCGCGACCAGATCCCGGCCTTGCGGCTTGTGCAGCTTCGGCTGGACCGTGGCGATGAAGACGTCGCGCGGGACCACCGTCTGTCCCTTCACCTCCAGCGGCTTGAGGCCGAGCAGCCCGAGCTCCCGGATCGGCCGCATGACGGCCACGTGCCCGGGGTAGCGCAACGTCTTGTACTCCATGACGTCGACCTTGCCTTCGTAGGCGAACGGCAGGGTGCTGATGCCGCCCCCGGTGTGGAACGCCTCCAGGGTGCCCACCGGCGCCGGAAAGTCCACCGGCTCCACTTCACTGAGTGCGTCCACCTGGACCGGCTTGGCGCCGCGCAGCACCCAGGACGGGGTGGTGTAGTAGTCCAGCGCGCCCTCGAGCGAGTAGACGATCTGGTAGTTGAGCGGCGGCTCGGGAGCCTGGGGCAGACCCCCGACGTAGATCCTGACCTGCTCGGCCCGGTCGAGCCGGCGGATACCCTCCGCGGCCAGGATGTTGACCATGCCGGGCGCCAGCCCACAATCGGGGATGACCGACACCCCTTTGGCCAGCGCCTGCTGGTGCAGCTTCTTCTGCTCGAACACGATTTCGGTGTTGCCGCCGAGGTCGGAGAAGTGGCAGCCCACTTCTACGGCCGCGCGGGCCATCGGGCCGTTGTAGTAGTAGGGAATGGCGCTCATGACCGCGGCGTGGCCGCGCATGGTTTCCTGCACCGCGGCCAGGTCGGTGACGTCGAGCCGCACCGGCCGGAGCCGGCCGTTCCATTCGCCGCCGAGGAACGGCGGGAGCGTGTCGGGCCGGAGATCGGCGAGGGTGACCTGGCTGACGGCGGACTGCTGCAGCAGATCATAGGCGCAGGCGCAGCCCTGAAGGCCCGCGCCGAGAACCAGCATTTTCATCAACAACCCCAGCAAAGAGTGACCGGTAAAAAGCCCTCAAAAATAGCCGGGGCACCGACACGCTTCAACCGGCGCGCGCAACAGTTAACTTGCGGCATGCCGACTTCGACGACGACCCAATCCCGCCGCGATGGTGAGGCCACCCGTCAGCGGTTGCTGCGCGCAGCACTCGACCTCTACACCACCATTGGTTTCCGTGCCACGACCACTCCGGCCATCGCCGCCCGGGCGGGCGTGGCCGAAGGCACGATCTACCGCCACTTCAGCGGGAAGGAGCACCTGCTCAACGAGGTGTACCGGAACGCGCAGCAGTGGGGCGCCGGCGTCGTGCGCGAGCTGGCGTCGGAGGAGGTGCCGGATCGGCTCCGGTCGATCGCGCGCCGACTGCTGGAGGGGGCGGACACCGACGCGCCCACGGCCCGGATGCTCCTGCGCCGGCGGGAGGAGCAACACCTCGACGAGCGCAGCCGCGAAGCCTCCCGCGAGTTCCGGGGCGCGGTCGAGTCGGTCATGGCCGAGGGCAGGAGCTCCGGCGTGATCCGCACCGGGCCCGCCGACCTCTGGGCCGACCTGTGGCTGGCGCTGGTGACCTTCGCGGCCGAGCGGGTCGCCGCTAAGGAGTGGACGCTGGAGAGCCCGCAGATCGGGCTCACGGTGGACGCCGCCTGGGATACTATCGCGGCTCGGGCGTAGCGCCGCCGAACGCGGTGGGCTCCCTCGGGGCCGGTGGGAGTCCCGACCACTCGATCTCGCGAGCGTGCCCCGGCCCCACCGGCCGCACGACCAGCTCTCGGCCGATCTGCACCAGCACGGAGTCGTCCCCGTAGCGGGCCGCCCCTGACGCATCGCGGGCGAGCAGCCCCGGCACCCCGGTGTCGGCCTCGACGCAGAGATCCTCGGGGTGGGCGCAGCGGACCACCCGCGCGAAGGCCGGTTTGCCCAGGAGCACCGCGAGCGCGGACTCCGCGGCGGCCCGACCGCTCGGTGGCACCGGCGCCGCCGTGGCCTCGGCGGGCGGTGCTGGACTTCGGTATAGGCGGTCGCCGGCCCGGATGACCAGCTCCGTACCGGACTGATTCCAGCCTACCCGGGTGGGCGGTGGCGCGTCGCGAGGCAGGGCGATCAGGCGCTCGCCGCCGCTCAACAGATTCATCACCCAGACGGACGCCGGCGTCGAGTCGCGCAGCGTGCCGCCCCTGAGGAACGCCACCGCGCCGCCGTCGGGCGCGAGCGCCGGCCGCATCTCTCCCACCGCGGTGAAGGTCACCGGAATGGCGGCGCCTCCCGAGCCTCCGACGGCGTAGAGGTCGCCCCCCGCGCGGCTGGTGCCTCCCACGAAGATCACGTATGAGTCGGTGCCGACCTCGAGGTGTCCCCGCAGCGGCGGCAGCGAGCCGTGGCACCCCGTCATCGCCGTCGCGAGCGCGAGCCCCGCCGCTGCCCTACTCCTCACGCTGGAGCCGCACCAGCCAGGTGCCCGCGGGGTCGAGCTCGACCCGGGTGGGCGGACGCTTGAATCCCTTGAGCGTCACGCTCGTCTCCGGCCCGGCGACATCCATCCGCGTCGGCTTGCCGTCCACCAGGAGGCGTAGACCGGGCATGCGGACGGTCGTGTCTCCGACACCTCTGAGGTGCAGCCGATACTGACCGTTCCGGCGCTCCGTTTTCCATGCCACGACTGGTACCTCTCCCTGGGCCTGGCGCAGGACCCACCCGACATCCCGACCCGCCGCCTGGGACATCGTCCCGGCGATCTGGTCCATGTCGGCGGGGCCGTCCCTCCGCTCCGCGACCAGCGTGCGGAGTCCGAGCGCGAAGGCGCTGTCCCCCACCACGCCCCTGAGCTCGTGCAGGGCCCAGGCGCCGCGCCACCCCTCCGCGTCGCTGCCGAGAGCCGAATCGGCGACCGCGTGCATCGCCTGGGCGAGCGGAGGACCACCCGCGCCGGCCTGCCACATCGCCGCCAGGTACGGCGCCATCCCCTCGAACAGCCGCCGCGCCGGCGCCGAGTCGGGAGAGACCGCGATGCCGAGCCACTGCCGCGCCGTCTCCCGGGCGATGAGCGCCTCGGCTGGTCCCTTGGAGGCGTAGGCCTCCTGGCCGTAGAGCGCCATCTCCGCCGAGCTCACCGCGGCCTCGGGGATCGCCGCCTCGGCGTGCACCAGGCGGCTGTAGGGGTACGGTCCCAGAAGCCGGGTGAAATACGCCGCGATGTCGTCCGCCCGGTGAAAGGCCCCGGCCGCGACGGCCGAGTCCGGCCCGTAGCTCCACACCTCGACCGGTGGGCATCCGCCGCAGCTCTCGGCGCTGCGCATGACGGTCACGTACGGGCCGACCGCGACCGCCAGACGGCTCACCGGCATGGTGTGGGCCAGCTGGAAGTGCCAGGTGCTATGTCCGTAAGGCAGGGTGTCGATGCCGATCAGCTCGCCGCTCGCCAGCACCCGGTCGGCCACCGGAGCCTGCACGTTCCATCGGACTGTGGCCCGGTCGTCGGGATCGTCGGGCACCGGCAGCCAGAGCCGGACCGTCGCAGGCGAGCCCCCGCCCGCCGCGCCCCGCGCCCCTGCCCTGGTCGGCCCCGGAACGACGCCGCCCCGGGGGAAGCCATGGTAGCGGATCCGGGTGCTCAGCGTGTCGCCGGGCTGCTTCTCATGCGGCACCACGAGGTCCACCCCCGACCGCCCGTACATCGTGCGGGAGAGCCTGGTGTTCGGCTTACCGTCGATCAGGACCCGCACCACCCGCATGGACGAGTCGAGCATGGCGGTCACCGCGCCGGCGGAGCGGAGCCGCCAGGTGGTCTGCACCTCGCCCAGGATGTGGGTCCCGGTGTCGGCGGGGATCAGGGTGATGTCGTAGGAGAGCGCGTCGGCGGTCGCAGGCGGGGGCGGAGCCGCCGCGGCGACCTGCAGCAACAGGATGGCGGGGAGCATGGCGGGAAGATAGGCGGGGCCCGTGCACCCCGCCCATCGCGCTACTTGCCGAGCCGCGCCCGGTAGAACTCCAGGATGCGGGTCCAGGCGCGCTCAGGCTGCGCCCCGTCGGAGCCTTCCCGGCCCGGGTGGAGGAAGCCGTGCCCGGTGCCGGGGAATACTTCCGTGGTGTACGTCTTCCCCGCCTTCTGCATCGCCGCGGTGATCTCCGGCAACGTGCTGTTGATCCGCGCGTCGTTTTCGCCATAGATCCCCAGGACCGGTGCGCTGATGCGCTTCAAGGCGGCGGTATCGGGCGGCGGCCCGTAGCAGACCACAGCGGCGCGGAGCTTGGGATTGTTGGTGGCGTAGCGGAAGCTCTGCCCGCCGCCCCAGCAGAAGCCGATCGTCCCGATGTCGTCGGTCCGCACCGAGGGAAGGCCGTTCAGGTACTTGTAGGCCGCGTCGAGGTCCGCGGTGATCCGGTCGGGCTCGAGATCGCCGACCAGCTTCCGCCCGGAGTCGGGGTCGGCGGGGCTGCGGCCGTATTTGGAGGACAGCAGGTCCGGCACGATGGCCACGTACCCTTCCTTGGCCAGCCGGTCCACCACGGTCGGCTCCCATTCGGTGAGCCCGAAGATTTCGTGGATCACCAGCACGCCGGGCGCCTTGTCCTTCCGCTCGGGATAAGCCACGTAGGCCCGGATGGTGGCGTCGCCGCGCTTGATCTGGACCCATTCGCCATGGGTGGTGGGCCGGGCCGGTACCTGGCGGAGGTGATCCGCGCCCGCGGCGCCGACCAGCAGGGCCGCCGCGGCGACCGCCGTGAGCCTCAGTGTGCTGTGCATGGCGTCCTCACTGTCCCAGGACGGAGCCGACGTCGAGCAGCTCCACCGTGTTCTCGGTCAATTGCGGCACCGCCACCTTCCCGCCGGCGCGATCGAACCCGATGTCCGCCGGCGCCGCAATCCCCGCGGCGATGCGGGTGATCTTGCCGTCGGCGACCAGGTTGAGGCTGGAGTCGGCCCACGAGGTGACCAGGTAGCGTCCGCCGCCCAGCGCCTCCAGTCCGTCCATCATCGGTGGGGCCTGGGCCACCGGCTGGGTCGCGCTGTCGCCCGGGGCCCAGCTCACGATGGTGCTGTCGCCCATCGGCGCCATCACCAGGCGGGAGGCGGTCGAGTCCCAGGTGATGCCGTTGGGCTCGACGCCGGCCTTGAACGTCAGCGCCGTCGTCACCTTCCGCCCGGCGATCTTGAAGACCCGGTCGGGACCGGGGTGGCTCATCTTGCCGCCGGCGCCGATGTGAATACCGGTATCGGTGATGTAGATCCCGTCCGGAGCCGCGGTGACATCGTTAAGGAACTTGGCGCCCGGCACCGCGATGCTGGCCACCGGCGCGCCGGTCTTCCGGTTGAACCCGCGCACCGCGTCGATGTCGGCGACCCAGAGGGTGTCGCCCACGATCGCCATGCCCTTCGGGGCATTGAGCGTGACTTTGTTGCGGCCGGCGGCCACGAACTTGAGCGAGTCCACCGAGCCGTCGGGCTTGAGCCGGCTGATGAACCCGTTGTCGTCCTTGTCGCTCGGGCTGCCGTTCACGTTGGAGACGAACCAGAGCCCCTGCTCCGCATCCCACCGCACGGACTCCGGGTTCTTCAGGTCCTTCACCGTTCCGATCTTCCGCGCCTCGGCCGGCGCGGCCGGGGCCGTGGCGGCGGTATCGGCCGGGGCCGCGTCCTTGTGCTCGCCACCGCACGCGGCCGCGAGCACCAGGGTTGCGAGCGAAAGTCGGGTCGGAGGGGAAAAGCGCGACATCGTCTGACTCCAGACAGGGGGAAGTCGAAGGTCGGGTGAGCCACGCGAGAAGATAGCCGGATCAGGTCACGCGCTAGCCCGTTCCCGCGTCCTCCGCCGGGCCGGAGGCGCGGGCCACCTGGTCCGCCTTGATCTTGCCGGCGTCGAACCGGCGGGCCGACGCGGTCATCCGCTCGATGGTCTCGTCGAAGTCGGCCTTGGCGCCGCGCTTGAAGCGGAGCGGATTGATCCGGGCCACCACGAAGGCACGGAGGTAGGGACTCTCGAACCCGCGCTCCTTGAGCCCCCGGATCGCCTCGGCCACCGCCGCTTCCAGCTCCAGCACCTTGGCGGCGCGTTCCCGGCGGACCTGCAGCGCCTTGGGCAGCGCGCTGCCGAGGAATTTGTCGATCCGCCGGAGCACCGGATGGTAGGCGCCGCCGGCGAACCGCCCGTTCTCCATGTAGCAGAAGCCCAGCGTGAGCAGCGCCGGCTCCTCGAACTCGGTCTCGAACTCACGCTCGGGCCGGTCGTCCACCTGCGCCAGGCCCTCGGCCAGGCGCGCCACCTCGAGCGCGCGCTCCCGAAGGTTGTGCGCCTTTTCGGTGTTGAGCAGCAATATCCGGTGGGCCACCTCGGCCTCGGGGACGACGATGGCGAGGGCGGCCCGCGCGCCCAGGGTGCGCATGGCGGCCAGGCGATGGTTGCCGTTGGGGGTCCAGTAGTGACCGTCCGGAGTCCGCACCACGATCATCGGATCGAGGAAGCGGCCCAGGCGGTCGATCGCGGAGCAGAGCTTGGCGACGTGCGCGTCGGAGAGGTCGCGCTGGTAGGGCGTGGGCTCCACCCGGTCGATGGGGAGCCCGGCAAAGATCTGCCAATTGCCGCCGAGAGGATCCCGGTAGCTCGCCAATACCGAGCCGCCGTCGTTCTCGATCGCCTCGGCCAGCCGGGTTACCGCGGCCGGCGGTGAGCCGGAGCCCAGGGCGTCCGGGGCCACCCCGCGGGATCGCGGGGCGCCCTCCGGCCGCTTCTTCCGCCGCGCCGGCTTCTTGGCGGTCTTGGGCTCGGCCACCCGGTTCCGGCCTCGATCAGGTCGTCGTGCCGGCCAGCTGCTTCACGGCACCCTCGAGCGTCCGCACCTTGGCGGCGTCCGAAGACTTGGCCGCGTCGGCCTCGAGCTCGCCGGCCAGCTTCTCCAGGGCGGAGCTCCGGGCCGTCGCCGACGCCTTCTCGGCCGTGGCGAGCTCACCCCGCACCGCCTTGATCCGCCCGCCGTCCAGCCCCTTCGAGCGCTCGAGCTGGTCCACGTAGGCCCGCGCCAGCGCGAAGCTGGGGGGCCACGAGAGCTTGGGCTGACCCTGGGTATTGAGGTAGGCCAGCTTGACCGACCTGGCGGCATCGATCTCGTTCTGCGAGATGAGCGGGCTCGGAATCAGCTCGAAGATGTCGAGTCCGCGTGCGATCTCGGAGCTGATGATCACGCCGTTGTACCAGTAGGTGGACCAGGCCCCGCCGCTCGCGAGCCGGGTGGAATCCACCGGGCCCCGGTCGAAGAAGGCGATCTCCTTCGGATGCGCCGCGTCGGTCCAGTCGAACACCGAAATCCCGCCCTGGTACCAGGCCTGCACCATGACGTCCCGGCCGGGAATCGGGATCAGCGAGCCGTTGTGCGCCACGCAGTTCTCCTGCGCGGTCTGGGCGGCCGGCATCTTGTAGTAGCTCTGGAAGTGCATCTGCCGGTCGGTCAGGGTGAAGATCGCGTCCGCGCCCCACTCGTGCCGGTCCGTGGCGCGGCACTTGGGCTGCCCGCCGCCGCCCCACTCGTCGGAGAAGAGGATCTTGGTGCCGTCGTTGTTGAACGTCGCCGAGTGCCAGTAGGAGAAGTTCGAGTCGGCCACGGCGCCGATCCGCTTGGGGTTCGCCGGATCGGAGATGTCGAGCAGCAGGCCGTAGCCGCCGCAGGCGCCGCCCGCGAGGCCGATGGCCGGGTACACCGTGATGTCGTGGCACTGGGTCGGCCCCAGCTTGCGGCCGCTCGCATCCACCGGCGTCTTGCCCACCCGCGCGGCGATCATCGCCGGGATCGCATTCCGCAGCGTAGTGCTGTCGGCCGCCGTGGGCGCGCCGCTCCCGCCCCGCGCCTGCACCAGGCTGTCGAGCATCGGCTTGGTAAACTGGTCCGGCAGGATGTAGGGCTGGCTGTCGATCGTCGCCACGAAGCCACCCAGGGCGCGCACCGAGTCGGCGGCGCGCTGGTTCGCGGCGATGTCCTGCGGGGTCTCGCCGTGGCGCGGCGGGGCCAGCAGGTCGTTGAAGATCCGGGGCGAGCTCACGATCGCGGCCTGCTCCGGGTGCGCCACCGGCACCTTGATGACCTCGATCCGGAACAGCGCCGAGTTCGGGTCCTCCGACGGCAGCGAGTCGGTGCACCCGGCCAGCTCGCTCGACGAGCGGACCCGCGAGGTGCCGGAGATGTAGACGTAGACGTTGGTGGTGTCGCGCGGATCGACCAGCACCGTATGGGTGTGGGACCCGCGGCAGGTCTGCACGTTGCCCACGTTCTTGGGGTGGGCGATGTCGCTGATGTCGAAGATCCGGAGCCCGCGGAGCCGCTCCGAGCTCACCGTGTCCTTCACCCCCTCGGTCCCGCAGTCGAGCCGGGCCGAGAGGTCCTCGCCCGAGACGAACATCAGGTTGTGGTAGACCGAGACGTCGCTCTGCGACGCGGGACAGACGTACGCCGTCGTCAGCTTCGGCGCCCGCGGATCGGAGATGTCCCAGACCTGCCAGCCGTTGTAGCTCCCCTGAATGGCGTACTTGCCGGTGAACGCCAGGTCGGAGTTGGTCACGCCCTGGAACTGCTCAGACGGAGGCGTCTGGGACAGGACCCGGAGGTTCCAGGCCGCTTCGCCCGGATTGGTCAGCCCGGCCCGCAGGCCCACCCGCGGATCGGGCGACGGCGGCGTGGCCGACGTGGTGACCGATGGGGCCGGCGCGCCGCCGGCGTTGTTGGAGCTGGACCCGGCGCAGGCCGCGGTCAGGGCGACGAGGGTGACGAACGTGATAGAACGAGTCACTGGGCTTCTCACTGGGGTGGGAGGGCGGCGAGCATGGTCTCCATGCGGGCGATCTCAGTGGATTGATCCACGTTGACGTCGTTGGCAAACTTGAAGACCGTCTCGTCCCGGGCGGCGCCCGGCGTGGCGAACAGGGCCTCGACCATCGAGACGGCCCCGCGGTGGTGCTGAATCATCGAGGTGAGAAAGAGCCGGTCGAACGCCGGCCCCCGGGCCTGGTCCAGCTGGTGCATCTGCTCGGGCGTCAGCATGCCCGGCATCAGCATGTGCTGCATGTGCCCGCCGCCCATTCCGCTGTCCGGCGCCGGCACCGGCTGGTTCCGCTCCCGGAGCCACTGTTCCATCGTGGCGATCTCGTCCTGCTGCGCGTTCACGATCCTGGCCGCCAGGGTCTGTACCGACTGGTCCGCGCCGTGGCTCGGCGCCCAGCCCGCCATGGTGATGGCCTGGCTGTGGTGCCCGATCATGTCGGTCATGAAGCGAATGTCGGCTTCGGTGTAGGGGCGGCGGAGGCTGTCGGTCCGGGCGATCTGGGCGCCCTTGGTGGGCTCCGGTGCGGGGGCGGGGCCGGCCTGGACCTGGTGCCCGGCAGCCCCTCCGCAGGCGCCGAGGACCACCGTAGCTGCGAGAGCGGTCGGGAGCGGGAGTCTGCGCATTCCTGAACTATAGACTGGTCGCGCCCGAAGGGGCGGCCCGGGCGAGCAACACCTCGCGCTCGCGGGTGTTCCTGGTCATGCCCGCCGCCCGGGCGAACTCGGACCGGGCCTCCTCGGTCCGGCCGAGCCGTGCCAGAAGCTCTCCCCGGACGCTGGGCAGCAGATGGTAGCTCCGGAGCGCCGGCTCGTGGACCAGATCGTCGACCAGCGCGAGCCCGGCAGCCGGGCCGGAAGCCATCGCGACCGCCATCGCATGATTGAGGGCGACCACCGGGGACGGGACGAGCCGGAGCAGGACCTCGTAGAGCGCCACGATCCGACCCCAGTCGGTCTCCTCCGCCCGCCGGGCGCGGGCGTGGCAGGCGGCAATGGCGGCCTGGAGCACGTAGGGCGCCGGCGCCCCACCCAGCGCCTCGGCCCGGGCCAATGCCGCCAGACCGCGTCCGATCAGCAGCTGATCCCAGCGGGTCCGGTCCTGGTCCAGCAGCAGAATCGGCTCCCCGTGCGGCCCGACCCGGGCCCGCGTCCGGGAAGCCTGGATCTCCATCAGCGCCACCAGCCCGTGCACCTCGGGCTCCTGCGGCGCGAGGCCGGACAGGATCCGCCCCAGACGCAGCGCATCGTCGCACAGGGCGGGCCGCATCCAGTCGTCGCCCGCGGTGGCGGCATACCCTTCGTTGAAGATCAGGTAGATCACCTCGAGCACCGACCCCAGGCGCGCCGCCAGCTCGGGATCGGGCGGCAGCTCGAAGGGGACCTTCGCGTCCGCCAGGGTCCGCTTGGCCCGCACGATCCGCTGAGCCACGGTGGGCTCCGGCACCAGGAAAGCGCGGGCGATCTCCGGCGTGGTGAGACCGCCGACCAGACGGAGGGTGAGGGCGACGCGCGCCTCGGTCGAGAGGATGGGATGGCACGCGGTGAAGATGAGCCGGAGGAGGTCGTCGCCGACCCGGTCGTCCAACGCCGCCTCCAGCTCGGGGACGGCCTGTTCCTGCCGCTCGGCCAGCTCGTGCCCCAGGATCCGGTGCTTGCGTTCCAGCATGGTGCGCCGGCGGAGCAGGTCCACGGCCCGGTGCCGCGCGGTGCTCATGAGCCAGGCACCGGGGTTGTCGGGCACACCGGTCATCGGCCAGCGCTCCAGCGCCGCCACCAGGGCGTCCTGCGCCAGGTCCTCGGCCTGCCCGACATCTCCCACCAGCCGGGCGAGCGCGGCGATGAGCCGTGCCGATTCGATCCGCCAGACCGCGTCGATCGCCCGATGGGTATCGGTTGCCGTCACGGCAACCAATCAGGCCTGGCTCGCTACCTCGCGCAAGCGAGCCCGGCCGAGGCTGGTTCGCTACCGCGCTTCCTCCTCCTGCCGCCGGAGACGCTCGTCCCGCTCCCGAATCTGGGGGGTGACGGCCGGCCCGAAATCCTCCAGCTCGAATACCTGCCGGATCTCCAGCTCGCTCCCCTGCATCGGCGCCTTCTTGACCCACTCGATCGCATCGGCGAGCGACTCGGCCTGGAGGATCCAGAACCCGGCGATCAGCTCCTTCGTCTCGGTGAACGGGCCGTCGATCACCGTCCGCCGGCCTCCCTCGAACCGCACTCGCGCGCCCTTCGAGCTGGCCTGCAGCCCCTCCCCCGCCAGCAGCACCCCGGCCCTGGCCAGCTCCTCGTTGTACTTGCCCATCTGTTCCAGCACCGCCTGACTCGGCAGAATACCAGCCTCGGTGCGCTGGTCCGCCTTCACGATCACCATGAACCGCATGACACACTCCTCGGGATTGTCGGGTCGATACCGGACCTGACGTCCGGCTCTATCCAGGCGTCGAGCGAGGCGATATGAAATCGACATGGGCTGGAACTCCAAGCCACCCGATGCGTAGTGCCGGCCTCCCCAGCCTCGGACCGTACATGCTCCGCGTGGCCTGTCGCCTCGGCCTTCTGATCGTCCTGGCTCCCCTGCCCGCCGCCGCCCAGGGACCTGCCCTGGCGGATACTACCGCGCTG
The DNA here is from genome assembly GCA_035278885.1 of Gemmatimonadales bacterium. Classification (GTDB taxonomy): domain Bacteria; phylum Gemmatimonadota; class Gemmatimonadetes; order Gemmatimonadales; family GWC2-71-9; genus CAVVWJ01. Next base: position 8,755 of record DATEIR010000026.1, on the reverse strand, counting down.
CAGCGGCTGCTTACGGCGGAGGACGCCCGCGGCACCGGAGCGGATGGGCTGAGCCCGTTGCTCGACGCGCGATCATCGCCCGACACCTTGCTGCGCCGGCTCGCGGTGCGAGGGCTGGGGCGGATGCAGCGTCCCGCCCTCGGACGCCTGCTGGTGCCGCTACTGCGGGACTCGGTCCCGGCGGTGCGCGCCGAGGCGGCCAACGCCATCGCGCAGTCGATGCGCCGCGTGCCGCGCACCGGTTCGGCCGAGGCCGACAGCGCGGGCTTCACGACCACGGCGGCGGCCGGCGCCTTGGCCGGTGCACTGGCCGCCGAGCCGGACTCGGTGGTCCGTGACGCCCTGGCCCAATCGCTCGGCCGCCTCGCGCTGCCGGACAGCGCCGCCGCGCGCGACGCCGAGACGTCGATCCGAGCCGCGCTCGGGCGTTCCCAGGGTCCGGGCGTGATCCACGGGCTCTACACGCTCGCCCGGGCACGCAAGGCGACCGGCAACATCGGCGATGCATCCATCGCCGCGCTTCGAACGGTTGCGCTCGGGTCGCCCGACACGCTGGTGCGACGGCTCGCGCTGCGTACCCTCGCCACCGCGGGCGGGCTCGACAGCGCCACCGCGGTGCGGTCCATACGCGACCGGGACGACGAGTCGCGGCGGATGACGCTCCGGGGAGCCGGCGCTCTGGCCCCGACCCTTCGCGCCACGATGGTGCGGAACGGCTTCCGCGATTCCAGCACGATCGTGCGCATCGAGGCCGTCGCCGCCGCGCGCCTAGGCGACGGCCCGCCCGACTGCCGCCCCATCCTCGCCGCGACCGGCGACCCGTCTCCGGCCGTCGCGCTCACCGCCGTCGATTCGCTCGGCTCGGGCTGCGCCGACACCGCCGGCGCGGGGTCGGTGCTGCGGCGGCTCGCCTCGGCGCCGGGACGGAGCGGCCCCGGCGACCATCGTTGGCAGATACCGGCGCACAGCCTGCTCACGCTGGCGCGGCTCGACCGTCCTGGCGCGGCGCGGCTGCTCCCCTCCGCGGCGCGGAGCGCCCGTTGGGAGACCCGGGTGTACGCCGCGCGCACCGCGGCGCTCACCGGCGCACGGCCGCTGCTCTATGCGTTGTCCCGCGACGCCGATCGCAATGTCCAGGAGGCGGCGATCGCGGGCCTGGCGGCCACCGCCGGCCACGAGGCCGACAGCGTGTACCTTCGGGCCCTCGGCTCCTCGGGCAACCAGGTCGTGCTCGCCGCGGCCACGGCGCTGGAAGGCACCACGGCGCCGGGCGCGCTCGAACGCCTGCTGCTGGCCTACGATCGGCTGGCCGCCGGCCGCACCGAGAACGCCCGCGACCCCCGCCTCGAGCTGTTGAAGCGGATCGGGGAGCTGGGCACCCCGGCCGCGGCTCCGCGGCTCACCCCCTCGCTCGAGGATTACGACACGGCGGTGGTCCAGGCGGCGGCGGAACGGCTGTCGGCCTGGAGCGGCGCGCCGGTTGCGGGCCACGCCCGGCCGCTGCCGCTCCCGGACACGCCGCTCGCGGCCACCTTCCTGCACCCCGGCGTCCGCCTCCGGGTCACGATGGCGCCCTCGAGCGGCGGCGGCGTCTTTACCGTGCGGATGCTGCCGGCGGAGGCGCCCGCCACCGTCGCGCGGGTGGTCCGCCTGGTGCGAGCGGGGTTCTACGACGGGAAGGTGTTCCAGCGGGTCGAGCCCAATTTCGTGGTCCAGGGCGGCGGGCCCGACGCCAACGAGTACGTGGGCGACGCGACTTTCATGCGCGACGAGCTGACCTCCCGGATGCACGCGCGCGGGACGCTCGGGGTCTCCGCCCGCGGGCGCGACACCGGCGATGGCCAGTGGTTCATCAACCTGGTCGACAACCCCCTGCTCGACCACGAGTTCACCGTCTTCGGCGTGATCGACGGCGGCCGGGCCGTGGCGGAAGGGATTCTGGAAGCGGACCGGATCGCCCGGATCGAGGTCGTGGGGAACCGCTAATCGCTGGGCAAAGCAGTGTGACGCGGGTCGCGGCCCTGCCGGCGAGGCCCCGGGTAAGTTCCTTGGGTCCAAGCAAGCTTCCGACCCCGTTCCGGAGCCGTCCACCATGCTCGGTTCGTCTCGCGCGGTCCGTCGCCTTCCCTTGCTCGCCTTGGTCCTCATGCTGGCGGGCTGCGCCTCCACCACCCCGATCGGTGATCTCCTCAGCAACTCCTCCAAGTACAACGGCAAGACCGTGCGGGTGAAAGGCGAGGTCAGCAAGAGCATCGGCGCCATCGTGGCCGGTGCCTACCAGCTCAAGGACAACACGGGAACGCTGACCGTGGTCTCCGAGGGCAACAGTCCCCCGCCCGAGGGCTCCAAGCTCACCGTCAAGGGCCTCTTCCAGTCGCTGGTGACGCTAGGCAGCAGGAGCCTGGCCGTGCTCCGCGAGGAGAGCCGCGAGACTCACTGAAACCGCCGTCCGTGCGGTCGCGTCGGGCGAGCATCCCCTCTCGAGGTCGCGATGCTTCGCCCGGCGGCATTTCTGCTCCTGCTGCTCCTTTCCGCTTGCGCCCGCGACCGGGGCGATCTCGCCGCGCGGCGGGCCGCGCTCGAGGCCGGCTTCCGGGAGGCACGCCAGGCCCATTTTGCCGGCGATGCGCGGCTCCTCGCGGACGGCCTCGACGACACCCTCGAATCGCTGGACGCCGGGGTCCGGAGCGCGCAGCCGCGTGACGCGGTGCGGGCCATGTTCTCCCGCTACTTCGCGGGCGCGGCCTACCGGGCGTGGGAGTACCTGGAGCCGCCCCGCGTAGCGCTTTCCGACGACGGCTCGCTCGCGACGGCGCTGCAGGTAGTGTGCGTGGACCGCGAGGAGCCCGACAGCCAGGAGGAGCGGCGCCGGCGGGTGTTCGTGACCGCCTACAGCTCCAGCTATCGCTGGCGCGACGGCCGGTGGCGGATGCAGACGGTCGCGTCCACCTTCGAGCCCCATCCGCCCGCCCGGTGCCCCGCCACCGCGCCCGACAGGGTCGCCCGTCGAGTGCTCGACGCGAGCGCCCGGGCTCTGGGCGCGAGCCGGGTGCAGACGCTCGAGGCGATCGCCTCCGTTCAGGGCCCGCGGCGCGCGTTTCCAGCGTCGATCCGCTCTGGTCGGGACGGCCGCGCCCGGCTCGCCCTCGGCTCGGCGTTCCTGGCGGGCTTCGGCCCGCAGGGCGCATGGATGGACCAGGGTGGACGGGTCGCGAGAGCGGATTCGGTGACCGGCAGCGTCGTGCGCGGCCACGAGCTCCACTTCCTGGTGCTCGCGCCGGAGAGCCGTCTGCGGGATCCACTCTTCCTGGGCATCCAGCCGTGGGGCGGTGATTCCGCGTTGGCGGTGTCGCTGCTCGACGAGCTCGGCACACCGGCCATCCTCTATCTCGGCCGGCGCGATACCCTGCCCGTCGGTCTCCGGCTCCGGAACCAGACCGGCCGGGGCGCGGCGCGGGTGGAGGTCGTCTTCGACGATTGGGAGACCGTGGACGGGGTGCGGCTCTTCCGCCGAGCCGCGTTTCTGCAGGGCCCGGACCGCTACGACTACCGCTACACCACCGTTCGCCTCAACCACCTGGCCGACGCCGACTTCGAGCCCCGCTGACGGCCGAGCTTGACAAAATGTGTTATAAACACATATTTCCCGCATGCCGGTTCGGGATCGGATCCAGCAGCAGCGGGCCTTCCAGAGCGTGGCCAGCGAGGCGGTCATCAGCCTGGCGGTCGCGGCCGATCACCTGGACCAGGTCACGGAAGCGGTCTGTCAACGCCATGGCCTGACCGCCGACCAGTACAACGTCTTGCGCATCCTCCGGGGAGTATATCCCGGGGGTCACCCCCGCTGCGAAATCGCCCGCCGCATGATCCACCGTTCCCCGGACGTCACCCGGATGCTCGACCGCCTGTGCCGGCAGGGCATCGTGGCCCGGGCCCGCAATCCGGAGGATCGGCGCGAGTCCGTCGCGACCATCACCCGGGCGGGGCTGGCGCTGCTGGAGCGGGTGACACCGGATCTCGAGCAGGCGCACGCCGAGCTCACGGCCACGCTGAGCGAGCCGGAGCTGCGCCGGCTCTCCCGGTTGTGCGATGCCCTGGTGCCCTAGCGCTGTTCTTGTGCCCTATTGCGTGTTGTAAACACTAATTCACGTGAGGATGCTATGGCTGAGAAGAAGATCATCGCGGTCGTCGGCGCCACCGGCGCCCAGGGAGGCGGCCTGGTGCGCGCCATCCTGGCCGACCGCAGCAGCGAATTCAGCGTGCGGGCGCTGACCCGGAACCCCGATTCCGAGAAGGGCCGCGCCCTCGCCGCGGCGGGCGCCGAGGTCGTCGCCGCCGACCTGGACGACCAGGCCAGCCTGGAGCGTGCCTTTGCCGGGGCCTACGGCGTCTTCGCGCTCACCAACTTCTGGGAGCACTTCTCGCCCGAGAAGGAGCTGGCCCAGGCCGGCAATCAGGCCCGGGCGGCCAAGGCCGCCGGTGTGCACCACGTGATCTGGTCCACCCTGGAGGACACCCGCCGCTGGGTGCCCCTGGGCGACGACCGCATGCCGACCCTGCAGAGCCGGTACAAGGTGCCCCATTTCGATGCCAAGGGCGAAGCCGACCAGATCTTCCGGATTCTTGGCGTCCCCACCACGTTCCTGCTCACCGCTTTCTACTGGGACAACCTGATCCACTTCGGGGCCGGTCCCCAGAAGGGCCCGGATGGGCGCCTCGCCATCAGCTACCCCCTGGGTGACAAGAAGCTGCCCGCCATCGCGGTGGAGGACATCGGCAAGGCGGCGTACGCGATCTTCCAGCGCGGCGACGAGTTCATCAATCGCACGGTCGGCATCGCGGGGGAGCATCTGTCGGGCGAGGAGATGGCCGCGGCGCTGAGCCGGGCACTGGGGCGGGAGGTCGTCTACAACGCGGTCAGCCCCGAGACGTACCGGAGCTTCGGCTTCCCCGGCGCCGACGACCTGGGCAACATGTTCCAGTTCAAGCGGGACTTCAACGAGGACTACCGGGGGGCGCGCAGCATCGACTTCTCCCGGACGCTCAATCCGGAGCTGCAGTCCTTCGAGGATTGGCTCGCGCGGTACGCGAGGGAGATCCCGATCGCCGCGTGAGGCGGTGATCGGGGTCACCGCCCCGGTGGCGCCCCATCGGCCACAATGGGCGCGCGATTCGAGATCAGTGCGCCGGGCCCGCGGTTCCGGCCCGGCGTTGATTTTTTCTTCGATGGGAGAGAGACCATGGGTTTGCTGTCCAAGCCGATCAAGACGCTCGACGATCTTTTCGTCCACACCCTTCAGGACATCTACTACGCGGAGCAGCAGATCACCAAGGCGCTGCCCAAGATGATCGGAAAGGTGCAGGACGCGCAGCTCAAGCAGGCGCTGCAGAGCCACCTCAATGAGACCAAGAACCACATCACCCGGGTGGAGCAGGTCTTCAAGATGCACGGCGAGCCCGCCAAGGCGGTGACCTGTCCGGCCATCGACGGCATCATCGACGAGGCCGAGGCCATCATGGGCGATGCGAGCGACCACGAAGTGCTCGACGCGGCGGCGCTGGCCGCGGCCCAGGCCGTGGAGCACTACGAGATCACCCGGTACGGCACCCTGATCGCCTGGGCCAAGCAGCTGGGCCGGGCGGATTGCGCCGCCGTGCTGGATCAGACCCTCGCCGAGGAGAAGGCCGCCGATCTCAAGCTGACGGGGATCGCGGAAGCTCGCGTGAACCGCGTCGCGGTCTAAGCGCAGCGATGTAACGATCCAGAACGCCATGTGGCGGCCGGTCCGCCGGCCGCCACATGGCGAGTCGCTGTGTTGGGTATTACTGTGGCAGATCGCACCGACGTCATCCTGGATCATCCGCGCGCCGCGCGCTCGCCACGGGAGACCTCGTCGTGCCTCTGGACGACCCTTTCCGCCCTGATTTCGGGGCGGTTTTCGAGAGCGTACCTGCCAACTATCTGCTGCTGAGCGCCGACTTCGTCATCGTCGGCGTGAGCGACGCGTATCTCGCGGCCACGATGACCACCCGTGACACCGTGGTCGGCCGTTCCCTCTTCCACGTCTTTCCCGACAATCCCGACGACCCGGCCGCCGACGGCGTCCGAAACCTGCGCGCCTCGCTGGAGCGGGTGCTCGCCCGGCGAGCGCCGGACCGAATGCCGCTGCAGAAGTACGACATTCCCCGCCCCGGCGGCGGCTTCGAGGAGCGCTGGTGGAGCCCGCTGAACACGCCGATCCTGGGGCCCGGGGGCGAGGTCCGCGAGATTCTCCACTGGGTCGAGGACGTCACCGAGCTGGTGCGTCTGCGCGCGCTGGTCGAGCGCGAGCACCGGGCCGGACATCCGCTGACGGGCGGCGGCCCCGAGGGCGCGGGATCGTTTCTCCGCGCGGAGGTGGTCGAGGCCACCCGTCTCCTGCGAGAGAGCGAGCGTCGCTACCGCTTCCTGTCGGACGCCTTTCCTCAGCTCCTCTGGGCCGCCGGGCCCGACGGCAGCATCGACTGGGTCAACGCGCGCTGGCAGGAGTACACCGGACTTCCTCCCGAGGCCGCCCGCGGCGAAGGCTGGACCGCCGCGCTGCATTCCGACGAGCGGGCCCGGGTGGTGGCCGAGTGGCGCGAGGCGGTCAGGACGGGCGCCGAGCGCTTCCAGATGGAGCACCGGCTCCGCGCGGGAGAAGACGCCTGGCGCTGGATGCTCACCACCGCCGTGCCCTACCGGGACGCGACCGGCGCGATTCGCACCTGGCTCGGCATCACCACCGACATCCACGAGCGGGTGCTCGCCGAGGAGCAGCTCCGCCAGAGCCAGCGGCTCCAGTCCGTGGGGCAGCTCGCCGGCGGGATGGCCCACGAGGTCAACAACATGATGTCGGTCGTCATGGGCTACGGCGAGCTGCTGCTGCAGCAGATCGGCGCCGACGACCCGATGCGTCGGGACATCGACGAGATGGTGAAGGCCGGCGCGCGCTCCGCCGCCATCACGCGGCAGCTCCTGGCCTTCAGCCGGCAGCAGGTGCTCAGGCCCAGCGTGATCGACGTCGGCTCGGTGGTGGGCGAGCTCACGCCGACGCTGCAGCGTGTGCTCGGCTCCGACCGGCGGCTGGAGGTGGTGCAGGCCAGCCGCGAGGCCCGGGCGGTGATGGACCGCACCCAGCTGGAGCAGGTGCTGGTCAACCTGGTGGCCAACGCGCGCGACGCCACTACCGGCAACGGCACCGTCCTGATCGAGACCCGCGATCTGGAGCTGGCGGCGGGCGACCTCGATCGCAGCGAGGGCGCTCCCGGGCGTTACGTGCGGCTCACGGTGCACGACGACGGCGCCGGCATGCCGCCGGAGGTGCAGGCGCGGGCTTTCGAGCCGTTCTTCACCACCAAGCCGGTGGACCGCGGGACCGGCCTGGGACTTTCGATGGTGCACGGCGTCGTCCGCCAGAGCGGCGGCTTCATCCGGCTGACCAGCGCGCCCGGCGAAGGCACCTCGATCGCCATCCATCTGCCCCTCGTCGCCGAGGAGATCACCCCGGTCCGGGCCCGGCCCGCGGCCGGCCCAGGCGGTGGTGAGCGGATCCTGGTCGTGGAGGACGAGGCGGTGGTGCGGTCGCTGGTGTGCCGGGCCCTGGAGGATGCGGGGTACCAGGTCTTTCAGGCTCCCAACGGCTCGGCGGCGCTGGACTACGTGCTCGCCAACCCCGGGCGCATCGACCTGGTGCTGAGCGACGTGGTGATGCCGCGGCTCAACGGGCTCGAGCTGATGGCCCGTCTTCGGGAACGGTCGCCGCGGCTACCCGTGCTGCTGATGTCCGGCTACAGCACCGATGAGGTCGAGGGCCGCGGCGGGATCGACCCGGGTGTGACCATCCTTCCGAAGCCGATCACCCCGGTGGTGCTGACCGCCGCGGTGCGGGAGAGTCTCGACCGGGCGGCGAGTCAGGCGCTCGGCGCGGCCGGCTGAGCGGCGGCCTCCAGCACCCGCCGCCGCTGGCCCGCGGTCACCATGTCCCGCTCCACCACCTGCCGGACGATCCGCGCCACGAACGAGTAGCCCCGCGGCTCGACCGTGAGCCAGCGATGCCACTCCAGCTCGTCGAGCGCGCGGCCCACCTCGTCCCGGGGCAGCCCCAGCGCGCGCTCGAGCACCGGAGGGGTCGCCAGATCGCCCAGCACGGCGGCGGCGGCGAGCACCCGCTGGGCCGTGGCGGTGAGCCGCCGCGCGGCGATGCGGATGGCGGTGATGACCGCGTCGGGAAGCTCGCCCGGCAGGCTCTGATCCAGGGTGTGCAGCGGGGCGGGCCAGGCGCCGGAGATGGTGCCCAGGTCCAGACCGAGCGCGACCGCGCGCAGCAGCTCTACCGCGAGCAGCGGCAGCCCGGCGGAATCGTTGGCCACCCGCCGCACCACGCGGTCGAGCGCGGCCGGGTCGTAGTCGGGCAGCATCTGGCCGGCCAGGTGGCGGAGCGCCGCGCGGTCGAGCCGGCGGAGCCGGATCGCCGATCCCTCCAGGTCGCGGCCGATCCGGCTGCGCAGCTCGTCCAGCTCGGGCCGGGGCGGGTAGGGCGCGGTCGCGAGCACCACCGTCACCGGCGCGGCGGCCAGGTCGCGCAGCACGCCCCCGAGTGCGAGCGCGCTGTCGTTGTCCGCCCACTGCGCATCGTCCAGCGCGAGCACCACCGGCTGCTCCGCGGCGGCGGCCCCCACCACCTCGGTCAGCGCGCGGGGGAGCGGCACCGGCTCCGCGGAAGCCGCACCGGGA
>DATEIR010000025.1:0-14675 GCA_035278885.1 Gemmatimonadales bacterium | reverse complement strand
AAGCGACTCGAGCCAAGCCGCCGCGGCTGCACCGAGCGGCGCGAGCCCGGCAGCGCGGCGGTGAACCCGTAGAGGGTGCATGTCGCCTGGGGCCCCTGCTCCTGCAGCCAGCGACAGGGGAGGTGCAGCACGGCGTCCACGTACAGGTCGCCGTCACCCTCCCAGAGCTCGCCGAAAGTGATCCGCGCGGTGTGTCCCAGCAGCCAGGTGGCCTCGTGGTCGAGCGATGTGGTGCCCTCATCCAGGGAGCCGACCCGCAGGGTGACGCGGAGCGATCGGCATTGCCGGCCCAGGCTCTGGCAGGGTGGCGCCCACATCGGGAGCGGCTTCGTGATCACGTCCGGCATCGTCATGGCAGCGTCAAAGGTATACCCGCGTGCGGTCCGGCGGCGGACATGCGGGCCCTCTTCCCTTTGCCGCCGGCGACAGTATCTTTGTGAACTCGTTCACAAAGTCCGACCCTTGCAAGTATCATGAGGAGGCAGACTGGCAATGCGTGTGACTTCCGTGGCGGCGGGACTTGCCGTCCTGCTCGCGGCCTGTGGCGGCGGCGAGAAGAAGGCTGAAGATCAGCAGACGACGGCGACCCCCGAGCAGCCGGCCCCCTCGGCCGAGACTGCCGCTCCTGCTGCCGGAACCGGGGCGTCCCATGATGTCCAGATGGTGCTCGAGGGCAGCACCTACAAGTTTTCGCCCGACAATCTGACGATCAAGTCGGGTGACGTCGTCACCTTCCACAACGTGACGGGCGGTCCGCACAACGTGTCGTTCTGGACCGACAGCATTCCCTCCGGCGCGGCGGACGCGCTCAAGAACGGGATGCCCGACCAGATGGCCCCGCTCGAGGGCCCGCTCCTCACCGAGCCCAACGGCACCTACAAGGTCACCTTCACCGGTGCGCCGGCGGGCGACTACAAGTTCTACTGCCTGCCTCACCTCGCGCTGGGGATGCACGGCAAGATCACGGTGCAGTAGTAGTCGGTCGCGCCGCGAATCCGGCCCTCCGGGCGTCCTGCCCGGAGGGCTTTTTCGTGCCCGCCAGGCTCACTCGTCGGGCGCGTGATAATGGCGCAGCGCGAAGGGCACGGCGATCCCGATCACCAGGCCGGTCAGCGCGTCCACCCCATAGTGCATCTGGCAGTACACGACGCCGACGGTCAACAGCACCGTGGGGACTACCAGCGCGAGTCCGAGCCTGCGGCTCCCCTGGGCGGAGGAGATGGCGGTGGCGACCGTGGCGGCGACATGCGAGCTCGGAAACGCGGCCCCGTACGAGCTGCCCGTCGCCAGCGTCTGGTAGACCAGACGGGCGAAGAAGTTGTCGGTGAACCAGGCCGCCGGGCGGGGAAACTCGTAGTAGGGTCCGGCGACCGGGAAGAAGATGAACACCAGATAGCAGATCACGAAGGTGGTCATCAGCACCAGGATGAAGTGCCGCAACGACGCCAGATCGCGACGCAGCGCGAAGTAGAACGCCGGGGTGATGACGATCACGTAGTAGGAGAAGTACGCGGCGTGGAGGACCGTAGACCAGAAACGACTCGGCATCCGCTGCCACCACTCGGCGCTCACCTGCATCCCGAACACCGCCACCTCCCAGTGCTGCACCAGCGGGTCGTGAACCACTACGCTGCCCGAGCCGCTCAACACGTCGAGCTCGGCGTAAAGCCCGAGCACGAGGAGCAGGGGATAGACCTCCCGGATCGCGCGGCCGAACGGGCCCAGCCCGGGTCTGGTGAGCAGGAAGAGCAGCAGGACGAAGAGTGCGTGTGCGAGCAGGAGCCACCAGCACTCCGGGGTCCGATCGAGCCGCGCCGCCGCCACCACCGAGACCACGCCCAGATAGCCGAGCAGCAGCACGTCTACCGGGCGCAACGCTACAGCCACCCGGCGTCCCGATACCATCGGTAGGTCTCCGCGAGGCCGGTCCGGAGGTCGCGCGCCGCGGACCAGCCGCTGTCCCGCGTGAGCGGTGCGGGGTCGCCGGTCCAGGCCGGCTGGAAGAACTCGTTGGCCTTGTCGGTCGTGAGGATGGTGGCCCGACGGGCGAGCCGCGCGGCCGTTTCGGTGATCCCGAGCAGCGCGCGGCCGACCAGGGCCGGCACCGGAATCACCACCGGACGTCGACCCATCGCCTCGCCCACGTAGCGGACCAGCTCGGCGCTGGTCACGACTTCCTCATGGCAGGCGTAGTACGTCCGCTCGAGCGTGGCGGCACCCCGTGCGGCGGCGATCAGCGCCTCGGCGAGATCGGCGCCGTGGACCGCCGAGAGCTGCTGGGTCCCGTCGCCGAAGACCGGTGCGACGCCGTAGCGTACCAGCTGGAAGACCTTCAGCACTTCGTGATCCCGCGGGCCATACACCGTGGGCGGGCGGATGATGGTCCAGGGCAGGGAGGAGGCGCGGACCACCTGTTCGGCGGCGAGCTTGCTGCGGCCGTAGGCGGTCACCGGGGCCGGGGGCTCGTCCCCCCGGAGCGGGCGGTCCCGCGGCGACGGGCCGCCGGCGGCCATGGAGGAGACGAGCACGAAGCGGGGCCGGCCCGCGGCCGCGGCGGCCACCACATTGGCGGTGCCGTCCCGGTTGGCGGCCAGGAACTCGGCCTCATTGCGTGCCGCCACGACTCCGGCGACGTGATAGATCTCGTCCTGACCCTCGGAGGCGCCCGCGACGGCGGCGGCATCGCCCAGGTCGCCGGGTACCACCCGGACTCCGAGCGGCTCGAGGGCCCGCGCCTTCTGCGCCGAGCGGGCCAGCACCGTTACGTCGTCACCGCGGCGGCGAAGGGCTTCGGCCAGGTGGCTGCCCACGAACCCGGTCGCGCCGGTCACCAGCGCCTTCATGGCTACAGCGCCCGGTCGTAGAGGCGATAGGTCTTGTAGACCCGAAAGCCCATCTTCTCCAGGCCGGCGTTCATCGCCGGGTTGTCTTCCAGGATCCAGCCCGCTTCACCCCAGGTGATCCCGAACTTCTGGCCGCACACGGTCCAGATCCAGTGGTAGAGCATGGCGTCCACGCCCTTTCCCTGGTACTCGGGCAGCATCCCGAGCAGCAGGATGCGGGCGCGGACGAACTTGCGGCGCCAGAGCCGCCAGAGGAGCCGAGGCAGCACCGGCAGCAGGTAGCCGCCACGGTTGCCCCGGAAGACCTCGTTCAGGTCGGGCAGCACGATCCCGAATCCGATCACCTGCCCATCCTTCTCGGCGAAGGGCACGATGTCGGAAATCACCACCGGCTTGAACTGCTCGGCCAGGTGATCGATCTCGTGCTCGGTCATCGGCACGAAGCCCCAGTTCTTCTGCCAGGCGGCGTTGTAGATCTGCTTGATCTTGTCCACGTCGGCCGCGAAGCGCTTCATGTCGAGCGGGCGCAGCGTGATCCCCTGCCGCTGCCGGATGAGCTCGGTGCCCCGTGCCAGGCGCTCGGGCACGGGCACGTAGCCCTCCATCGAGCCGCCCTCGTAGACCAGCAGGTCCTTGGCCTTGGCGAAGCCGGCCCGTTCCAGCAGCGTGACGTAGTAGCGCGGGTTGTGGGGCATCATGAGCGTGGGCGGCGTGCCGAACCCGTCCACCAGGAGGCCGCATTCGTCGTTCACGGAGAACGATGCGGGGCCGCGCACGGTGTCGAATCCGCGGGGCCGCAGCCACTCGGCCGCGGCGGCGAACAGCGCGTCGGCGACGGCCTGATCGTCCACGCACTCGAAGAAGCCGAAGAAGCCCACCCGGTCGTCGTGGGTCTCATTGTGCAGGCGATTGGCGATCGCGGCGATGCGTCCGACCACCTCGCCGCCGCGCTCGGCCAGGAAGTACTCGGCTTCGGCGTGCTCGAAAAAGGGGTTCTTGCTGCGAGACAGCAGGCTGGCGACGTCCCGACGCAACGGCGGGACCCAGAGCGGGTCCCGCGCGTGCAGCCGATAGGGCAGATCGATGAAGCGTTTGACGTCGCGTGGTGCCCGCGCCGCGGCGACGCGGAGCGGGAGGGTCAGACGACCCCCAGGTCCCGACCGATGCGGGCGAACTGGTCCAGCGCGAAGTCGATCTGCTCGAACGTGTGCGTCGCCATGAGGCTGGTGCGGAGCCGGCACTGCGACGGCGGCACCGCCGGCGGGGCGACGGGGTTGGTGAACACCCCGGCGTCGAACAACCGGCGCCACATGAGGAAGGTCTTCTCCAGCGGGCCGATCAGCACCGGGACGATCGGCGTCTGGGTGGGGCCGATGTCGAACCCGAGCGCGCGGAAACCTTCCTGCAGCCGGCGGGTGTTGGCCCAGAGCCGCTCGCGGCGCTCGGGCTCGTCCTGCAGCACGCGAAGGGCCGCCAGCACGCCCGCCGTGTTGGCCGGCGGCAGCGAGGCGGTGAAGATGAGCGGCCGGCTGTGGTGCTTGAGATAGTGGATGACGCTCTCGGAGCCGGCCACGAAGCCGCCGATCGACGCCAGCGATTTGCTGAAGGTGCCGGCGATGATGTCCACCTCGTCGGTCATCCCGAAGTGGGCGGCGGTGCCGTCGCCATTGGGGCCGAGGACGCCCAACGCGTGGGCATCGTCGAGCGCGAGCGCCGAGCCGTACTTGCGGGCCACCCGCACCAGGGCGGGGACGTCGGCGATGTTCCCTTCCATCGAGTACACGCCGTCCACGATGATCATCGACCCGCGGCTCGAGCCGTTCCGCTCCATGCGGCGCTCGAGGTTGGCGAGATCGCCGTGGTTGAACCGCTCGGTCTCGCTGTAGGACAGCTTGGCCCCGTCCACGATCGACGCGTGGTCCAGCTTGTCGAGGTAGACCACCTCGCCCCGGCCGACCAGGCCCGAGATGAGCCCCAGGTTGGCCGAGTACCCGGTGGAAAAGACCAGGCAGGCTTCCTTGCCGAGGAACTCGGCCAGGTCGCGCTCGAGCTGCTCGTGGAGGTCCAGGGTGCCGTTCAGGAAACGGCTGCCGGTACAGCCGGAGCCGTAGCGGTGCAGGGCCCGGGTGGCGGACTCGAGAACCTTGGGGTGGTGGGTCAGGCCGAGGTAGTTGTTCGACCCCAGCATGATCCGCTTCTGGCCGTCGATGACGACGACGGTGTCTTCCGACTCCGAGATCGGATTGAAGTACGGGTAGAGACCGACGGCCTGGAGCTCGCGCGCCTTGGTAAATTGCCGGCACTTTTCGAAGAGCGCGACTGATTGAAGCTCTTGTGTGTCCACGGTGCCTCGGCACATAGAGGAAGTGGGGGAGCCCCCACATCACTTTGTGGCTGAAGGGTTTAAAGTAGCGGCTCGCTCTCGGTGACACAAGTTGCAGAGGCCTCGGCCCGAGCCGAACCGAGCGTGGGCTGGCAAGGGGCGGGCCGCAACTTCGCGGCTTGCTTGACTCTCACCGCGGAGGGCTCAAGGTTACGTCTGAAGTACCCGCAGGCCCCGGAGGATCTATGGCGACGTCCGACCCATCGTCCCGCCGCACGTTTCTGCGAACCGCTGCCCTCGCGGCTACCGGTCTGCTCGGGTCCGGCGCCCTCGGCGGAGGCGAGCGACTACTCGCCGCCGTGTCGGGAACCGGGCCGGACGATCCCGAAATCCCCAACGAGATCGTCGCCAAGATCATCCAGGACATCAGCCAGGGTCGGCCGATCACCCGAGGCCATCTCTCGCTCGATATGCCCGTGGCCGCCGAAGACGGGCGGGTGGTGCCGGTAATCATCGAGAGTGACCTCCCGATGACCCCGGACCGCTACGTGAAGGCGGTGCATCTGGTGGTGGACTTCAATCCCGATGCGCATCTCGCGGTCTACGAGCTCTCCCCCGCGGTCGGGACCGTGTCCCTCTCGACCCGCATCAAGATGAAGCGCTCGACCTGGGTCCGCGCGATCGCGGAGACCAGCAACGGCGAGTTGTGGGCGGCCTACACCCACGTGAACGTCACCCTCAACGGATGCGGCTGATGAGCACCGTCGGCGACGCGCGGATCAAGGTGCCGGACCGGATCGCCCGGGGCGAGATCATCACGGTCAACTCGATCATCTCGCACCCGATGGACACCGGGTTCTTCCGGACCGCCGAAGGAAAACCGATTCCGGCCTGGTTCATCAAGGACGTGGTGATCACCTACGGGGACGAGCAGGTCGCCCGGTTCACCTGGACCTCGGGGGTGAGCCGTGACCCGGTGATCAGCTTCACCCTCAAGGCCGACAAGGAAGCTCCGCTCACCATGGTGTGGACCGATAATAAAGGCGGGGTGTACCGCCAATCGGTGCCCATCGCCTTCACCGCCGCCTGATCGTCTCACTCCTGCTCGCCGGCCCACTGCTCGCGGCCGTGCCCCCGCTCCGGGCCGACACGGTCACCTTTCCCGCTCGCGAGCTCGCTCCCGGAGTGTTCGCCGTGGTCGGCGATACGGGCCGGGGCGTCGAGGGGCGCCCCAACGCCGGATTCATCGTCACCTCGGCCGGTGTCGTCGTGGTCGACGCGCTCGCGAGTCCTCGGGACGGCGCCCGACTCCTCCGCACCATCCGGCGGACCACCGATCGACCCGTGCGCTGGCTGGTGCTGACGCACCATCATCCCGACCACCATTTCGGCGCGATCGTGTTCAAGCGGGCAGGCGCCCGGATCATCGCGCATCCGGACCGCCGGGTCCTCGCCTCCGAAGGCGGTGAGGACGCGCTGATCGCCGACTGGGTCCGGGTGGTGGGCCTCGACGCGATGCGGGGCTTCGAGTTCGCCGATATCCCGGACCGGCCGGTCACCGCGGCCGACACCCTTCGCCTTGGCGGACGGACCATCGTGGTGAGGCACCCGGGCTCCGGGCACTCGGCCGGAGATCTGATGGTGTGGCTGCCGGCCGAGCGGATTCTCTTCGCCGGGGACATCCTGGTGGAGGACGGCGTCACCATGATGGTGGACGGGTCCTCGCCCGAGCTGCTGCTCTCCCTGGCCCGGATCGATTCGCTGGCGCCGGCCATCGTGGTGCCGGGCCACGGGGCGCTTCCGGCCCGGCCGGCCGAGCTGGTGGCGCGCACCCGCGCCTACGTCCTCGACCTCCAATCGGAGATGCGGGCGGCGGTCGAGAAGGGCGTCCCCATGCAACGAGCGCTGGCGGCGCTGCCGCCCGCGGACGAGAATCGACCGGTGTCGCTGGCCTCCCGGAAGCGGCGGAATGCCGTTCGCGTATATGTGGAGGAGGAGCACCGTTACATGGGACTGGAGAGTCCATGACCCGGATGTGCGCGTCCGGCGCGCTGGCGATGCTGGCGGCCTGCGCGGGGGGAGCGCACCCCGCACCGCAGGCCGAACCGGCCAAGGCCAGACTGCCCGGGATCGTCTCGACCGATTCGCTCGCCGTCTGGCAGACGAAGGGCCCGGTCCTGCTGATCGACGTCCGGACCGACGTCTTCACCTACCTGTCGGGGCACCTCCCCGGCGCGGAATACCTCAACACCGAGACGATCCGAGCGAGCCGCGGCGGGATCCCGACCCAGCTGCTCGACCCGGACGCGTATGCCGCCCTCTTTTCCCGCCTGGGGGTGCGCATGGATCAGCCGGTCGTGATCTACAGCGCCGGCGAGACCCACAACATCGACGCGACCTTTTTAGCGTGGCTCCTGGCCGGCTTCGGACACCCGGCGGTGTACGTGCTGGACGGGGGCTACTTCAAGTGGCAGCTCGAGCAGCGGGCCATCGCCCGGACATACCCTCGCATCCCGCTGTCGCACTTTCCCGCGGGTCCCTTCCACCCCGAGGTTGCCGACCTGGCCGAGGTCCAGGCGGCCCTCGCGGCCAAGAGCGCGCTCCTGGTGGATGCCCGTCCGCCCGATCAGTACGCCGGGGACGCGGGGGCCCAGATGCGCCGAGGGCACATCCCAGGCGCGATCAACCATTACTGGCAGAGCGATTTGACGAGGGAAGGCTTCGGCTTCGTCTGGAAGGACCGGGACCAGCTTCGCCGGGAGTACGCCGCGCAGGGAATCACGCCGGAGCGGGACATCATCGCCTACTGCAACAGCGCCACCGAGGCGAGCCACGTGCACTTCACCCTGAGGTACCTGTTGGGGTACCCCAGGGTGCGGGTGTACGTCGGGTCGTGGACCGAATGGGCCGAGCGCGAGGAGCTGCCGATCGCGACGGGGCCCTAGCGCATCGCGATGCCGGAGCGGAGCTGGCCCGGCCGCCAGAGCTTCCCGCTCACCATCACCCACTCCACCGAATCCAGGTTGTCGATGTTCTCCAGCGGGTTCTGGGTCAGGAGCACGAGATCGGCGTAGTGCCCGACCTCGATGGTTCCGATCTGGCGACCCACGTCGCTCCCGATCGCGCGGGCGGCGTCACGGGTGGCCGCGAGCAGGGCCGCCGTGGGCGTGAGAGAGATCGAGTCCACCAGCAGCTTCAGCTCGCCGAAGAGCGAGGCCCGATCGGCCACGGGGCCGTACGCCACGTGATCGCTGCCGGCGCTGATCCGGACTCCGCGCCGGACGGCCTCGCGAGTCACTTCGACGCCGAACCCGGCCGCGGCCCGGGCATAATCCTCCTGAATCGATGGGATGTGCCGGAGCCGGGAGTCGTACGACGCCACGCTCTTTCGCACCGCGTCGAGCGTCGGCTCGAACATCGTGCCGTGGGCCACCATGGTGTCGAGCGCGGCCAGGACCCGGGGATCATGCGCCGCCTGCGGCGTCGCATCCCGGGCCGTGGCCACCTGCAGGTCGCCGTCGCGGACGAGCGTGTCCCGTTCGTCGGCGCTGAAGAGCTCGCCCGCCAGGCCGGCCGCGTGCACCAGGCCATCCATCCCCGCCGTGGTCTGCTCCTTCACGCTCGCCGGCTGCACCCAGGCGTGACCCCACACCGGCATGCCCGCGCGGTGGGCCGCCTCGGTCAGGCGTCGCACCGACACGGAGTCGAGCTGGGCATACAGCTTGAGTCCCATGGCGCCGACGCGGCGGGCTTCGGCCACCACCTGTTCGGGGTCGTCGGCCGGGGTGAACATGATCGGCGTCCACCCAAGCTGCTGCATGGCCATGGCCGGCGGCTGCCGGATGATCGTGCCTCGGGCGGTGGCCACGGCCTGGAAGCCGTTGAAGAAGAACCTTCGCCCGGCCACCAGCTGCATGGCGACCACCCGGGGCGCGGCCTGTAGCGCCCGGGCCCGGGGCAGGAGGATGGCGGGATTGGTGCCCATGTCGCGCACCGTGGTGACGCCCTGGGCCAGCAGCTCGCGAAGGTCCAGCGCCATGTCCTCGGCCGTGCCGCCATCCACCATGAACAGCAGGTGGACGTGCGAGTCGATCAGGCCGGGAATGAGGTACTGGCCTTTGGCGTCGATGACCCGGGCGTTGGCGGGCACCGGGCATTCGCCCGCCGAGCCGGCGCAGACCACCCGGTCGGCGCGGACGACGGTGACGGCATTGGGGACCTGGGCGCGCCCGGTCCCGTCCCACAAGGTGGCACCGACGATGGCCACGGAAGGCACCAGCGGCACCGGATCGCGCCGGGCGAGCTGCGGACCGCCGCAGGCGGTGGCGGCCAGGGTCAAGCCGCCGAAGAGCGTGGCTGGGGTGAAAAGGAAACGCGTCATGTCCTGCTCCATCCCACAGACGGGCGCACGCGGCCGCGCTGTGCGCTGCGGAACGCCCGGTTGTCCGTAAGATGCGACGGCCCAGGAACGCCGGGCGGTGATACGCGGTGTTGTATGTACCGTGACCCCGGGCACCCCGAAACGGCGGAGGAGGGGTCGTTAAGCCGTTCGATAGGCAGAAGATCTAAGGTGACGCTGTGCGCCGCGGGGCGCCGCCAGGCCTCTGCGTCAGTGCTGCGGAGGGAGCGCGGCCGGGCGGCCACGACGTCCTGCCCCCGGAGTGGCCGCAACCGCCGTGCCGCATCGTCCCGGCGCCGTTGCGGCGGGTGCCCGCGCTCTCTAGTCTTACCCTCGTGACCCCCTCCATCCCTCACCGACCCCGCCGCCGCCGCCGCAGCGAGACCCTGCGCCGCCTGGTCCGCGAGCACGAGCTCCGCGCGTCCGATCTCATTCAACCCCTGTTCGTGGTGCACGGTTCCAAGGTCGAACGGGAAATCGGTTCGATGCCCGGGGTATACCACCGGTCGGTCGACGAGGCGCTGGACCGCGAGGTGGATCGGGTCCAGGCGCTGGGAATTCCGGCGGTGGTGCTGTTCGGCCTGCCGGCGGCGAAGGACGAGGTCGGATCGGAGAACTACGCCGAGGACGGCATCGTCCAGCGGGCCCTGCGGCGCCTGAGGCAACGGTATCCCGACCTGCTCCTGATCACCGACGTGTGCTGCTGCGAGTACACCAGCCACGGACACTGCGGCGTGCTCCGCGACGGCGTGGTGGACAACGACGCCACGCTCGACATCCTCGGCCGGGTGGTGGTGAGCCATGCCGACGCCGGCGCCGACATCGTAGCACCCAGCGGCATGATGGACGGGATGGTCGCCGCCATCCGCTCGGCGCTGGATGCGAAAGGGCACACGGACCGCGCCATCCTCAGCTACGCGGTCAAGTACGCCAGCGCCTTCTACGGGCCCTTCCGGGAGGCCGCCGACAGTGCTCCGGCCTTCGGCGACCGCCGGCAGTACCAGATGGACCCGGCCAACGTACGCGAAGGGCTGCTGGAGGCCGCCCTGGACGAGGCCGAGGGCGCCGACATCCTGATGGTGAAACCCGCCCTGGCCTACCTCGACGTCGTTCGGGCCGTGCGCGAGCGAACCGACCTGCCGCTGGCGGCGTACAACGTGAGCGGCGAATACTCCCTGGTGAAGGCCGCCGCGAGGCAGGGCTGGATCGACGAGCGGCGGGTCGTCCTCGAGGCGCTGACCGGCATGCGGCGCGCCGGCGCCGACATGATCATCACGTACCATGCGCAGGAGGCGGCGCGGTGGCTGGCGGAAGAGGCGGGGCGGTGACGGGGACTGCGTCGGGGCTTCGAACCGGGGCTTCGGAGCGGCTGTTCGCGGAGGCGGTGAAGCTCCTGCCCGGTGGAGTGAACAGCCCGGTGCGGGCGTTCCGCGGCGTCGGAGGAACCCCGCGCTTCATGGCGCGGGGCGAGGGTGCCTGGCTGGAGGACGTGGACGGAAACCGCTACGTCGATCTGGTCCTTTCCTGGGGACCACTGATCCTGGGCCATGCGCACCCGGCGGTGCTGGCGGCCATCGGAGAGGCCGCGGCGAGGGGCACGACGTTCGGCGCGCCCACCGAGCTCGAGGTCAGGCTGGCCGAGCGGGTGGTCGCGACCTTCCCCTCGGTCGAGATGGTGCGCTTCGTCAGCTCCGGCACCGAAGCCACCATGAGCGCGGTGCGCCTGGCGCGAGCGGCGACGGGTCGCCGAGGGCTGGTCAAGTTCGAGGGCTGCTACCACGGCCATGCGGATGCGCTGCTCGCGGCGGCAGGGTCTGGGGTGGCCACGCTGGGGCTTCCCGACTCTCCGGGGGTCACCCCCAGCACGGTGGCGGACACGCTGGTGGTGCCCTACAACGATCTGGCCGCGGTCGACGCGCTCTTCGCCGCCCGGGGCGAGGAGATCGCCGCGGTGCTGGTCGAGCCGGTCGCCGGCAACATGGGCGTTGTCCCGCCGGCGCAGGAGTTCCTCCACGGCCTCCGTGCCCTGACCCGGCGATACGGCGCGCTGCTCATCTTCGACGAGGTGATGACCGGGTGGCGCGTCCACCTGCGTGGGGCGCAGGTCCTCTACGGGATCGAGCCCGACATCACCTGCCTGGGCAAGGTGGTGGGTGGCGGACTGCCGGCCGCCGCCTATGGCGGCCGCCGGGACCTGATGGAGCAGATCGCGCCGGCGGGGCCGGTGTATCAGGCGGGGACTCTTTCCGGCAATCCGCTGGCGATGGCCGCCGGCCTCGCGACGCTGGACCAGCTCGCCCGCCAGGGTGCCTGGGAGCGCGCCGAGCAGTGGGCCGGCCGTCTTGCGGAGACCATCTCGCGCCGGGCCGTGGAGGCCGGTGTGCCGGTCACGGTGCAGCGGGTGGGGACCATGCTCACACCGTTCTTCACCGGCGAGCCGGTCCGGAACTACGCCGAGGCCCGGCGCTCCGATCGCGCGGCGTACACCCACTTCTTCCACGCCATGCTCGAGGGGGGCGTCTACTTTCCGCCTTCGCCCTTCGAGGCGGCCTTCAGCTCGACCGAACACGGCGACCGGGAGCTCGCCGCCGTGGACGCGGCGCTCGCCGGACTATGGCGGCGGTAGCCGTCGTCGGGGCAGGGGTGGCGGGCCTGGTGGCCGCCCACCACCTCAAGCGCCGCGGGATCAGGGTCGTGGTCTACGAGGCGTCCGAGCGCGTCGGCGGCACCATCCGCAGCGAGCGTCGGGACGATTACCTGGCCGAGCTGGGCCCGGCGGCACTCGCCGCCCCGAGCCCCGAGGTAGCCGCCCTCCTGACCGAGCTGGGCCTCGATGGCAGCAGGCTCACGGCCGAACCGGCGGCTCGGCGCCGGTACATCGTCCGCAAGGGACGGTTGGTGGCGCTTCCCAGCTCACCGTCCGAGCTGCTCACCACCCGGCTCCTCTCCAACGGCGCCAAGCTGGCCGTCTTCGGGGAGCCGCTGGAGGAGCCGGGCGACTCGCCGGTGGAAGAGAGCGTCGCCGGATTTTTCCGCCGCCGGTTCAACCAGGAAGTCGTGGACTACGTCGCCAACCCGTTCGTCGCCGGCACCTTCGCCGGTGATCCGGAGCAGCTTTCGCTGCGCCACGCCTTTCCCCGGCTCCACACCCTGGAGCACACCCACGGCTCGGTGATGAAGGCGTTCGGCCAGCTCGCCCGGGCCCGGAGGATGGGCGCGCCCCCGGTCGCGGGAGATCAGATCTCCTTCGCGGGCGGACTGCAGGAGCTGCCCGACACCCTTGCCCGCGGCCTTCACTCCGAGATCCGGCTCAAGGCGGCGGTCACCCAGATTCGACGGGGTCCGAAGGGGTGGACCGTCGGCGCCGCCTATCAGGCCGCCGAACTCTACGACGGCGTGATCTACGCCGCGCCGGCCCATCGCGCGGACGAGATCGACTTCGGACTCGAGGGCGCGGATCGGCTCAAGACGCTGGCGAGCATCGCTCACCCGCCGGTGGCCGTCGTCGCCCTCGGCTTCCGCCGGGCGGACGTGACCCATCCGCTCGACGCGGCCGGGTTCCTGGTACCCGAGGTGGAGCGCCGCCATGTGCTCGGCGCGATTTTCGCCTCGACCCTGTTCCCCGGACGGGCGCCGGCCGGCCACGTGCTGCTCACCGCGTTCGTCGGAGGGACCCGGAACCCCGACCTGGCCGACGCCGACCTGAGCACGCTCACCGCCCGGGTCCAGGACGACTTCCGCACCCTGCTCGGCGTGCGCGGGGAGCCCACGTTCCGGGCGCATCAGCTCTGGTCCAAGGCGATCCCCCAATACAGCCTGAGCCACGGCCGGTTCAAGGAGATCATGGACGAGGCGGAGCGCCGGAATCCCGGGCTGGGGCTGGCCGGGTCCTTTCGCGACGGCGTGGCGCTGGGCGACGTGATCGCCGCCGCGGGCGAGACGGCGGATCGGGTGGCGGCGCAGGTCGCGACGTGACCGCGGCACCGCTCCGGGTGGGCACCCGGGGGAGCGCGCTGGCGCTGTGGCAGACGGAGCAGGTGCGGGCGCGGCTGTCGGCCTCGGGGCACCCGACCGAACGGGTGGAAATCCGCACCACCGGTGACATGGTGCAGCAGGTCCCGCTCTCCCGCATCGGCTCCAGCGCCCTCTTCACCCGCCAGATCGACGACGCGCTGCTCGAAGGCCGGATCGACCTGGCCGTGCATTCGCTCAAGGACCTGCCCACCGCGCTGCCGGACGGCCTGGTGCTCGCCGCGGTGGTCGAGCGGGACGACCCCCGCGACGCGCTGGTGGGGCGGGGCCCGCTCACCTGGCGCGATCTTCCTCGCGGCGCCACGCTCGCCACCAGCAGTCTGCGTCGCCGGGCGCAGCTGCTCCATCTGCGGCCGGACCTCATCGTGGCCGAGATCCGGGGCAACGTGGACACCCGGCTCGCCAAGCTCGACCGGAACGCCGACTGGACGGGCATCCTGCTCGCCGCGGCGGGATTGCTGCGGCTCGGTCTCGACGGCCGCATCGGCGAGCGGCTGCCGCCGGAGGTCATGCTGCCTGCCCCCGGCCAGGGAGCACTCGCGGTCACCGCGCGCGCGGGGGATGATCGGACCATCGCGGCGGCACGAGCGGCCGTCCATCACCCTCCCACCGCTCTCGCCGTCGCGGCCGAGCGCGCCTTCCTTAGGCGGCTGGAGGGGGGATGCCAGGTACCCGTCGCGGCACTGGCAGGCGAGGTAGCAGGCAAAGCCGGCGTGCTCGCGCTGCGCGGTCGGGTCGTGTCGCTCGGCGGTGAGCGGGCGGTGGACGGAGCGGAGGAGGGCGTGGCCGCGGATGCATCCGCCGCGGATCGCCTCGGCGTCCGGCTCGCCGATCGGCTCCTCGCAGAGGGCGGCACGGAGATCCTCGCCCAGGTCCGGAGCGCGACCGGACCCGCCGTCTCCGAGCCCTGATGCCGGCCACCGTCGTCGTGACCGCCTCGGCGGGTACCCTGCCGGGCCTGGTCGACGCGCTCCGCGGAGTGCCGCTGCCGGTGGAGGAACGCCCCCTGCTCAGCTTCGCCCCGCCGCTGGATTCGGGCCCACTGGATCAGGCTCTCGACGCGGTCGCGCGCTATGCG